>JADBKA010000106.1 GCA_014896635.1 Ktedonobacteraceae bacterium
TGACGCCTGGAATGCTGCCCAGGCCGCCGATCACTACCATTGCCAGGTAGATGATCGAGTCAGTGGTATTGAACGTCTCCGGCGTTACCGTGCCGAGCTTGGCCGCATTATAGGCGCCGGCCACGCCTGAGAAGAAGGCGCCGGCCCCGAAAGCCAGCAACTTTGTGCTGGTCAGATTGATGCCGGAAGAGGCTGCTGCAATCTCATCTTCACGAATTGCCACCCAGGCGCGCCCTAGCCGCGAGTCGCGCAGGCGTACGTTGACGAAGATCAGTAGCGCGATCAACGCCAGTATCAGGTAGTAATAGGGAACAGGCGTAGAGCTGCTCCACTCCACGCCTGGCAGTTTTGGCGAGAAGATACCGACCAGCCCGTTCACGCCGTTCGTGTACATATCCATCTCGCGGAAGACGATGGGAATGATCTCACCGAAGCCCAGCGTTACGATTGCCAGGTAGTCGCCGCGCAGGCGCAGGGTAGGCGTACCGAGCACCACGCCCCAGAAAGCAGCAATGAGCGCCGCACCAAGCAGCATCGGCCAGAAGAACCAGGCCCAGAGGTTGGGGTCAACCGGAATGCCCAACAGCTTGTTCAATTGTAGCGAGCCGACCATACCCCAGCTATACGCTCCAATGGCAAAGAAGGCGACATAGCCCATATCGAGCAATCCGGCAAAGCCCACAACGATGTTGAGGCCCAACGCGAGAATGATGTAGTAACCAGCGTCGCCGTAGCCAGTAAGGCGCCCGCTGGAGCCATAGCCAAAGAGAATAGGATCGAGCACGGGAAAAAAAAGCGCCAGGGCGAGCAGCAGCGTCAGATAGAAACGTTGTGCACCTTTGCTGCGCAAGGGCAGATCGTTTGGCACCAGATCTTCGGCTTCCTCTTTTGCCCGCGAGGCCGAGAGAGACTGCAACTGGCTGGCGCGGCTCACCGTCCCCTCTACGTTCTCCAGGTCCACTTCAAGCTGCTCGTTTTTTTCTGGCGTTAATGAACGGCGTAACGCAATGCGCGCTCCTACTTTGCCGAGAAAGTAGCCGGCTACCGGTAGCAGCAGCGTTCGCACGACAACCCAGACCAGCAGCACCGGCGGGAAAGGAGCACCGCTCACCCAGAAAATGATATCGGCCACCAGTGAGACCAGCGCAAAAATAGTTGCGAACCAGAAGCTACCTGCAATCGCCCGCTGTCTTAACTGCGCCTGCTGCTCTGCATCGAGCACTTCCACTTTCGCCAGTGGCGGCGGGGGAGCATAGTGGGTAACCTTGCGCACATAATTGCGCACCAGGATATAGAGGCCCCAGACAAGCACGCTGACGGCCAGGCCGAGAATCAGATTGTTCAGCGTGATCAACAGGATCAGTGGCACCAGAACATAAAAGAGGATATCAAGCCAGAGTTCCAGCGTACTACGCCGTCCGCTGTCGGCTGCGACCAGATAGCCGGCCAGGGCAATCACAGCGGCATAAAACAGGACAATGAAAATGGCGAGTTCCACTGCTACCGGCACGCTGAAGATGGTCTGACCGGGCAAAAACAGACTCAGCAGCGCCTGATTCACAATCTGTTCGCCGCTCCAGACAAACGTGAAGATCGCAACAGGGATCAACAGCGCTACGAGCCATTTAAGTAGTAGCGAGCGTGTATCGCGGGATGTAAGAGCATCGCGCGGGATTGCAAGCATAGGCACGTTCTCCATATTTTTTCCAGTCCGGGCTCAATGTTTTATTTTTACACTTTTTCTGGTGTCTGCTGACCCAACAGGCCGGATGGACGGAACACAAGAATCAGGATGAGGATGGCGAAAACGACCGCTCGCGTCCACGCATTGCCTCCATGAGGCAAGACCGATTCAGGAATCATGGTGACAAGAGATTCGATGACACCGATCAGCACACCTCCGAGCATGGCGCCGACGATGTTGCCGATGCCGCCAAGCACGGCAGCAGTAAAGGCGACCAGGCCGAGTTGAAAGCCAATGGTGAAATTAGTAGTGCCGAATTGCAAGCCATAGATCAGGCTGGCTGCTCCAGCCAGGCCGGCACCAACGAAAAAGGTAATCGAGATCACGCGATTCACGTTCACCCCCATCAGCGCAGCCGCCTCACGATCCTGAGCAACCGCGCGCATAGCCCGTCCGGCGCGCGTACTGCTAATGAACCAGTGCAGTCCGATCATCAACAAAACGGCAACGATCATCACAAAAATGTTGATGGCACTGATGGTCAGCGGTCCGATGTCGTAGGTTGTTTTGGGGAAAATTTGCGGAAACGGGATATTATTATTGCCCTTCCACAGCTTCCCAATATCTTCCAGCACCAGCGAGACACCAATAGCAGAAATAAGAGGAGCCAGGCGAGGAGCATTGCGCAGCGGGCGATAAGCAATCCACTCGATAGCCATTCCAAGTAGCGCACAGATCAGCGTCGCTGCTACCAGTGTCGCCAGCAGAATCCCCACCAGTGTCCAGCCTTGTGGCGGCACACTAGTATTGGTCACACCAAACAACCCGAACATAGTCACGCAGACCATTGTCCCGATCATAAAAATATCACCATGCGCGAAGTTAATCAACTCGATGATACCGTAGACCATCGTATAACCTAGCGCGATGAGCGCGTAAATCGCCCCGGCAGCCAGACCAACGATCAGCAGTTGCAGGAAAAGATCCCAGTTCATAATATGATATCCCTGGTCTTTGACGCACTAGAAAGACAAACTTTCAAGAGACACTTCTATACCATGCATGGGAGCAACCGGTAGACAAAGGTGTTCCTCTGCCGGCTACTCCCAATAGAGGGGAGATGCTAAACTGGTTCACCTCATCAGCAGCCCTCTCCCCACTTCGTTTGTTTTAACTCTAGCAACCTTCTCGATTGCTGTTAGCTAACCTTGATGGTATCGACAACTTCCCAGCCATCACGCACGTTCACATCAGTAGCGACAGTGTAGATCGTGATGGTTTTGCTGGTGGTATCGCCATTCTGATCGAAGGTATGATGGCCCGTCACACCGTTGTAATCGATCTTTTGAATGGCATCGATCACCGCCTGGCGGAACGTTTTGGCTGTATCAGTATCGTTGGGGTTGGCTGGCGGCTTGGCACCGGCGGCAATAGCATTTTTGACCGCCGTCATGAGAATCATAGCGCAGTCATAGCCGCTGGCGCTGTAAGCGGAGATATTGTTCAGACCATAGAGCTTGTCGTAGGCATCGAGGAACTTTTTCGCCTGATCACTGGCGGCCTGCGCTCCACCAGTTGCGTCAACGGTAGCAACAGAAGCATAGACCTGGTTCCTGGCAGCAGGACCAACGGTTCTGGCGAAGGAGCTGCTCTTCAACCCGTCACCACCCATCAGAGGAATACCTTTCAGTGCCGGCACCTGGCCTGCCTGCTGGCGGAACGGCGTGCCGCCACTGGAGTCAGTGCCACCGAAGAAGATCACATCGGGTTTGCTCGCACCGATCTCGGTCAGCAGGCCGACATACGACGTGGTAGTTGATGGCTGGCTCTTATGGCCCAGCACGGTGCCGCCCAGGCTCTTCCAGCGCTTCTCGAAGTTGTTAGCAAGGCCGACACCATAGGTCTCACCATCATCAACAATGTAGACTTTCTTCCAGCCCTTCTTTGTGTAGCCGAAATCTGCCAGCGAACCGCCCTGATACTTGTCGAGCGTCGCCAGGCGGAAATAGGTCACTTTGCCTGTCGGACGATAGGTCGGCAGCTTGTTATTTGCACCGCTACAATCGTCAGTTGAGGTGGTCAAACAATCGTTTGTGTTGGCAGGACTGATCATGGCAATAGGCGCCTGATTGGCAACCGGCATCTCAGCCTGCGCCACATTACTATTGAATGGCCCGACGATACCAACCACTTGAGCATCGCCGATCAGCTCGTTGACGTTCTTCTGACCGGTTGCAGGATCATGCGCGCCGCTTGGTCCAACATCGTCTTTAAAGTTTGGTACAAATTTGACATTGGGGACCAGATTCTGGGCATTCGCATCGTTGATCGCAACCTGCACGCCGTTCTGCGCCGGCTTGCCATTGCTTTCATCTTTGTTACTCACAGGTAAATCGGTGCCGATCTTTAGCGTGATCGGACCCTGCGCTGCGCCACCTGTACCACCTGTGCCACCAGTACCAGTCCCGGCACCGCAGGCTGCCAGCAACGCCAGCAGCATAGGCAATGCTAGAGACATGGCGAAAATACGTGACCAACGTCTGCGCATAGTGTACAGCCTCCTTTATGAATCCAAATAGCGTGACAGGGAAAAGATGCCTTAGAGTGCCAGCATATCGCCAGCACTCAATGATGACATACTGCTCTCCAAAACGTCTTGAAACGTGTTGATTGCGGTGAACACTCCGCACACCGCACGGGATCGCCCGTGTGTGGCCTGAGCCAGGCAAAGAACCAGGGACAGTGGTTCATGATTCTCACTTTTTGCGAAGCGAAGACAGTTCTTTCAACCAGTTCTTCAGGTGAGAACAGGCGTTATACTAGTACATCTGTTCTTCTCTGTCAAGCACCCGCCAGGTCATTTTGCAGACATTTCAATATGTTTTTCAAAACAGTTGTTTCCTCCTTCCTTTACTAAGGAATACGCCAGAAAGTTCTGAAATCTCTCTCATAAAGGAATACGCCAGAAAGTTCTGAGATCTCTCTCAACTATTGAAAAGGAAAGCCTGGCCTGAGCCTCTGAATAGAAGCAAGCACTGTTAGTTGAGAGGATTATACGTACCGATACTTTTCCTGTCAAGACTCTTATGGGGGGCTACTGGGGCTTACAGAGAGAGGTTTTTTGGAGCAGAACATCGTGAGACCCGCTACGGTGCCTGACCATGACGTCTATAGACGTCTAGAGTAGGGGTAGCGCCTGGTGGCGCGGACCCTGGCCCGGTCTCTCCCTGTCTCCTTGTCGCCCTGGCCCAACACCGCTCCAAAAACCTCTACTTGAAAGGGCTACTGGGGGGGCTACACCACCTGGAAGGAAAAAAGGGAGAAGACAGAGAAGGAAAGCTGAGCAAGGATAGCTTGCGTATCTGAAAGCGAGGGAGTAAAGTATCAACTATAGGGTCTTTGATTCGTAAAAAAGGGGAGAGACATGAGAATAGCCGTTGGCAGCGACGAACGTACCCATCTGACCGATGTTGTGATCGAAGAGTTGAAGAAGCACGGACATACGCTCCTGCTGTTCGGCCCTCTGAATGAGAACGACTCCGATACTGACTGGCCGCTCACCAGTAGCAAAACAGCACAGGCAGTAGCCAGCGGGCAGGCCGACGAAGGCATCGTATTCTGCTGGACCGGCACGGGCGCCTCGATTGCGGCCAACAAGGTAGCGGGCATTCGCGCGGCGCTCTGCCACGACGCCGAGACTGCGCGCGGCGCACGCATCTGGAATCACGCTAACGTGCTTGCCCTCAGCTTGCGCGCTACCTCGGAAGCTGTGGCGAAAGAGATTCTGGAAGCCTGGTTTGCCACGCCTTACTCTGAGGATGCGTGGAACCGCCAGCAGATGGAGCGCCTCCAACAACTGGAACAGCACAGAACGTAAGGTACACTGAAATGCAGCAGGGAAAAAATGATACAGACAATGTCAATAATCAGAATCAGTCCTCGCCAGAGCCGCAGGAAAACCAGAAATCACCACTGCGGCCCGGCTGGATAACGATTCTCTCCTGGCTTGTCCTTTTGCTCCTCATGCTCTTCTGGATCATACCAGGACTGTTTGGCCAGGGGGGAAGCGCGCCGTCTTCAGAGACCGTCAGTTACTCGGCCTTTCTTGCGCAGGTCGATGCCGGTAACGTCCGGTCGGTCACGATCAAGGATTATACGGTGACTGGTGTTTTCAACTCTCCTGTACCATCCCAGGATGGGAAAACAAAGATTACTCAATTTACCACTACCATCCCCCAGTTTGGCAATGCCGACTTAATTGCCAAACTGCAAGAGCATCACGTGGCCATCGACGTGCAGCCATCCAGCAATGGCAGCGCCACTTTCTGGCTCAATCTGCTCATCTCTCTCGCGCCTCTGGTCCTGATCATCCTGTTCTTCTGGTGGATGGGCCGGAGAATGACCACCACCCAGAATGGTCTCTTCTCATTTACCAGGAGCAGAGCGCGACTCTACTCCGCCGGCAAGAGTCGGACGACGTTTGCCGACGTAGCCGGCGTTGACGAGGCGAAAGCGGAACTGGCTGAGGTCGTGGATTTTCTCAAAACGCCTGCGCGCTTTCAGCGTCTTGGCGGGAAAATTCCTCGGGGCATCCTGCTTGTTGGCCCGCCCGGTACCGGCAAGACGCTGCTTGCCAGAGCCGTTGCCGGCGAGGCCGACGTGCCATTTTTCTCGATGTCCGCCTCTGAATTCGTCGAGATGCTCGTCGGCGTCGGAGCCAGCAGGGTACGCGACCTTTTTACAACGGCGAAGAAAAGTGCTCCCAGTATCATCTTCATTGACGAACTCGATGCAGTCGGGCGCCAGCGTGGAGCAGGACTCGGCGGCGGGAATGACGAACGCGAGCAGACGCTGAACCAGATCCTTGTCGAGATGGATGGCTTCGAGTCTCACGAGGCCGTGATTGTCCTCGCGGCTACCAATCGTCCCGATGTGCTCGATCCGGCCCTTCTGCGCCCTGGCCGCTTCGACCGCCAGATTGTCGTAGACCGGCCCGACCGTGTGGGCCGCGAGGCCATTTTGCGCGTGCATGTACGCAAAGTGCCGCTCGCTCCCGATGTGAAGCTGGATGTCATCGCCAGCGCCACCATCGGCATGGTCGGCTCCGACCTCGCCAACCTGGTAAACGAAGCGGCCCTTACCGCTGCACGGCATCGTCTGGACAAAGTGACGCAGGCTTGCTTTGAGGAAGCGCTGGACCGTATCACGATGGGCGCTGAACGCCCGCTGATCCTGAGTAAAGAGGAGCGCGAGGTGTCAGCCTTCCACGAGAGTGGCCATGCGCTGGTAGCCATGCTTACCCCCGGCGCAGATGCGGTACATAAGGTGACGATTATCCCGCACGGGCAGGCACTGGGAGTAACCCAGATCTTTCCTGTTGATGATCGACACAACTACCCGCGCGCCTATCTGCTCACTCGCATGGCGGTCGCGCTGGGAGGGCGCGCGGCAGAAGAGCTGGAGTTTAAGGATATCACAACGGGCGCCGAGAGCGATTTGAAAGAAGTGACGAAGCTAGCCCGCGAAATGGTGACACGCTGGGGCATGAGCCGGCGCATCGGCACGGTTTTCCTGGCCGGCGATCAGGAAGTGTTCGTGGGACGAGAAGTCGGACTGCGCGAGAGGCAGATGTACTCCGAACAGACGGCGGCTTTGATTGATGAAGAAGTGCAGCAACTCATCAGCGAACGCTATGCATACGTCCAGCATCTGCTCTCAGAGCACCGCGAGGAACTGGAGCGAGTAGCACATGCGCTGCTTGAACAGGAATCGCTGGATGAGCAGCAGCTTCGACGCCTGGTCAAAGGCCCGGTAAGTCCAGCACGGCCAGCAGGGCCAGTGGCTGCCCGCGAGCAGAATCCGTAGAGAGGACTGTAATCCATGCCCGTACTTGCAGGATGGCTGACAGGCGAACAGGTCACGCAGGAGATTATTGAACAGGTACTGGAGACGATGAGTGGCGTGCTGGGACGCTACGGCGGGCAACCGGCTCGCAATGTACAGCCGGGAGCAGGTCTGGTCGCATTCTCCGACAGCGCCTATGCCATGCAACGCAACAACGAACCGCCGGTCCTCGACTGGGTGCCGGACCGCCGCACACTCGTCTACCGCCGTCCGCTTTCAGGACTGCACGCGCTGTATTATGCCGAAGACTGGCCTGCTCCGGGCAACCTACTCTTCGCCAGCGAGGTGAAGGCGCTGCTGGCCGCCGGCGTACCACGCAGTTTACGCCTGGCAGCCCTGGACGCGCTGCTGCGCTATGGTTTCATCCCCGCGCCCTGGACCATATTCAAACATATCAATATTGTTCCCGCAGGTTCGATTCTGCGCTGGCAGCGGACGAAGACCTCGTCAACGCTTCGACCGATTTCCGCCTCGATGAACCGCTTCCCACATCCGGCGCACTCGCTCACCGCAAACACAGCTCCCGAGGCGTGGGGCGCTCACTCTGGCAGCTCTGGCTCTGACCCGGCGGCGCCTGCTGCTCTGCTCCTCCTTGCCACAACACACTGCTACGCCGTTGCCATCGCACCTCGGCTACAAAAAGTCCGCGAAAACCCAGGCGGCAACATGTGGCTGACGCCTGTCAGCATCCATTCCTCGCCATTACTGGCGTGGATCAGCCCGACTTCTGGATCGCAACCATCGCCAGCATCGAATCTCCCTGCCTGGATACCAGACCATTCGCGCTGCACCAGCTTTTGCATACTGCCACCGCTGAGACGGGCGCGCGCGCGGCTATCAGCGGCCTGGGTGGGCATCTGCTGCTCGGCGCACTACTCAATACGGCAAGAGAACAGAGCACGGAAGCAACAGAATCAGATATTCTCACGCAGTATCGCAAGGTGATCAGCAGAGATCCGCCAGCAGATTCGCCACTCTGGTCAGCCGAAACTGCCGCTGTTCTGCACGAAGAGGAACGTTGGGAAGAGACGCTGCACGCACGTAAACTGGCGCGCCAGGCCGCTAAATTCAGTGACAGCAGGCAGGGCTATTATTATCTCGATCTCCACCTGCGTCTGCCCGATCTCGTCGTCAACCCGCTGCAACAACTGGCAATCCAGGAACGCCTGGTCGTGCGCTCTCCTTACCTCAACCCACATATGCTGGAGATGCTTACGTGCCTGCCTGCTGAACTGGAAGACGGCACACCGAAGACTGCGCTTGCTGCTCAATTGCTCCGGCGGCATTTGCCGGATTCAGTCGCATCTCCTTTGCCCCTCATCGCGCCTGCTGCCTCGCTTTCACGCATCGAGGACTCCGAGCTACTCCAGCAAACGCTCTCGGCAGAGGCGCTCCAGGCGACGGGCATTTTCGATGTGCAGGCGGTCGAGGCGCTGCTCAGACGGGCGCGCGGCAAAGCGGCATCCCGTGAACTGCTGCTGGTCTTTACGACACAGCTATTGTACAGATTATTTGAGATGACAAAAGAGTGATGCTGACGAGCATATGCTCATCAGCATCGGGCAGAACCTTTACTCTTTCGCCAGACTATGAGTCTCATACTTCGCTCGTAGCACTTTCTTGTCGAATTTGCCAACGCTTGTCTTAGGTACCGAATCGATGAACACCACATCGTCGGGCAGCCACCATTTAGCGACACGCGGGCGCAGGTAATCGAGAATTTCCTCCTTTGTAATTGCCCCTACATAATCTGGTTTGGCAACAATACAGGCCAGCGGGCGCTCGGACCAGACCGGGTGGGGAATGCCGATCACGCACGCCTCAAGCACTTTGGGATGCCCCATCAGCAGGTTCTCCAACTCGACCGAAGAGATCCACTCGCCGCCGGATTTGACCAGGTCCTTTGTGCGATCCACAAGCTGGATGCTCCCGTATTTATCGACAACGGCGACGTCGCCAGTGCGCAGCCAGCCCTCGGCGAATTTGGCTGAGGACTCGGCATCTTTATAGTACGCGCGTGCAATCCAGGGGCCGCGCACCTGGAGTTCGCCGAAGGTCTGGTTATCCCAGGGAACTTCCTCCCCCGTATCCATGCTGACCACGCGGAAATCGACGCCCGGCAGCACTGTCCCCTGTCTGGCGCGAATGCGGAACTGTTCCTCCAGTGGCAGATCAAGCTGATCGCTGCGCAGGCGACTGAGCGAGGCTACGGGGGAGGTCTCTGTCATGCCCCAGGCGTGGACCAGCGTCAGGCCATGCTTCTGTAATCCTTCGATCAATGCCTGCGGCGCGGCAGAGCCACCACAGAGGATCGCGCGCACTGAGGAGAGATCGAACTGCTCCTTTTGCAGCAGATTTAACAGGCCAATCCAGATCGTCGGCACACCAGCCGGTACAGTCACGCGCTCCCGCTCCATTGTACGTGCGATTCGCAGCGGGTCCAGGAAACGGCCAGGGAAAACGATTTTCGCACCGGTGAAGGCGGCTGCATGCGCCATACCCCAGGCGTTGGCATGGAACATCGGCACAAGCGGGAAGGCGACATCGCGCTCGCACAATGCCGGTCCATCGGCCAGCCCTACCGCGATAGAGTGCAAATACGTGGAGCGATGGCTGTAGAGCACCCCCTTCGGGTTGCCCGTCGTGCCAGAAGTATAGCACATGGCAGCGGCAGTATTTTCTTCCAGTTCGGGCCAGGCAAAAGAGGCAGGCTGATCGGCAATGAAGGTTTCGTAATCGACTGACGGTTGCAGTTTACCGGTCGCAAACGGCGCATCGCCCATGATGACGTACAGCTTGACGCTGGGGAGCCTGTCGGCAACTTTTTCGAGCACCGGCACCAGGTCGCCATCGACGAAAATAATCTTATCTTCGGCATCGTTAACAATATAGATAAGCTGTTCGGGGAACAGGCGAACGTTGAGCGTATGGAGCACGGCACCCATACAGGGGATGGCAAAGTACAGCTCAAATAAATAGCGTTCAGGCAAAAGTAGCACGCGTCGCCATCGACGACGCCTGCCTTCTGGAGCGCATTGGCGAGCTGCATGACACGTTTGCCCCAATCGCCATAGGTGTAGCGATGTGGCTCTCCCTCGGTCTGGGTCACGATTTCTTTGTGCGGGAAGAGGCGGGTCACGCGGTTGAACGCATGCAGGAGCGTCAGGGGATAGTCCATCATTAAGCCTTGCATAAAAGGGCATCCTCCTTGATGGTATTGGCACAGTCAGTAGCTGCTACGACAGCGCCGGACTACGGGACAACAGACTGGGTAAATTCTATGTTAACTATAGGTTTTTTAGCCCGGCAAGTCAAGTCTCAGTGGTCCACCCCTTCGATATCGGCTGCTGCGGCCTCGTCACCGCGCTCAGCCGCCCAGCGCAGAGCCTCGGCGGCAAAGTAGATCGAGCCGGTCGCGCAGATCAGGTCGTTGCGAGCAGCCAGCGCGCACGCGCGGTTCATACCTTCGGCGCTGCTGCCAGTGATATGCACGTTCACCTGAGGCGCATGCACCGCGAAGAGTGCTTGCAGATATGCGGGTTCGGCCACACGCGGGCTATTCATGCGCGCCAGCACTACTTCGTCCACGCCGGAGAGCGCGCGCACAATTCCCGGCAGGTCTTTGTCGCGCGACACGCTCAGGACGATGATCAGGCGCCTGAAGGGAAATGTTGAGCGTAGCGCCTCTATCAGCTTTTGCATGGAATCGGCGTTATGCGCGCCATCAATGACGATGGTCGGATTGCGCTCGACTACTTCGATACGGGCCGGCCAGTGGACAGCGCGGAATCCGGCGCGCAGTGCCGCCTCGTCCCAGACGATGCCACGCGCGCGCAGGATATCCAGCGTCGCCAGCGCAGCGGTCGCATTCTCAAGCTGGTACACCCCGGCCAGAGGGATGACAAGCTCTGCATAGGTGCGTTCAGGTGTCTGGATGCTAAAGATCTGCCTGTTTTCATCGTGGGACTGCAATTGATAGCGATAGCTCGGCGCCGGTAGTTTTCCGGCATCGACCTCGGCCTGCGCAGGATCACCTGTCAGCGAGCCAACACGTACCAGGCGCGCCTGGCGCTGCCTGGCGATATCGGCGATTGCCAGCAGTGCTTCGGGCGCCTGCGCCGAAGTAACTACGATGCCCTGTGGCTTGATGATGCCTGCCTTCTCGGTGGCGATTTTGCCAAGCGTATCACCAAGCACTTTCATATGGTCCAGACTGATCGAAGTAATGACCGAGACCAGGGGACGGGTGAGATTGGTAGCGTCCAGGCGCCCTCCCAGCCCCACCTCGACGATGGCATGCTGTACGCGCTGGCGCGCGAAGTAGTAGAACGCCAGGGCCGTCCCGATCTCATAGGTGATGAACGGACCAAATTGACGCGATGCCTGAACCTGCTCAACGGCAGCCTGAATATCAGGGATGAGTTCGGCAACTTCCTGCTCGCCGATCAGTCGTCCATTGACGCGAATACGCTCGCGAAAGGTATGCAGATCCGGCTGCGTATAAAGGCCGGTACGGATGCCCGCCTGGCGCAGGACCCGTTCGATCAAAGCTGCCGTCGAGCCTTTCCCCTTTGTGCCAGCAATCAACGTATTGCTAAAACGCAAATGTGGATTACCGAGCAGGGCGAGCAGACTGGCGGTACGCGGCATATTTTCATTGCGGTCGCGCACATACTTGCCGCTGCGCTCAAAATCGGTAAAACTATAGATATAAGCAAGGGCCTCTTTGTAATTCACAATTTTTATCTTTCTCTATAACCTTTACTATCCTTCTGCAAGGGTAAAAGCGCCGCGCACAATGGCATCGCTCATCCTCACAACGCGCATCATCTCGCGCACATCATGCACACGCACAATATCCACGCCCTGCGCAATTCCCAGGGCCACCGTCGCAGCCGTGCCTTCCAGTCGCTCAGCGGCGGGCAGGCCACCGAGCACACGGCCTATCGTGGCTTTGCGTGACGTGCCGAGCAGAAGCGGGCGACCCAGGACACGCAATTCGCCCAGGCGGCGCAGCAGCATCAGATTCTCCTCTGGCGTCGTACCAAAGCCGATGCCCGGATCGACGATGATACGTTCCCAGGCCACACCTGCCGCCAGCGCCTTCTCAATAGAGCCGGCCAGGAAACGCACCACATCGCTGACAATCTCGCGCTTTTGAGCGCCGCGCATGTTTGCCATCAATATTACAGGCACGCCTCGTGCGGCGGCAAGCGTTGCCATCTGTGGATCGTGGCGCAGTCCCCAGATGTCATTGATCATACAGGCTCCAGCATCCAGAGCCTGCGCCGCCACCTCGGATTTATAGGTATCAATGGAGATGATCACCTCTGCTGGCAGTGCCTCGCGCAGCGCCCGTATAACCGGCAGCACGCGCGTCAGTTCCTGCTCAACAGAAACAGAGAGCGCGCCGGGACGGGTGGATTCGCCGCCGACGTCGATAAAGGTCGCGCCTTCCGCTACAAACTGCTGTGCTTGAATGACTGCGCGCTGCACCAGTTGCTCTGTGCTCACTGCATCACGGGCCAGCCCATCACCGGAAAACGAATCGGGCGTGGCATTGATAATGCCCATCACGTACGTCCGCTTTCCCCATACAATGTGATGGTGCTGCCATGTAGTCGGCGCAAGCGATGAAGTATGCATTACTGAATCCCGTTCTAAAAAATGAGAATGCTGAAAAATTCCTTTCCATGATAGTAGCAAACGGGCAAAGATGCAAGTTTGAAAGCCGAAACCACTACTACCACTGCGTACACTATTGATATACTATTACAGAGAGCAAATTTGTGCTACCTGGAAGGCGGATACTCCTGACACCTGAATCTGCCTGCCTGGCCCACTGCGAGAGGTGGAAGGAAAAGAGAGCGTTATGCAAAGAGAAGACACATTTCCCAAAAGGCCGTATCCTGTCAATACGCAGGCAGAGCGACGCTGCCACGAGTGCAGTGAAGAGGCGCTGGGCCGCTGCCCGGACTGCCATCAGAGATTCTGCCAGAACCATTTTCCCAAGCAGCAGCACTCGCCCTGTGCAGAGCAGCAGATGAAGCTGGCCCAGATCCAGGTGTGCTATGTCTGTGGCGCACAGGTCTATCCCGACCAGTGGTCAATCTCGAAAACTTCTCACTTTGTCGATCAAGGCACCTGCCTGGGGTGCGGGCGCTATATCTGTGACGAGCTGCATACGCAGCATAAAGTCGAAGAAGTGGTGATTACACGCGAAGGGATGCGCGGACACCGCTACCAGTATATTAATCGCTATTGCGATCTCTGTACACCGTTTCACCGTATAGGTGGCATCAAAGGTCTGGCCCGTCTTGTGGTGGTCATCGGCACTATCGCAGCAGCACTGTTTTTCTATTTCCATCCCTGAGAAGAGAAAGAGGAGAGGTCCAGGAGGGCCTTGCCCTCCTGGCGGGGGCCTGCCAAGCCCAGGCGGGTCCCCACACAGCGGGGGAGGTGTCCCCCGAACCCTGCCATCATTGGCGGGACTACAATTTTTCCCTTTTTCTTGAAGAAATCACATTTATTACAAAAGAGGAGGCGAGATGAAGAGATGCCTCATCTCGCAGTATTGATCACATGCTATCATCAATATCCCGCTATCGTAAGGCCATCAGTGCCGCTCTACAAGCTGCCGTAGAAAAAGTTGCCAGCAGTGCAGACACAGATCTGCTCAGGCCATATTATGGACAGATGCAGTACCATCTGGGCTGGCTCGACGCGCAGTTCAGGCCAGCAGAGCACAACACGGCCAAACTGCTCCGTCCCACACTGCTGTTGCTGGCTTACGAGGCCGCAGGAGCCTGGGGCCTGGCAAATGAGCATCCCACAACTTACCTTCAGCGCGCCCTGCCAGCCGCCGTTGCTATCGAACTGATGCACAATTTCACATTGATCCACGATGATATTGTCGATAAGGATGAGGAGCGCCGCCATCGCAAAACCGTCTGGAAACTGTGGGGGATTCCGCATGCCATCAACACGGGCGATGGTATGTTCGCGCTCTCCCGCCTGTCCCTCTGGCAATCCCTGGAGCAGGGCGTCGATGGCAGCACTGCTGCGCGCCTGGCCGCCGTGCTTGACCGGGCGATCCTCACTGTCGCCGAAGGACAGTACCTGGATATCAGTTTTGAGAAACGCCAGGATGTCTCAGTCGCCATGTATCTGGACATGATTCAGCGCAAAACAGCCGCGTTAATGAGCGCCGCCGCCGAAATGGGAGCTATCCTGGGAACACGCGATGAGCAGACCATCACAGGATTACGCAACTTCGGCAATGCCATCGGTATCGCTTTCCAGGTACGCGATGATCTGTTAGGAGTCTGGGCATCAACAGCGGAACTGGGCAAAACGCCGGCGGGAGATATTTACCGCCGCAAGAAGAGTCTGCCTTTCTTGCACGCGCTGGAACACGCTTCTTCAGAGGACCGGCAACAATTGCAGGATATCTACCAGCAGGAAAAGGCGATAACGCCCCGGCAGGTCGAGCAAGTTTTGACAATTTTCGCCCGCACACAGACGCAGGAGTATTGCCACTCGTTTCTAGCAGAGCAGTGCCAGCGCGCCTACACAGCACTGGCGCGTGTTCCCCGCGCTTCCACCGGCCCGGTCGTCTCTCACGCGCTTGACGATATGGAGAAGCTAGTGCGCTTCGTAGAAGAAGCGGGTCCAGCGGCATAGTTTCCTGGCAAGGATTGCATCTGCTCACCAACCGCCAGGTTGAGAGTGGAGCATCCCCTTGACAGCCGTTTTTTTTCAGGTTAACATATTCATTAAATCGAATAGAATAATGAATAATGAGAGGAAGGGAGGAGAAGCGCATGGAACAGGAGCGCGAAAGGGAGCGGCAACTTTATCGCTTGCAGGCTGAGCTTTGCCAGGTGCTGGCCGATCCGACGCGATTGGAACTGCTGCACCTGCTGGGTGAGCGGCCTCGCGTGGTCAAAGAGCTGGTCGAGGCCACCGGGCAACGCCAGGCCAAAATCAGCCAGCATCTCGCGGTCTTGCGCCAGCATCATATTGTGCATACGCAGCGTATCGGTACAGAGATACGCTACTCATTGACGACACCGCGTATTCTCGAAGCCTGTCGCATCACCCATGAAATCCTGCTTCAGCAGCTTGAGCAGCAGAGCCGCCGGGCCGCGCTGCTTGTTCCCGCTAAAGAGGAGTAACGATGCCGTTGTACGAGTATCACTGTGAGCG
>JADBKA010000417.1 GCA_014896635.1 Ktedonobacteraceae bacterium
CGGGGTCCAGGGGCGGCAGCCCCTGACGGGGCATGGGGTGTCCCCATTTCCCCCTGCTTCTAAATTCTAAGGTCTACCTACTTAGATCGGACAGGGTAAAAATAAGGCAAAATGGTCCTTCGACACTGAAGGACCTTACGGGTTAAACAGGTTGAGCGGGCAGGATAGCCGTAAAACTGATGGGTATGGGCGCTATGGGAAACAAGAAAGTGATTCCTCTCAACACTTGAGACACGCTTTCTTCCCAAAAAAGGTAACAGGGGTAACGCGGATGAACGCGGATGGGAGAACCACGCATAAAAAAACGTTGCTGAGAGGATTCGAACCTCCGACCCCTTCCTCCGCAGGGAAGTGCTCTATCCACTGAGCTACAGCAACAAACAGGACATGATCACTGCGATCAACTACGTACTGTAGGATACAGGATTCCAGACGGTTTGTCAAGAGGCCAGAAGAAACACAACTCCCCGGCCCTTGACTCTCCAGGCAGTTCTCTCTATACTTATATTTGAAACGTTTCAAATATAAGTATAGAGGGAGGACGACGAGTCCCCACTTGTGGTTGCGACGTAGGACCATCCAGAGCGTTTTTTCTTTTATTTCACATTTCCTTCATACATATGAAGAAGCAGAGTACACAAGAGTACACAGAGGAGGAAGATATGGCTGGAGCGTTTGAGCACATGGGTGAGATGCTGGCCCGGCAGGGTATTGAAATCGAGTCAGTCATCGCCCGGATACGGGCCTTCTCTATTGAAACCCCTTCCTGGGGATACGGCAATTCCGGCACTCGCTTCAAGGTATTTCCCTGGCCGGGGGCGGCGCGCAGCCTGCACGAAAAGTTGGAGGACGCCGCGATGGTTCAGCGCGTCACCGGTTGTTGCCCGGCAGTCGCTCTGCATATCCCCTGGGATAGCGTGGACAACTGGCAAACAACAAAAGATTACGCCGCGCAGCTCGGACTGCGCCTGGGAGCTGTCAACCCCAACCTGTTTCAGGATAATGCGTACCGTTTCGGCAGCCTCGCTCATTTTGATAGAGGAGTGCGCGAGCAGGCCATCGAGCATGTACTTGCCTGTATCCAGATTGCCCGTGAGATCAATTCGGATGTTATCAGTCTCTGGCTGGCCGATGGCACTAATTATCCTGGACAGGACGATCTGCGCCGCCGCCGTCATCGCCTGCTTGATTCTTTGCAGGCGATTTACGCAGCCTTACCCGCTGGTATGCGCCTGCTGATCGAATATAAATTTTTCGAGCCTGCCTTCTACTCGACCGATTTGCCGGATTGGGGAACATCATTATTGATGGCACAGAAGCTAGGACCGCAGGCAGAAGTGCTTGTGGATACCGGCCACCACCCGCAGGGTACCAATATTGCCCAGATCGTCGCGCAACTGCTGGACGAAGAGCGGCTCGGCGGGTTCCATTTTAACGACCGCAAATATGCCGATGATGACCTGATCGCCGGCTCGCTCAACCCTTTTGAACTCTTCTGCATCTTCAATGAGATCAGCGGCGCGAATGCCGAGGGCAATGCTAACGCCGCTCGCATTGCCTATATGATTGACCAATCGCATAACATCGAACCCAAAATCGAAGCGATGATTCAGAGCGTGCTCCACATCCAGACCGCCTATGCGAAGGCGCTGCTGGTTAATCGCGTGGCGCTGCGCGAGGCGCAGGAGCAAGGTGACGTACTGGGAGCTTACCGCGTGCTTCAGGCGGCGTATGAGACCGATGTGCGTCCACTACTGGCAGAGGTGCGCGCGCGCCAGGGACTTGAGCCTGATCCTATCGCGGCTTTCCGCGCCAGTGGCTACGCCGAACGAGTGGCACGTGAGCGAGCAACCGACGAACCATCCAGTGGCTATCCCGGTGCGTAGCGTAAACCGGATCTCCTGTTAACGAAACCAAGAAGGAAACAGTCTATGGCGACACGCACAATTGCAGCCGTCGATCTCGGAGCCGAGAGTGGGCGCGTGATGCTGGGACGCTTCAACGGCCAGCATCTGCAACTGGAAGAGGTCTACCGCTTCCCCAATCGGCCAGTCAGGCTGCGTGGACATCGCTTCTGGAACATTTTCGCGCT
>JADBKA010000107.1 GCA_014896635.1 Ktedonobacteraceae bacterium
TGGCTTTTGCTCGCTTTATCGGAGATTGCTGTACATTTATTTCTCCTTCGCGTCCAGGCTACTTGCGCACTCCCCTGACCAGCGGGCCATCGCCTGCCGCGCAGGCCGACCTCTTCGTTGCTTTGCTCGATACGCTCCAGATCGAAAAAGCCAGCGTGCTGGGCTTCTCAGGTGGCGGACCGTCGGCTATACAATTCGCGCTGCGTCATTCTGAACGCTGTCACAGCCTGATCATGATAGGCGCTCTCGTCAGGCGTAGCAACAAAACTGCTCGCTTACAGACCATGCCTTTCTGGCAGCGCCTGTACACCAGGATCTACGACACCCTGCTGGTCTCCGATCCTTTCCTCTATCTCGCCGGCCCGGTTGCACGCCTTCTCCCTCACGGTACAATAGTTGAGCAAATGCTCTACTCTGGCACACACTATCACCTGCGCCGCATCGGCTATGAGAACGATCTCGTCCAGTTTGCCGCCATTGCAGAGAAGGACTACCCGTTTGAGGCCATCAGCGTTCCCACGCTGGTAGTACATGGCACCAGAGACGAAGATGTGCCTTTTGAGGATGCACGCTTGTTAGCGGCGAAAGCACAGCATAGTACACTGCTGGCCCTGCCAGGCTCTCACGAATCGTTCTATATGCAGGCAAAAATCGTCATGCCAGCCGTGCGAGATTTTATTACCGGCCCTGCCTGAGCACCTCGCCCTTAGCAGGAGCAGGATGGGCATGTTATAATAGATTCTATAATGGCTGTTTCTTGAAACTTTTTTGAAAGAACACTATGCATGGATTATGCCAATACTCCTACTATAAAGCATACTGATACCGGCCACAATGCGCCTACCTGTGCAGCAATTGATATCGGCAGCAATACCATTCATCTCGTTGTGGCAAGATGCTTCCCTGCCACCCTGGAGATCCTGGCAGATGAAGTTGTGCTGGTCCGCATCGGTGAGAGCGTGAATGCCCATGGCTCGATCTCACCGCAGAAGCGTGACGAAGCACTGGTCGTCCTGCGCCGCTATAAAGAACTGGCAGAGCGCCATCATGCCCACCCTATTTTTGTTGTCGCTACTGAAGCTATCCGTAAAGCCGCGAACAGCGCGGATTTTTGTACAGCCGTGCGCGAGGCAACCGGGCTGCACGTCCAACTCATCGACGGGGATGTCGAGGCCATCCTGACATTTTATGGCACAACCTACGAACTCGCCACACAATCAGAAGCCTCAACACACATCAGCATCATGGACCTCGGCGGCGGCAGCACCGAGTTCGTCACAGCAGCAAACGGGCAGATCACCTGGCGCACCTCGCTTCCCATCGGCTCAGGCTGGCTGCATGATCGTTATTTTCACTCTGATCCACCATCTCAGGCAGATCGAGAGGTGGCTCTGACATTTCTGCAAACCTATCTCCAGAACTTGCCAGAACAGCGGCAGCCAGCCGCTTTGATCGTAGCCGGCGGCACAGCCAACACGCTCCTGCACCTGGCAAACCAGGTAGTCCAGCAGGAAGAGCGACACATGCGCCTGACGCTCGCCGACCTGGAACACTGCGAAGAGTTGCTCAGTGCCTTGCCAGCTCACGAAATCGCCACTCGCTACAACATCGATATCGGGCGGGCGCGCATTCTGGCTGCCGGAACACTGATCATCCACACAGTCATGGATCTCTGGCAATTACGTGCAATTCACGTGACTCCGCATGGGATACGTGAGGGCGTTCTCCTGGCCTATGCGCGTTACGGTGATCAGTGGCTACAACAGATTTCTCACACCGACCGACATGATCAAAGCGAACAGAGAGCGCAGGCACACACTGGCAAGGCGCACAGGGCAGGCAAGCGCGAGGAGTCTTTTACGGAGGCCGGACGCCGCATGCTGCAAGCACGCCTGGAAAAGATGCTTGAGTGGCGTGATGCAGTGCTCAGGCACGAAGATATCGAGGCCGTCCATAAAATGCGTGTGGCCTCGCGCCGCCTGCGCGCAGTCCTCGACGCCTACGAGTCTCTTTGTGAGCCAGAGCCTTTTCAAAAAGCATATCGCCAGGTCAAACAACTTGCTGATATACTGGGCAAAGCGCGCGACACCGATGTGATGATCGCGTCCCTGCGCACCCGGCTTGAGCACGCCAGTAGCGATGAACAGGCGGGCCTCCAATGGCTCATTGAGCGTTTGAGCGCCTACCGGGTACAGCACCAGCGAACGCTCGACACGTTTTTAAGAAATCTCGACGAAGATATGCTCACCGAGCATATCAGGTCGTGTCTCCCAGAGAGAGGTCATAATGGCAAAAGCTAAACCGGTGACAAACCTCGATCCTCAGGCGCCGCTGCAAGCAAATGTCTGCAAGATCGCCAGAGTACGCCTGGAAGAACTTTACTCCTGGGAGAGTTACGTCGATTATCCGTATGCCATTCATGAACTGCATAACCTGCGCATCGCCGCCAAGCGACTGCGCTATACCCTCGAACTCTTCCAGGATGCCTTGCAAGGAAAATGCGATTCTCTCATCCAGGAAATGGTACAGTTGCAGGAAGAACTGGGAGCACTGCATGACAGTGACGTCATTATCGCTCTGCTGCGTCTCTGCCTGGGCAGCCAGACTGCTGGCACGGGCTACCAGCAAGCACTGGCCCGTCTTTCGCGCCGGAGGAAAAAAGGGACGTTTTTTCTCAACCCCGATATGCTCGCCGCTTTACTGAACTCTGACGCTCCTCTTTCCGCCGATCAGCGCAAGGGACTGGAGTTGTTCCTCCAGTATGGACAACAGAGACGAGAAGAACAGTATCTAGCGTTCCGCCAGCACTGGCAGCAACTCCAGGCACGCGACTTCTACCGCGAAGTCATCTCCCTGCTCGACTCCGTTGTCGAGGGGACCGTGTGACGGTAGAGACTGTGTACTCGTTACAATAAGTAGAACTCAGCAATGTCGTGTTTTGTGGAGGGGGGAGTGTCTACCAGCGTGGCTAACGTAAAAGGATTAGTGCAGGAGAAACTACCCGTGACCACATCAAATTCTGTCGAAGGTACAGGCTGGTCATCAGACGATCAACCGACGCAGGAAGAACTCTACCTCAGCGGGGGATTGCTCGTCGAGGACTGGCCACACGCGCGCCACGTCGCGCGTCTCTCTGTCCAGTTGTTCAATGAAACCCGTTCGCTACATAAATTAGACGACCAGGCGCGGCGCCTGCTTGAGCGGGCCGCGCTGCTTCACAATACGGGCATGATGATCGAGACGCGCCGCCACCATAAGCACTCGTTCCGCCTCATCAAAGATACGCCGCTGCCGGATTTCAGCGATACGGAACGGTACGAGATCGCCTGTGTTGCCCGCTATCATCGCCGGGCGCTACCCAGCAAGGCACACGAGGAATTCAGCGCGCTCGATGCTCGCGCACGCAAGCGCGTCTCGATGCTCGCCGCGCTCCTACGCATCACCGACGCCCTCGACTATGATCACGATGGGCGAGTCCTGCGCCTGGCTACCGATCCTGAGCATTGCGATCAGGAGAACTGGACCATCCTGCTCTGGATACGCCCTCTTGCCGATCTCGACGCCGAACTGGAGCATGCTTACGAGAAGGCCGATCTCTTCGAGAAAGTATTCAAGCGCAAGATCCTCTTCACCTTGCGGGCTGCCGACTAGCTATCTCGCCAGGACCGGCACACCAGCTTTCAATACTTTAACACTCAGTCCGCTTTTTGATACAGCACTATCGCCGCTCCACAGGCGTGGTCGGGATGAATCCACAGCACAGGCCGAGGCCGCTCCTGGTACGTATATGTCACCTGCTGGCGATCCAGGTAACGCCTGGTCTCTTCTATATGTTGCACTTCCAGCGTCATACGGCAGAGGCTCTCGCCAAATTTCTGCAAATAGCGGCGCAAAGCCCCCTTCTCCGGTATATGCCCGCTTCCCTCAGCAGGATCGATACTGGCCGGAAGCGGTGCCGCCAGTTCAAAGCACTGATAGTCGTTGCCCAGCGTGAAAGCCACAAGCGTGGCATCCCAGCCATCTATTTCACCATCATAAGGAACTGACGGCTCCAATCCATAAATGCGCTGAAAACGCAAGCTCGCCTCTTCCAGATTCTCAACAACAATGGTCGTGCTCAACACGCGCACCGCCCCGGACGGGTGCGGCGGCGGCGACGTCCACCCTGCCAGGCGAAAGCGCCGCTCCTCACCACTACTATCATGCTGGATAATAAAGGGATAGTGCTGAGCCATATCGGGACGCTCTATATCCATACGCAGCCAGCTCCGCGCGCGCCCATCTTTCGATCTTAGCTCGCCTCCCTGCGGACCAACCACCGTTATGCCGCGTTGTTTCATCGCCGCGCTATCGGCCTGAATATTGTCCGAACCAAGCACAAAGTTTACATAGCCGTCTCCCTTTGCCAGGCGCTCCAGCATACTCTGCTGTGCCTCCGCCGGATCGCGTATGGTGATTAGTTCCAGATAGGTGTCACCAATCACAATAATGCGATTCGCCGTACCACCGGTTGGATGGATGCCACCGCCACTCGCCGCCAGTCCCAGTCGCCGGCTAAAGATCTCCGTCGCTTGCTCCAGATTCTTCACTCCGATAATCACATGATCCAGTCCCGTCAGCATAGTTCTCCTCCGGGGATATCTCAGCAGCTTTCCCTATTTATTTTGCTCGCGCCAGGTCACGCGCCTCGTGCCTGGTTTTTGCTGTAATAGCTCCTCCTGCCCGTCTACCGCTGACACCAGCTCTGGACCTGCGTTCATCCCAATTCTCCCAGATGACCAGCAGCATACTGGCGTTGAAGATCGAAGAGAAGGTCCCGCTGAAGATGCCGATGAGCAGCGTCAGCGTAAAGTTGTGAACGCTGGTTCCTGCCGTTGTGAACAGGGTGAGCGCCAGCAGCGTAAAGAGCACCGTCAGCGACGTATTCAGCGAGCGCGCCATTGTCTGTACCAGACTGGCATTCACCACCTCTTCAAAGGTCTCATTGACGCGGCGGTGCATGTTCTCACGAATACGGTCAAACACCACAATCGTATCGTGTACCGAGAAACCAACGACCGTCAACAGAGCCGTGATGAACAGCGAGTCGATCTGCACGCCGAAGAAGTGACCCAGGATCGAGAAGATGCCCAGCACGACCAGCACATCATGCAGTAAAGCAATGATTGCACATGTGCCATAACGCCAGGCTCTGGGGATTTTACGGAAAGAGAACCAGATGTAGAGCAGAATGAAGAAAGAAGCAGCCAGGACGGCCAGAGCCGCATTGAATGTCGTCTGCGAAGCGACTGAAGGCCCTACCGAAGAGCTACTCAACACCTGGAAGTACGGTCCACCATGAGCGAGGAACGATGACTGAATTCTGTTGATCTCCGAATTATTGGTTTGCTCAAGGAAGTTCGTTGAGCTGGTCAGGATAGTATACGTCTTCGTTGTCCTGCCCTGCTGGATATCCACCACGCTTACAGCAATGTTGGCAGGATTCGCGGGATTCGCAGCAGGTGTGGCTGCCGGTGTAGCCGTTGCCTTCGGGGTGGCCTGAGCCGTAGCGGTGGCTTTCGGGGTAGCGGTAGCAGTCCCCTGCACGGGAGCCGTTGGTCCTGTTGATGGTGGAGCAGCACTTTTCGTCGGATCGCTGGTCTTCGGCAGATCCTTGAGCAGTGCTTTGATCTCATCGAGGTTCGGTGCCTTATTGAAACCACTGATAGTGATTAGCGTAAACGGTTTATCGCCGCCGACGCCGGGGATGACAGCAGGCGTAATCTTGCCATTTGTCTCCGGGTACTTTTTCGTAATTTTATCTTTGATCGCCGCCTCTACATTGGAGTCAACCTGCGTGTTGAGGCGTACCCAGATCGTCTTTCCTGCTTCCACAGCCGTATTGTCGCCGGGCACGATCTGCAAGTCCTGGAGTTTGAAAGGCGCGAGTTGATTTCTGAGTTCGGTAATCGACAGATCTCGCTGTGGACGAAGGGTGACGTTTGTCCCGCCGGCAAAATCAATGCCGACGCGCAGGTGGAACAGCGCCAGCGAAATTGTGCCTGGAATGATCACCAGCAGCGAAATGGCGATAAACAGCCAGCGATACTTGACAAGGTTAAACACAACGGCCTCCTCTATACTGCGCTGTTGCGCCGCGCCAGTGCCGGTTTCATAATCTCACTGGCAGACAGGCCGAACAGAGCCGGATGGTTGATCACGCCGGTTGGCACCAGCAGGTTCAGCAGCGTGCGCGTGACGACAATGGCGGTAAACATGCTGATCAAGACGCCCAGCAGCAGCGTTGTGGCAAATCCAACGATGATGGTCGCGCCAAAATTGGAGCCGAAGCCATACAACACCGCGCAGGTGATCATCGTCGAGAAGTTTGAGTCACGGATCGACGGCCATGCTCGCTTCCAACCGATGTCAATGGCGGCAGCCAGCAATCTACCCTCGCGCAGTTCTTCTTTGATGCGCTCAAAAATCAGCACGTTGGCATCTACCGCCATGCCCACCGAGAGGATGAAGCCAGCGATGCCGGGCAGAGTGATGGTAACGCCGAGCATCTTAAAGACCGCGAGCGTCATTACCGCATAGAGCAGCAGCGCGATATCCGCCAGCAGACCGGGTAGACGGTAGTAGAGCAGCATGAACAGGATCACGATGCCGATGCCGATACCGCCGGCAAGAATGCTTCGCTGAATGGAATCTGCACCGAGCGTCGGACCGATAGTATCCTGGCTCTCGATTTTAAGCGCCACCGGCAGCGCGCCGTATTTCAGTAGATTCACCGTCGCATTCGCCGATTCCAGAGTGAAGTTCCCCTCGATCACACCGCTGCCAGGAAGTTGCTGCCTGATGACAGCCGAAGTGACCACCTTGCGGTCCAACGTGATCGTCAGATATTGCCCGACATGACTGCCAGTAAAGCTGGTGAGACGTCCTACGGCATCCCCTTTCATGCCAAAGTTAATGAGATAGGCGCCAGTCTGTGAGTTCTGGCCCACGCTCAAACTGTTGGGATCGAGATCCTTGCCAGTAAAGATCGGATTAGGGCCACCGTTGCTCTGAAGGTAGTCATTGGGATTAAATGGTTGATCGTTCTGCAAACCCTGCTGGCCCGTGTTCCAGAATTCGAGCTTGCCAGTCTTGAGCAGTGTTTGAATAGCAGCCTGCTGGTTGCCGCTGTAGCCAGGTAGCTCAACCGAGATACTGGGGACGTTGCCATTCTTCTGTGTGCGAATCACCGGCTCGTTCACACCCAGGCCACCGTTCACGCGCCGTTCGATCTGGCTGCGCGTGTTCTCCATATCGGTAT
This sequence comes from Ktedonobacteraceae bacterium, assembly GCA_014896635.1. Next base: position 7,301 of record JADBKA010000107.1, read on the forward strand.
CAGATGGTGGCGGATTGAGCGACTGCGGGACCAGCAGGACACGGATACCGCCTTGCAGGTCCAGTCCTTCTTTAAAGGTAAATGGATTGCTGATGCCGTAGAGAGGTTTGCCGCCCGGCCCGCTGTTCGGCCAGAAGACGACGTAAGAAGCTCCTACGGCCAGTAAAATGATAAAGAAGAGGAGTATGAGTGTTCCTCGCCGCATAAAAGTCTTTTCCTCTCACCAGAAACGGAAACGGGATTCCTCAGGGGTTAGATTCCCCAGGTCAGGAGCGTAATCCCTTTCTCTCTTCCCTCTGTAGGGTAGGTATGTAAGAGACTATGCAGATACTGTGGACAGAACGAAGATAGCGTGTCTCTCCAATTCGATTCCAGTGCAGTATAGCATAGTTCGACAGGCTTGCCTATCCCGTTTAAAAGCAAAGGTCAGATCTGCAATAGCAGCAGGGATCTCCATTTCCTCGGCGGTGAGTCCACCGTGATGGCCCAATGCATATCAAAACGCCCTTCCTCGTACCACCAGACTGTTTCATGCTGGTAGGGAAGCAGAACAACGTTGCCCACGCGCTGCAAAAAGACCGTCGAAGGTTTGCGCAGTCCGAAGAAGCCCTGCTCCAGCAAATCGGCAGTACGATGAACTTCAGCTCGTCCCGGCAGGTGTCTGCGCAGTACATCAATTGCCTCGTCCATGCACTCCTCTTTGAGGTGGAGAAACATGTCACGAGGAGAGCCTGCCGGCACCAGCGGATTGTTCCTGGCATTGGTGCGAAAGTAGCGTTCAATACCAGTGATCTGCCTGTTGAGGTAGAATGTCGTCTGGGGATCAACGCTCATATGCCCGTGATCGGCACTCATCATCAACAGCGTCTTGCCACCTCCCACTTCCCGCTGCGAACCGCTACAGAAGTGCTGATCCAGCACCGTCAGCAGCGCGACAATGCTCTCATCCGCCTGCTTTGACTCCGGCCCGTACAGATGACACATCGCGTCAATGCGATCAAAATAGAGAAAGTAGTACGTCGGCACTGTCGTCCTGTTCGCCACCAGTTCGAGCAGATGGGTAAAGGCTTCTTGAGCGTTCTTGTAGGGATGTACGGACGCACCGCGAAAGACAATATCGGAGAAGGTGGAAGGCGTGTATGCCTGGTATTGAAAGATGTGCGCTGCCACTCCCTGTTCTTGCAACGCCTGGTAGAAGGTTCGCCTGGGATAGAAGGCTGCGGGAGGAAGCTTTGTTTGCTTCAAGGTGTCACGCGCAGTTTTATCACCTGCATAAGAGAAGAGTAGAGGGGCGATAATCTCATCGACCAGGGGTTCGTAATACTGCCACTCGTAGACGCCGCTCTCCCCTACTTCCAGGCCGGTATGGATGCAGGTCGCATGCGCTGCGGTCGTCGAGGGAAACTGCGAGGTCAGCTTCGAGACAACACCCCATTCCAGGACAGTCTTTAGAAAGCTGCTTCTATCAGCATAACGCTCGAAGAATTTCCAGCCAAAACTATCAATGAACAGAAAAATAACTTTGTCGTAGCGCGTCGGCAGATCGCCAAAAACATCCAGGGGTAACGCGCTTCGTTCTTTGCCGCTGAGGAGAAAAGAGATGGTCGCGGGGAGATTGGAAAAGCAGTACGAATCGTAGCATGGCCTGCTAAAGAAGCGTGAGAATTTCGCGCTCCCGACCACGCCCAGTGAAGCTGAATTTAACATGCCTGTCCCTGCTTCCTAGAAAGTAGGCTGTGAGGTTCTCTATCACTGTGAAGCAGCAGACTGCTTCACGTTAAGTATAGCACGAATTTTTCCGTTTTTTACCAGGGATTATTCTTTTAAGCAAGGGCATTCCGCCGGGCATTCGGCCCGAAGATAATGAGGCTGGCACGCAGTCGAGCCTCGAGAAGCCGGCACGCTATGTTGAGTAGGAAGTCGATCAACCCGGTTGACTGCGATCAGCAGAAATCAGCAGAACAGATCTATCAGGCCCTCGCGGCCAAATTGAACGAAAGAATTTCTCCGGCTCGATCACTTTGGGATCGATAAACGGGTACCAGGAGAGGTTGCCAGGGCCGTCAGCGACTTTTTTCTGAAGTAGCATAGCTCCTAGACGAAGGTTTGACAGAAGTGTTCCCGGCTGTTAAAATAACAGTGTTAACTAAGGGAACATTGGCGTCAATGAAAAAAAGAATGGGTGAGACACAGAGCGAGCGACTGCACCAGGCCATTCGCCACCGGCAAGATCAGCAGAAGCAAGAATTGCGACAGGCCATTCTGAACGCGGCGGGCGAGTTGTTTCTGGAACAGGGCTATGATCGTTTTTCGCTGCGCAAGGTGGCCGAGCGCATTGGCTACTCGCCGACAACGATCTATCTTTATTTCCGCGATAAAGATGATTTGCTCTTTACCGTCGTCGATGAGGGGTTTGCGCGTTTCCGCCAGCAGATCGCGGCGGCGGCTGCCGGGACGCAGGACTGCTGGCAGCGGCTCATTGCGCTTGGCCGCGCCTACATGACCTTCGGCCTGGAGAATCCAGTGTACTACCAGCTCATGTTTATGCAGCGCACGGATTTCCTGACACGCAAGCCGGCAGGGAAAGATCAACCGCGTATCGCTGCTTTCCAGGTTCTACGGCAGGCTGTGCAGGAGGCCATCGACGCGGGCGTGCTGCGCCCCGGCGACGCTGAGTGCTACAGCAATGTGCTCTGGGCCGTCGTGCATGGTATGGTCTCGCTGGCAATCAGCCTGCCCACATACTACGCGCCTCATATCCAGCGCACAATGGAGGTTGCCTGGCAAATAGAATGTGAGGGCCTGTGCCGGCATTGATGTTTTTTTTGTAAAGGACTTAACGATGTTCTTTTAATTGATAGTGTTATTCAAAGTACAGAGCATAAGGAGATTTTGCGATGTCCTGGCTTTTTACTGTTGTCAAATTCATCCACATCCTGCTGGCAATCATCGCCTTCGGCTTCAATGCCACCTACGCGCTCTGGCTGGTGCGCGCTCAGCAAAAGCCGGAGCACCTGGACTTCGCGCTGCGTGGAGTGAAGATCCTGGATGATTACTTTGCCAACCCGGCCTACCTGTTGTTGCTTGTTTCGGGACTGACAATGGTCTTGCTGTCCGGCTACACACTGACCACTTTCTGGCTACTCGCGGCGCTCATCCTGTGGGTGGTTGCAATTGCGCTCGGCTATGGTGTCTACACGCCTACACTCAGTCGTCAGATCCGTGTACTGGCAGCCGCAGGACACGAGAGTGAAGAGTTTCGCGCGCTGTCCACACGTGGCAGTATTCTCGGCATCATCCTGGCGGTACTGGTGCTGCTGATCCTGGTTTTGATGGTTTTCAAGCCAACGTTCTGAATCCCGTTCCTTTCCTGTGGCTGCGCTGCGCTGTAGATCTCGGTAACTGCTGCTGTCCCTGGCTATTCACCAGTGTATTGCCAGTATCGGCATCCAGCAACCAGGCAGCCATTGCCTCGATAGCCGGGGCGTTCCCTTCGGCGTGAGCAGCGGTCCAGCGGTCCGGCGGGTATCAATACCAGTACCGGCAGGACAATCAGCATCGCAATGCTAGCAGGAGCACGCTTACGCCGCATGTTTCCGGCGAGCGCTTTCAAATGATGAAGCGCAGTGGCGCCAGGATGCGCTCGCTCACCTTTGTGAGCCAGGGACGGTTGCGCCAGTTTTCCAGCGTCAACTCAAACATATCGGCGGTATCACACGCAAACAGTGCTTCCATCTGGCGCGCCAGTTCGGGACTGTAGACCTCAATGTTGATCTCGAAATTCCCAATAGAACTCAAACGGTCGAGATTCGCCGTGCCGACGGTTGACCACTGGCCATCAATTGTACAGGTTTTTGCGTGCAGCATGGTATGGCGATAGCCAAAAATGCGAATACCGGCCCGCAGGCATTCTGTGAAGTAGCCGTGCGAGACCCAGTCCACCAGAAAGTGATTGGAGATCCAGGGAATGAGGATGCGCACGTCCACGCCGCGTCCCGCCGCATCTTTTAAGGCTTTCAGCAGGAAATGATCCGGCACAAAATACGCATTGGTCAGCCAGATAGAACGCTCAGCACGGTCAATATTCTCAATATACATGTCGCGGATCGGGAATATCAGGCGCAAAGCATTGTTATCGCGCAAGGTGATCAGAGGATCAAACTTGCGTGTATAGCGCCGTGTGATTCTGTCTTTTCTGGGACAGGCAGCGTTCCAGAAATCAATAAAAGATTGCGCCAGGTCCGCTGCCGCCGGCCCACAGACGCGCAAATGCGTATCGCGCCAGGACGTAGCATACAGGCTTCCGATGTTGTAGCCACCGATAAAGCCGATTTTGCCATCCACCGCCAGGATTTTCCGGTGATCCAGGCCATAGCGGCGGGGATCAAGAATGTGCCAGAATCTGGCAAAGGAATGATATTCGAGAACATGAATCGCCGGGTGAAACGAGGCAGGATCTTTAAATTCACGCGGCACCACCAGGTTGGCAAACCCATCAAAGATGACGTACACTTCCACGCCTTCAGCCGCCTTGCGTGCCAGATGCTCTTTAAATTCCTGCCCGACTGCATCGCCTTTCCAGATGTAGGACTCCAGGTAGATCGTTTCGCGGGCGCTATCAATCGCTGCCAGCATCGCATCGTAGAGGTCGCGTCCATAACAGTACAATTGCAGTCTGTTCTCGCCAACCTGAACCTCTTCCATAGCAATGCGAGGGAAACTACGCTCCTGTTTCTTATACCGGTTGCGTAACACAGTTACAATCCAGAGAATCGAGACGGTGACAGCTTGCAGCGCAAAAATCACGCTCAGGACAAAACGCACGATCCTGGCCAGCGACAGGCGTCCTTTGATCTCAGATAAAGATTTTAACTGCTGGCGCGCTCTACTTTCCTTCATCGACTCCTTCCTTGAGTGATCGACAGAGAAGACATCTGGAAGCAAGATCATTATAAGGGGTAAGCCAGTGCTCGTCAAAGAGATATTTTACTATAAGAAAGAGGCAACTGGTCTGCCCTGTTGCCTCTTCTATGATAGCAGTGTGGAGCGAACTGCTCACACGCTGACCAGTTGTGGTTGCGGCTTGTAGGGGCCGATGATATGCTCGAAGTACGGGCGATAGCGTGTAGGGTGGTAATCGGCAGGGTTGACGCGGCGAGGCGGGTACTGCTTGCCGGGAATGTCGGTGCAGATGAACTCCCCATCGCGGTGCGCCGCCATCACGCCATGCACTCCCTGCTCTACCAGGCTCATCACCAGGTTAGTGTAGAAGATTGCCATGTGTTTGTCGTAGACTTCCGGCTCGCCGCTGCGCAGGAAGTAGGTCAGATCTATCGGCAGGAAGCGCACATGCGGCAAACGCTGAGCGAGTTGCTCGGCCAGAAACTCGGCGACGTTTTCCTTCTTGCGATGCCCATAGGCATCTGGCGGGCCAACTTCAGGCACAGGCACTCCCAGATTCGCCCCTTCTGAGAGAATCACCGTCGAGTAACCCTCTGGATTACGCGCGCGGTCGCGCATCACCAGGTCAGCCAGAGGATCAATCTGCACCGGCACCTCAGGGATCACCAGCCGGTCAGCCCAGGTGACTATTGCTGTTTCGAGCGCGGTAAAGCCAGCATCACGCCCGAACATGCGGAAAAGGATGGTATGTCCATGCGAACCGGCAACGGAACGCAGGCGATTGATGAACTCTGCCGCCCGGCTGATAGCGGTCTGAAAGCCAATGCAATAGTCTGTGCCGGGGACATCGTTATCCATCGTCTTGGGAATACCCCAGACCGGCACGCCCCTCTCCACCAGCTTTGCGCCGTAGCTCAGCGTATCATCGCCGCCGATGACAACCAGCCCGTCCAGTCCTAGAAATTCGATATTCGCCAGCACTTCGTCGGTTAGATCGACGCGATCACCGGGCTTATGCCCCTCAGCATAGGAGCGCAGATGCGGCGGTAGATCGCTCACTTTCATATTCGCAGGATTCGTGCGGGTCGATTGCAGGATCGTCCCACCCTGCCTGTCAATATTGCGCGTATTCAGACGCGACAGTGGCATCAGGTAGCCGTCTTTCCAGGTCGTAGGATCTTCCTGCTTGAACGTCAGGGCTTCGCGGCCACGCGAGCGATCCAGCAGCGTGATCCCTTCCCAGCCGGCGCGCAGTCCCATGACGCTGATGCCCATTGTCTCAGCGCGGTAGACCATTGCTTTGATGGCCGCGTTCAAGCCCGGCACATCGCCACCGCCCGTGAGTACGCCCAACGAGCGAATAGGCCTCAACACCTGTTGTGGCATTGTATAACCTCTCTCCGAATGATAGTTCTCTTTTTCCTTCTCTTCAGGTCTGTATAATGTCTATGAATAAGTGCCTCAAACAAAGGCAGGTCGGTGCCTACCAGAGATTTTACCACCAGTTTCTAGAATTACTATATCCTCTCTGGCACAGTAGGAAAATATGAGCACTTTGCACACAAAGAGCCCTCACCGCATAGCAAAAGGGCGAGTGTGCATGCGCAACTTCCTTGTTAAAACCTCCGATTTTATGGTAGACTCTCAACGTTGCGCGTCTTCCTGAAACAGGCTCAGCCTATTGAGTGAGGAGCAACTGATCGTCAATGACCCCCTCCTGAAGGAGGAGGCTTGCAAGAGCCTTCGTTGACTAGTCTTGGCCCTCTTTGGAGGGCTCCGTTCACCCGGTCAGGACACCCTCCGGTGCTTGCTCTAGCCGGTTGCTCTGTCGCTGGTGATTAAAAGACCTGAGAGGAAGGGTCGGTGTTGCCGGTAAGACAAGCCGGGAGAACGTTGACGAAGAGCACCAGACATCTGAAAGGATGGTAAACGTTTTGTTCGTTTACATGGTCAATTGTCATGGACAACCTTTAATGCCCTGCTCCCCACGCAAGGCCCGCCTCCTCTTAAAGGCGGGCAAGGCAAAAATTGTCAAAATGGTTCCCTTCACCCTCCAGCTGCTCTATGGCAGTAGTGGCTACAAACAGGAGGTGGCTTTAGGGATTGATGCTGGCACCCAGCACATCGGGGTCTGCGCGACGACGGAAAAGACGGTGTTGTTTGAGGCGGAAGTGCAACCTCGAACGGATATCCAGGAACTTCTCGCAACGCGGCGACAGTTTCGCCGGGCCAGAAGGAAGCGGAAAACGCGGTACCGTCAGGCCCGGTTTCAGAATAGAAAGAAGCCCCAGGGGTGGTTGGCCCCATCCGTCCGACACAAAGTTGATGCCCATCTCAAGGTTATCAAGCTGGTCCACAAGCTTTTGCCCGTGAGGAGGATTACGATAGAGGTGGCCCAGTTTGATATCCAGAAGATCCGCAACCCGGATATCGAAGGGGAGGGCTACCAGCAGGGGCCACAACTTGGCTTCTGGAATGTGCGAGAGTACGTCTTGTTCCGTGATGGGCATGCCTGCCAATGGTGCAAAGGGAAATCAAAGGACAGGATTCTCAACGTGCATCACATCGAGTCCAGAAAGACTGGTGGGGATCGGCCCGATAACCTGATCACCCTGTGCGAAACGTGCCATGATCTGATCCACCGGACGCACCAGGAATACAAGATTACCAGGAAGCGTCATGGGTTCCGGGATGCCACTCAAATGGGCATCATCCGTTGGAAGATCTACGAACAAGCCAGGGCCTCGTTTCCTCATGTCCATCTGACCTATGGATATATCACGAAGCAGACGCGGATTGAACACGGGTTAGAGAAGTCCCATGTCGTCGATGCCCGGTGCATTAGTGGGCATCCCCTGGCCGCTTCTGATGGAACCTGGCACCTGGTGAAGTTCATTCGGCGCAACAACCGGCAGCTGCATAAGGCCACGATCCGCAAAGGGGGCAAACGGCAACGCAACACGGCTCCCAAATAGGTCCACGGGTTTCGCCTCTTTGATGGTGTGCGGTATCAGGGCAGGACCGGTTTTATCTTTGGGCGGCGGAGTTCAGGCTATTTTGATCTGCGTACCCTCTCCGGGGAAAAGATCCATGCCAGCGCGAGCGCTCGCGTGCTCAAAGTCATCCAGCGGGCAAGTGCCTGCTTAGTGGAAAGGAGGGGCGGCATTCCTCCCACCCGATAATCAGGGCGGGTATCCTGCCGCCAACGTCATGAAACTGAACCATGTCAATCTCACAGTTACCGACGTGACAGCCGCCGCCCAGTTTCTCGAAACGTATTTCGGGTTACGCAATCAGGGTGGTAACAAAGGGTCGCTGACAGAAGCCATTTTTACTGATCTATGATATACTTTCCCTATCTTTTGGACAAAGATATGA
>JADBKA010000108.1 GCA_014896635.1 Ktedonobacteraceae bacterium
AAAAAAGATCGGCGTTGTAATAGAGGACGGGAACGCTGATGGAATATGGAAATCATCGTACCAGTTCAATACTGAACCAGTAGTAAGGATTGGGAAGAGGTCCGTCTGCCGGAGGCTCATTTTCTTCCAGAATCAAACCTGTACACAGGCGCTCCAGGTGCTGCCGCGTTCTAGCAACCGGCAGAGAAAGATAGCGAGCGATCCTTTTGAGATGGACCTTTGGCACGCGATTATTGCTCAGCTCAACGATGGCCTGGAGTATACGCAGCTCTTCAGGACATTGCAACTCCTTGCGCAGAAAGTCAAAGTTCTGGCGTAGTTCTCCGCCGAGGAGCGAGTCAATGATCAGGAGCAGGTCATTATCAGTTACCTTCTGCTTCTCTCTGTTCTGATTAAGGTAGTGGACGAGTTGTTGCCCGATCAGCGTCATGTAATAAGGATTGCCCCCCGTTATTCTGCTTGCCAGCGTCACCGCACTGGGATGGATAGCGATATGCTGGTCTTGAAGCGGGTCAACAAGCAGATGCTTCGCGCTTTCCCTGTCGAGAAAGGACATAGGAAGCGTCTCTGCAAAGCTGAAGGCGTGCGAAATTTCTCTAAGTGAATTGTGCGATCTTGTCGGCATGGTAAGTACCAGGCTAAACTGAGGTACTTCACTCATAAATTCTTTCCAGAAGGTAAAAAAGCGGTGATTGAGTATCCCTTGCTGATAGGCTTCTAAAGCGCCACCAAACTCATCCAGGACGAGAATCAGGCGGGAATGTGGTGCCTGCGCGAGACAGCCCATTACGACGCGACGGAAGCGGATTTGCGGGTCGCTGTCATCGTAAGCAGACCAGGGCTGACAGCCCATCCTTAGTTGCTCAGAGAACCGGTTACAGATCTCAGCAGCCAGGATAGCAAACAACGCCTCTTCATTCTGGCCGGTGCTGTTTTGCAGCGAGAAGTAGACCTTCCAGGAAGGCAGATCTACCTGACGTTCAAGGAAGTTCTTGCATAGGGAGGTTTTGCCTGATCTGAAAGGCCCATAGAGTAACAGCGCCTTGCCATGTTCTCCCTCGCAGAGTTCGCGTTGCATAATTTTTGTTTCTTGAGCGCGCCCGAAGAACATCCTGGCAGTTGCCGGGCGTGAAATGTCAAAAGGGTTCCTCAGTACAGTATTGCGTGGTGGCAGGACGGAGATCTGCTCATCCCAGAACAATTGCGCCGAAAACTCTCCAGCGGGAGCGGGATCACGCACCTTATAAAGCTCTTGCAAACGCACACGGACATCAGCAGGTGTGCTGGCGTCGATATCCACGCTGACCACACCTGTAATTTGGGCAAGCTCCTGCCAGATATCCAGCAAGTCGGCGTCTGTATTTGCATCTATTGTCAGGCGTACCCAGGCTTCTTCCTGAAAAGCATCAGCCTGGAGAGACACGAGATTGCCGGCAAGGCCGAACAATCGCTCGGTAATTTCATGAACCAGCCCTTTACGATCACGAGCCTTTAAAAAAAAAGTGGCACGGCAGGAGAGATTTTGCAACTGCCAGCTCATAGGAAGAAGGCTGGCCCTGGGAGAGAACTCGTTGAGATGAGGACAGTTCTCTTTATGTACGACCAGTTCATTGCGGCGTCCTCGATAGAGACCGATGATCTTGGGATCATGCGGATAAACTGGACGACAGAAGTCACAAAAACGTTGTTTGTTAAAGATTCTTTTTGTTGTTTTCAAAGGCAGATCCGGCACTGCTATCCAGGAGAGCCTGCTGCTTTCTCTGGGCAAAAGCTTATTATTCTGTGCCATCTGTTGCATGATCTGCTGCACTGCCCAGGCCGGGGTATAAGGCGGCACACTCTGTGCATCGAGGCGGGCCAGATATTCTTGCTGTGTGCCGAGATTATGCCGGTTAATCAGGCGGGACAGCTCCTCATCAAGCGTTTTGGGTGTCAGGCGAAACCGGCAGTTATCCAGTTCCTGGAGCAGGAGATAGTAACCGCGACGGTCACGGGAGCGGCGTTCCAGGGATGCATTGATGTATTCTCTGGCCCTGGAGGTGATAGCGTAATGCTCATCGAGCCAGTAATCCTGGACCTGTATCTCTCTGCTGGTTCTGATTTCTACAATATCGCCGGATTCAAGGACACGTGAGAGCGGACTTTTACGATTATTCACAAATGCTTCTACAGCATGCTCTCCCGTCTCAACACTGACTGCAAAAGCGAAATCGAGGGCAGTAGCTCCACCCTTTGGGAGATAAAACTCGGTGCGGTCCCTATCGTAGACGACAATGGGAGTTTCTGCATTACACTGCAAGTAGCTATTCAGCAATTTTTCTCGTAGTGTAGAGAAAACTTTGCCAGTCGCGCTATGCCAGAGCTGCTCCCAGGAACCGCTGTCCTGAGGTTCAGAAAAGGATCTCCCCATGCATAACTGGTAGTAGTCGGGTTGGAGACAGCCATACCAGGCAAGAGCATGCATTGCATGCGTGGTAATCTGGATCTGGCAGATACATTTCTGTTCCTGTAACCAGGCGAGATGCTGCGTACGTGGCCCTGTCGCTTTAAGGATCAAGCCGAAAGCAAGATGACTGCAACCATTGGGCTTGGGGTTGGCGATCAGGTCAGTCACTCGATCCTGGATGTGTCCAAGCTGGCTGAGAATACCAAAGGCTTCATAACATTCTCCCACCGTCGAGACCAGGATCTCAAACGTCACCAGGTCGAAGCCTGAGAGTCTGGCTTTCTGAGAGGTGGCCGTTGTATGCGCGTCTTGCAGGCGACGCGACATGCCAGTGACCGCACAGGGGATCTGTAGCACAGTGATGTGGCGTTGCGTCGTTTCTTGATAGCTCGCCATAAATAACTGGCGTGTGGCCTCCAGCTTGTAGGCGTCCTGCCTGAGTATCTGTTCATACTCTTGCTCATATTCAGCAAATTTTTTTGTGTTAGTTATCTTCTCAATGATATCTTCTATATTACGCTTAAAATGCCACATAGCCAACCTGGTGGCAATATGTATCAAAGTTTCTCCAATTATTTTAATATGAGAGATTTTCTCGTCTATATATACCTGTATGTTGTTCTTCTGGCGATTTTCTTGATTTTGTTGTATCTCTTGCAATACCCCATAATAAGCGGCAACAGCTATCAGTAGGCCGCCGATGTCGCGGTATGGGGGTGAGAGCAGCGACACCAGATTCTCATCTTCAATATCATGCGCATAGCTCTCAGCATGCGTGATGTGTTCGAGGACCTGCTCGGTATCTTTGAGTTGCGCAGCGCGTATCTGGTCTTTATCACAGTCCCACAGGTAGCCCGCCATGACAACTTGCCAGGGCAACCCCCAGTCGCGCAGCAGGTCGCCAGTACGCCTGGGATTATAGCGCACATCCAGGATGTGAATATAGGACGAGGGGGCGTTTTGCTGCCTGAGCGTTTTATAAAGCTCCTGCCATTCTCTGGGAAGAGATGTCGGTGTGGGTTTCCAGACGAGGTGATCAGTGTGAAGGAACGGCAACCTGCCAGCCATGAATTATGACCTCCCGCGAGAATAATAACATCTCTCTTACGCAAAACAACACCTTTTTCGCAGTATAGAACGTTTATCCATTGTCAGTCAAGCCCTCAAACTATGCCATAACTATGCCATTTTAAAATTCTGATAACATTTTTGTCATAATTATTTAACTGGCGTATGTATAATAATTGTATAACTGGAAAGCCTCGCCCAGGAAGCTCAATCAGTATCGTAACTTTGCACACCTGAGCAAATCGTCACCTTTACGCTCACTTCACACTATCGCCAGTTCCCTGTGGCAAAACTGTTTGAGTAAATGAATTATATCAAATGCATTTGGCTACTGATGCTTGGGGAACACCTACCCCACTTTGTGGGGACCCGCAAACCCCGCCAGGGGCGCAGGCCGCTCCGCACGGCTGACGAGCGACGAACGTCTCGGCGAAAGCCGCGGTGCAGTGCGCAATAGCAGGCGCTGGCCCCTGGACCCCCACGCTTCCGATCATCATTTCCATGAAACCACTCGAAAAGATAAAACATATAATTTTTGTGTTATGATAATTATTACGGTTGACTTTGCCAATTTTTGACCATATAATTATTTACAGTAATAGAAATGCCTGGGGCCGGAGCCACGAAAGGAGCAGTACAATGCCGAATGATCCTCAAACCTTCTCCGCGAAGACCGATTCGTCTGTAGACGAGACACTCCTGATCCGTGCAAAAGCGCATATCGACGATCTGGCGCGGAAGATGGCCGGGGGGAAGCTCTCGGACGAAGAGATCAAAGATCTGGCGCAAAGCAGCCTGGTGAAGTTCTGGCGCTATGCTCTGGTCCAGGAAATCAGATCTCTCAGGGCATACCTGAAAAAGATTGTCCATAGTGAGCTGGTGACAATACAGCGCCAGCGTCATGAACAGCCATTTGCCGACTGGTTAGCAGCGGACGAGAGCGAGATCGATGTGCCACAGGGGAAGCCGCTGATCTACGCGAGCGAAGGAATGGGCGATCCAGCAGAAGAGGTCGAACGGCAAATGGCGAGTCAGGAGCTTATGCAGCAAGTGGTCGAAGCGATGAAATCATTATCACAGCGCCAGTGTACTGCTATGGCCTGCCGGCTCTGGGAGAAACTGGATGATCTGGTGCCTTTTGTTGATGAGCTACACATGCAGAGCCTGGCCGTGGAGACGCTGTGGCCTGACGAACGTGCCGAGAAACAGCGTCTCCAGGCTTCCTGTTCGCCTGCTCGTCAGCATATCGCCAGGTATATTGGCATCTCACTGGAGGGTTATAAGCAACGTAAGAGGTACCAGAGTTTTTAGGAAGCCGGTCAGAGCGCTGGCCCTCCAATCTATACGACAGGCAGGCGCTCGATGTGATCTTCCTGCTCATCGCGTCGTGTCCGCTGCGCCAGTACGCGCCGCATCGCATCTCCAATGCGGCGCACACCTTCTTCTATTTGTTGTTCTGGCGGTGAAGTAAAACTGAGACGAAGCGAGTGTTGCCCGCCGCCATCGACATGAAAGGGTTCTCCAATCATAAAAGCCACGCGCTCCTGAGCCGCTTCTCGCAACAGCGTGCGCGCGCGTATCTGCGCCGGTAGACGGCACCAGACGTGGAAGCCTCCAGCAGGGCAGTTCACCCGCGTGCCTTCCGGCCAGTACGCCTGGATGGCTCGTAGTAGCAGGTCGCGCTTCTGCCTGTAGCATTCTCGTAATAGTGCCAGGTGGTTATCAAGCAGATTGCGCCTGAGGAATTCAGCGACCAGCCATTGTCCCAATGCATTTGTATTGAGATCGAATACCTGCTTATGCAATGAGAATCGCTCGATCATCTCTTCTGGACCCGCCAGCCAGGCCACGCGCAGTCCGGGCGCAAGAATTTTCGAGCAGGTGCTTATATAAAGTACATAGCCACGAGTATCCAGGGCTTTGAGCGGCTGTGGCTCCTTGCCTTCAAAATAGATCTCCCCATACGGATCATCTTCCAGGATGGGAACCTGGTAGCGCCTGGCAAGCAGCAGCAAGCGCCTCCTGCGCTCCAGGGACATGACGACGCCGGTGGGATTCTGGAAGGTCGGCAGCGTATAGATCAGGCGTAGCGAGCGGCGGGCCAGGATGGATTCCAGCAAATCGACGCGCATGCCCTCACTATCAGTCGGCACACCGATCACGCGCGCTCCCAGTGCGCGAAACGTCTGGACTGCGCCCAGGTACGTCGGTGTCTCAACCACAACTTCATCGCCCGCACGCAGCAGGTGACGACCAACCAGCCCGATTCCCTGGGTCGAGCCTGAAAGGACAAGGATATGTTGCAGATCAACCGGGACGCCACGTTTACGCATTCGCGCGGCAAGCTCGCGGCGTAGACTCTGCAACCCTTCGACCGGGCAGTACCCCAGGGCGCTCTGGCGGGCGTCGAGCAAACTTTCATTGATAATTGCGCGTAACTGCGCTGCTGGCAGCAAATCTGGCGCCGGCGCCGCGGTTGCCAGAGAAATCACCTCCTTGCGATCTGCCAGCGCCGTTAGCTCGCTCAACACCCTCGCATCAGCCCCAAGCGCCATCTCTTCACCGGGAATCATGCCGAGCAGCCAGGCTGGCATATCATGCTCGTAGAGATCGTCGTCGCCACCGGTATACCTGGAACTGCGCTTTACCAGTGTGCCTCGCCCTACATGACCTTCGATCAATCCTTCGGCTGCCAGTTCGTCATAGGCATTCATGACGGTCGTACGGTTGACACCCAGCTCGCGGGCCAGCGCGCGTTCTGTGGGCAGGCGTGTCCCTTCTGCCAGTTGGCCTGAGACAATGGCCTCGCGCAATCCATCACAGATCTGCCGGTAGAGCGGCACATCACTTGCACGTTCAAGTTTCACAAACGAGCGAATTGGCATGGTAAAAAGTGGCAATGGCTGTCGATTGGATTCATATTGTCGCATGCTATTCTCCCCTCCGGCTGCTATGCTTCCAGCATAGCGCCTCTTGCTCAGAAAGACAAGAGCCAATTGGCTATCGTATTAGCGGTCCAATATACGTGCTACACTGAGGCAGAAGACAAGAGAAGACAAGAGAATACAGAGGAGACTGATCGGAGAAAAGCTATGCAGGAGGAGATCAGACAACGTATAGACCAGGTGCGCAATGATCGGGAGCACGGATCGCGCTGGCTCGTCAGAGAAGCCGTTCTCATCTTGCGCGATCTGGCACGAACACAGGTGACAACGGCAACAACGCAAGAGCAGATGCGCCTGCTCTTGCGCTGCGGCAAAGAACTGGCCGGGGTACGCCCGGCTATGGCGGCTCTCTCCAACGCTGTTAGCCGGGTACTCTACACTGATGGGCCGGCTGCCGGGCCACAAGATGTTGCGCGCGCGGCAGAACGGCTGCTGGAAGATCTTGATACGGCCCCCCTCTTTCTGGCGGCGCATGCCCTGCCCTATATGCGTGGACAATTGATGACATGCAGCATCTCCGGCACAGTGCTGGAAGTGCTTACCTCGGCCCGGCAGCATATCGAGCGTGTGATTGTGCTGGAAGGAAGACCTCGCTATGAAGGCCGTGAGACTGCTCGTGTGCTGAGCCAGCAGGGCATCCCTGTCACCTTGATCACTGACGCTCAGGCCGCCATCTTTCTGCCACAATGCCAGGGCATCGTCGTAGGAGCCGACAGCGTGCTGGCAGACGGCAGCGTGCTGAACAAGGCCGGCACCGCTCTGTTGGCCTGGGCGGGTCAGGGCTATCATGTGCCGCTTTATGTGCTATGCGAGACGCTGAAAATCTCCGCTCGCTCCTGGCCACATAATCCAGCCCTTGCAGAGGGACTGCTGGAAGAGAAAGAGCCTGAGGAAGTCCTGGCACAGCCACTGCCCGGTGTCACTGTGCGCAATTTTTACTTCGATCATACTCCTGCCTCACTGGTCAGCAGACTGATCACGGAAAAAGGTATCTTGCAACCGCAGGAGGTGCAGCAAATTGCCGCCGAGGCACACAAGCGCGCGGAATTCCTCGCTACACAGTCCCCCTAGAGTCCTATGCATTTGGTAAAGAGGCTCAATCTCAGTATGCTGACTGCAAAGGAGGCTGTTTTTTCTTACTATCGTGGGCTGTGAATGGAAGGAGGGCTTAGTGGAAACCAATCAACAACAGCTTGATCAAAAGCAGCAGGATGCCGCTCAAAACCTGGCATCTCTCGAAGGAGAGGCACAGGAACAGGAAGAAGTGCAAATCACCCCGGGAGTTTCTGTCATAAAAAGCAGTACGCCCAGACCGCTCTCTTTTGAACGTGTAATCGCCCGCAGTGTGCAGGGACAGGGTGAAACATTTTCGCAGCCAGGTTTTCCGGCGAAAGCTCCTTCAGCTCCCCCGCTGCCAGAAGAGCCAGAGGAGGGAGAAGGGGAGCTTTCCACTGAAACTGTTGCTGTCTCTGCTACAATGCCTCCCACGAGTCAGATAGGCCAGGTCAGCCAGCCAGAGCCTGTCATAAAAGAGATACAGGAGGCGCAAGATTTTGACTGGCTCTTTGAATACGGGCTGGCAATGGACCCGGCTATACTGAATAGCGCAGAACGGCTCAATGGCCTGGCATTGCTCTATGGCCCGGCAGTTTTAAAAGGCTATACGGTTGTATGCGCTAACGTTCACCTGGTGGCGAGCCGGGAGGCCCGTGAGTCCGACACGCAGACTGTCGCTACCATTATGCCTGATCCCGGCCCTGATGCCGAGGTCTGGGGTGTGCTCTATCGCATCCCGCATCGCCTGACCATACAGGCCGGCAACGAGCAGCACTCGATGCTGGATACTGTGCATGCTGCTGCTCCCCCTCAAAGCTTATTCAGGTCAGCGACGGTGGTGGTACGTGAAAGTTATCGAGGGCGCGAACTTTCCTGCATTACCTATATCCTCGCTGAATCTGTGATACGGCGCGTTTCGTTGTTTACTCCGCAGTATGGAGCTACTCTGCCATTTGTACAGCGGCTGAGTAGAGTAGCCAGAGAGCAGAAACTGCCTGAAAGCTATCTTAATGTGACTGAACCACGCATTCTTACAACTCCACTACCCATAAAAGGCTATAGCACGGCAACACAGGACACCGATCCTCTGCCCGTTCTGCGTGAAAAGAATCTTTCTGCTCAGAACCAGCCATCTCTCCCGGAGGCAGCAGGGAGCGCAAAGTCGAAGGAAACGCCAGCGGTCACCCAGCTACCATCACGGCCACGCCGCGCACTCACGGTATTTGCTACCTATCTTGTGCTTATGCTGGTAGCCGTACTCGCCTGCGCTATTTTGCAAAGTCTGGGATTGACTGGCACGATTCTGATTGACCGCGTGGCTCCGCTCGGCGTGCCGGGACCGGTGATAGTCTACGGGCTACTGGGAGGGTGTGTGAGCAGCCTGCTGAGTCTAGGACGCTGCCGTGCAATGCAACCCCCGATGTTTGTGGTCATTACCTGGTTTGCGCGACCTTTTGTTGGCGCGGTGCTGTCGCTGCTCGTCTATTTGCTGCTCATCAGTGGCGCATTTGCGCTGGGAGAGAATGCAGCGCATCACATGCCGATCTTTTTGCTGGCCGGAGCAATTGCTGGCTTATGCGAAGGCTGGATTTTTCTCAGCAACCGCTGAGAAAAATCCAGTGGCATCGTCCTACTTGTGCCACCAGGTGAAAAGCGTGTACAATGGTCAGTGAGAACGACTATTTACCCTGGCACACCTGTTCCGTTCCTATCCCGGCGCACTATCGTTGTTAACCAGTTACGTCAGAGGAGTCAATATGCCGACTTATATCAGCTTGATAAACCTGACCGAGCAAGGCGTAAGGGAAGCAAAGAACGCACCTGAAAGGCTGCAAGCCTTTGACAGGGCGCTCAAGGATGCGGGTGGAAGGTTGGTAGGTTTCTACCTTGTTATGGGGCAGTACGATTACGTTGTTGTCGTCGAAGCTCCCGATGATCAAACGGCAGCTCGCCTTATCCTTGGGACGATAGCACAGGGGAGTATGCGAACCCAGACCATGCGCGCTTTTCCACGCGAAGAGTTTGAGCAGATAGCCAGAGGTCTTCGCTGACTTAACAGGAAAACGGAGGTCCAGGGGACAGCCAGCCCTCCTGGACCTCCCCCTTTTTTTCCATTACATTGGCACCGAGGTGGATTCTCCCAATGTACTCTCTAGTTAGAGCAACTCACCGGGAAAAAGCGCGTGTACCAGACGCTCAGGGTCATGGCGCGCCAGGGTATCATCTTCCAGGTTGAGATGCTCAATCACGATATGTGGCACCAGTCGCGCAAGACGAGCACGATCCACTACCACCGGTTCGCTCTGCTCTTCTGCATACGTCTTGAGTACATCGGGCGGGAACGGCCCATCATTGATCAGAATGCGGTCCACCCGTGTTCCCAGATACTGGTGGATCGTATTGACGAAATCTGAAGCTTTATAGCCATCCGTCTCTCCGTGCTTGGTCATCAGATTGCAGACATAAACTTTTTCCGCGTCAGATTCTCGTATTGCCCTTGCAATGCCCTTGACAAGCAGGTTGGGCAGCAGGCTGGTATAGAGATCACCCGGCCCGATGATAATGGTATCGGCCCGACGAATGGCTCGTACGGCCTGTGTGCAAGCTTTTGCATCTTCTGGAACCAGGCGTAAGCGCCTGATAGGGGAAAGCGTACCGGTATTTTTCTTTCCTCGTGTGTCAATCTCGGTTTCGCCACAGATCGTCGTGCCGTCTTCTAGATCGGCACAGATCGTCGTCTGTTCCAGCGTCACCGGGATAACATTGCCCGCCGTGTCCAGCAGTTCCTGGGCGTCTTCAAGTGCAAGGAGAAGATCTCCGTTATTAATATCTTGCAAGCCTTTCAAAATAAGGTTCCCCAGGCTGTGACCCGCTACTCCCCTGCCTATCGAATCATCTACCGGATCTTCTATCCGCTCGAAGCGATGCATAAATACTTCGCGCCAGAGTGCCCCGTTGCGTGCCAGGGCGACAAGCGATTGACGCAAATCTCCTAATGGCAACTGACGCCGAAACTCGTCCATTAATCGCCGCGAACTCCCTCCGCTATCCGACATATTTACAACGGCAGTTATATTAAACGGATATTTTTTAAGATGTGAAAGAACAGAAAATGTTCCTGAACCACCGCCTATCGTTACCACGCGGCGTCCTGCAAAGCGATCCCCAGTGCGATAAGGTCCATGCACGGTGTGTCTCCTATAACCCATTTCAGGCTCGGTGTTGAAAATATCTTCCTCTTCCAATTTACAATCACCTGTCTTTCAAACTACTGGTAGCAATGCGGAGCGGGATACCGGGACATTGCCATCCTGAAACAGTCTATCATGATAACTCATCCCTTGCAAGAAATAGCTATAGCCTCTACGTCTTATCTTCTTGTGTAAAAGAGTCGATTGCGTTATACTTGTAGTGCGGGTATCTCTCTGTTACTTTGTGGGCGCGGTGACAGAGTGTAAGATATCCCGTTGTTCTTTTCTCCAGGCTTTTTCTCCTGTTATTCTGCTCTCAGGCGCACCAGCATCACGCCGAGCCAGAGCACCCAGAGCGCAAAGAGTAGCACAGCCGGTGATGTCAGTGGTGCCTGTCCTTCAGCCGGCGCGCTGGCGACTCCCACGGCGCTACCGCTCAGCAGAGCCGCTACCGCCAGGGCCAGGTAGCCAAACGCGACCCACATGCCCGGCCAGAGGTTGCGTCCACTCCTGGCAATCATCGCGCCAAAAAAGAGTGTCGATAATGCCAGTAAACCGGTTCCTGCCGTCTGCGCGAGTAGTGAGAAAAAATTGGAGAATGCCGCGTAACTGGTAGGGAGAACTGGCGATACTGTAACGCTCTGGCTGACGCTTATAACGTAGATGGTACTGGCAATTGTTCCTGCCAGATAGAGCGCTATGCCGGCTATCCCTGCCCATGCTGCGATCACCGCAAAACCTTTGCCGCGCCAGGCATAAGCGGGCATTCCTTCGTTCTCTCTAGTTTCACTGTCATGTTCATCTTCATCCGACTCCCGTTCTTCATATTCTCGCTGTCCTAGAATCTCCTGAGCAACAATGATACGAAAAAGGGTGAATGGGAGTGTGACCAGCAGTGCGAAAGCAATGATAAGGAGCAGGCGGTAGATGAGGAACAGGATGCTGTGTGCGTTTACCCAGCTTAGATAGGCAAGGAAATTGCCAAGACCTTCCTGGTGCAGAGCGTTCCCGTAGCCCTGAGGGGTCAGCGTGAATGCCTGGTAGAGAGGTATGACCAGCAATAGAATCAAAGAGCCGGCAATATAACAGGCGCCATTGGTTTGCAGGCGCGATAATAAGCTACGTTTCATACAATGCCTCCAGGAAAATTATACTGCTGGAATCTTCTTTGCACAAAGGCTCTCAGTTCAGACATATTCCTGCGAATTTTCTCTAAGTAGGTGGGCCTTAGAATTTAGAAAAAGGGGGAAATGGGGACACCCCATGCCCCGCCAGGGGCTGCCGCCCCTGGACCCCCTTTTCTGCTAAGTTAACCCCTATGGAGGTGTCCCCAAACTCTCTTTTTTCTCTAGTTGATGTGAAAGGAAAAAGAGCAGCGGCATACTGCTCATCGCTACAGCGGGATGGGCAGCACATTGTACCCTTCGCGCCCCGCCTGTACCAGATGTGAAACGAAAATTTCGATCACAAACGGTTTCTCATACAAAGGATGACCCTGCTCATCCATGAAGAGAATATGCAAGCGTTCGCGTCGTCCATCCGACTCGCTGGAAAGGGGGCGCATGGGCATTGTCACTTCAGCCGCGAAGCCCTGAGCCGGGACCTGTACATCTGCCTGCTGCACAACATAGGCATAGTGATGTGGCAAAGCGGAGCGGACCTCGATATGCACCGTCTCTCCCTGCACAAGACCACTCAGCCCGCACCGTTCGCCCTGCCTTTCGTTACGACCCATAATATGAATGCGGATAACATAGGCCCGGTCAGGCTGAATACGCAGGGGAGTTTCGATCAACGCCGCAGCCGCCGTGTCATGCTGCTGCTCCCCAAGAATAAAGCGGCGCAGGCGCTCAAGAAAAGCACTGTACGCTTTTGTAGCAGGCTGTGTTTGACCTTCCACCTGTCTGTGGGTTCTCTGCGCCAGCCCGGCCAGTGCCGACAACTGGCTAGAAAGAAGCCTTTTAAGCCGGTCCAGCGGGGATGCTTGCGGTTTCGCTTCCCTCTCCGGTGGCCGGGCGCTGGCGACGACAGTTTCGTCCGTGCCAGCAGATAGCGCTTCTCTGACGGGACGTGGTTTCTGTTCCTGGACGCTGGCCTCGGAGGGGATGTGTGCCGGCTCGCTGGCTTTTGCCGCTGAAGAGGCAGTTTTCTGAATATGCAGTGTCTCCTCTTCTCTGCTCTCTTCACTTTTGTTACAATCTTCGGTGTTTTCAGGCTGAGATGCTATTTCTGGTGCCTGGCTGGCATCTTTTGCTATTTCCGCCTGTCGAGAAATGATTTGCGTTGGTTCTCCCTCACTGCCTGCCGTTGCGGGCCTCTCCTGAACTTCTTCAGCGTGGGTGGCTTTCGATGTCTGCTCTGCCTGCTCTGCCTGTGAACTCTCGATAGTCCTTACAACAGGCACCGGCGCAGTATCCTGCTCTCCTGAGCCAGCGGAATCCTCATAGATATTTATCTCAGGGCCTACAGGGAACGGCTGAGAAGGGGTAGGCGCCTGGCTGGCATTTACCAGTCGGATTGTTGGCTCTTTCTCGATATCATCTGCCGCTGTGTTTGCCATTTGTTCGTCCTGTGGCTTACTCGCATTCAGCGATGCCGCTGAAGAAGAGGACTGCCCACTTTTCTGGTTGATCGCAGCCGATTCTTGCTTCAACTTTCCGCTGAGATACCTGGACTGCTGCTGAACGCGCGTCCAGTAAGCCTGTAACGGTAATAGCAGATGTCGCAGGTCGCGGGTGATGCGCTCCCGGTTGCTCATCTCAGCTTTCGCTGGAGCAGTGTCAGCGGTGTGGGTGGTGTTGGTGGTGTTGGTGGTGCCAGCAGTGTCAGGTGTTTCCTCGCTCTTGCTCCTCAATGGTGGAGTGGCATGCTGCACCGGCTTTGCGACCGATGGGGGATGTAGCAGCGCCTCGGCCAGTTCCTCTACACTTTGATAACGTTCCGTGCGCTCAAGGGCCAGCGCGCGCATCACCACTGTATCGAGATCAGGACTGACAGAGCGGTCCAGTTCGCGTGGATTGAGCAGGGGATGGCGCTTGCGCTGTTCTGTATCTTCGGGGGCGGTGCCGGTCAGGAGCAAGTACAGGATAGCGCCGAGACTATAGACATCAGAAGCTGGCTCCAGGTCGCCACGCAGGCTCTCAGGCGCGCAAAAATGTGTGGCCTGACCGTTCTCCACTGTGCGGAAAGTAGAGCGTAAAGGACGCGGCAACCACGCCGGTGTGAGCATGAGCCAGCCGTGATAATTGCTGGTGCTCACGATCAGCATACGCGGATCGAGTGTTCCGATGACGATTCCATGCGCATGTAGATGTTTCAATACCTGGCACAACTGGAAAATCCAGGCTATCGCAATCTGTTCATCTGGCAGGCCCAGGCCGCTTTGCAGCAGATCTTCCAGTGTATACAGCCATCTTTGTGCTGCTGCTTCACTCATTTTCGCCGCACCCGGCCGTTCACTTACCGAGAAAATATGCCCCCGGTGAGAGCGCAGATCAACGAAAGGCAGCAGGTCGGTGATATTGAGGCGCAGCAGCAAATTGTGCTCATTTTGCACGGCCTTGAGCGCGCGTTCCTGCTCCTGTTCGTCCAGGTGCGTGACATCAATATCGCGGATGATAACTGGTCGTTGTTTTTTATTATCTATCGCACGAAAAAGCCTGATACGGGGTTGCCGGCGTATAAGAGAAGTGATACGATAGCGTTCGGTAATATCTTGATCAAAGGATGCCCTGTTGCCTTCGCCAGAGAGGCGTGTGCCGCAGGCGCTGCAAAAAGCAGCATCCTCTGGCAAAATGGCATTGCAGTGTGCGCATCGCAGGTTGCCCGATTTATGCTGACCGGCTGCTCTATCTGTAACGCTCATGCCGCTGCTACACTCCCTGCACAGAAATAAGAAGGCTTACAGATTGATTATAACATACGGTAGATGACCGGAAGGAGCAATACAGCCATCTGTATCTCTAATTAGGAGAGAAGTATTTTCCTCTCCCGAAGCGGAGAAGGTGTTCCTCATCTCTCTTTTCTTTCCCCTCTTCCTTAGAGATGATGAGCAAGCAGCATGACGAGCCGGAAGGCATAGCCTGCCCTTGTCACTTTAGCCAGCTTTTGCTAGAATCCGCTTTGGTAGCGGGATTCGAGAAAACCCGGAGGAATGTTTTTCATGGATTTTGTCACCCTTTTATTCTGGATTGCTGCCGTGATTCTTGTCGTGTCGGCGTTGCTGGTCGTCGTGCTGCGCAACATCGTGCACAGCGCGCTGGCGCTCATTGTAGTGTTCGGCATGGCCGCCGGCATTTACCTGTTGCTCAACGCTGAGTTCATCGCGGTGGTACAGATCCTCGTTTATGCGGGCGCAGTGACCATCCTGATCCTGTTCGCGCTGATGTTGACACGTATCAGAGGACTGCTGCACACCAATCCAGGCAACCGATTATGGCCGATTGCCGCCGTCATCTGCGCTCTGCTGGCTGCGGCCCTCATTTATGCAACAACGTACAGCCCGCGTTTAATCGGCAATACTGCCAGCGGCTCTCAGTTGCCGCCCGGCGTTAATAACGTGGCGCGTATCGGTCAACTGCTCTATAGTCCGGTA
>JADBKA010000109.1 GCA_014896635.1 Ktedonobacteraceae bacterium
TCCTCAACGGGCATGTTCTCTTTACCGGTGATACGCTTTTTCTGACAGGCGTCGGACGTCCCGATCTCGCCGCCGATCAGCAAGAGGCCATGCGGCGCGCGGATGCGCTGTACGAGAGCCTTCACCGCTTGCTTGCGCTTCCCACAAATACGATGGTCCTGCCCGGACATACTTCTGTCCCGATTCCTTTCGATGGTGTACCCATCGTAGCGCAACTTGCAGAGATTGAACGCCGGGTTGACATGCTGCATACCGCACGTGCTAATTTCGTGCGTGAACTGCTTGTGCGTCTACCGGCGCCTCCGTCCAACTACGAGCGCATCGTCAAACTCAATGAGCGTGGGACGCCTCCGCAAGTCCCCACGACCGAACTGGAAGCAGGAGCCAATCGCTGTGCCGTCTCCTGATTCTTCTTCTCGACCGGTGACGATCACACTCGGATTGCTCGCCAACTGGCGGCAGTTCGCGCTGCTGGTGATCGTCAATGCCTTCGTCGGTGGCATGGTAGGGATTGAGCGGACAATCCTGCCATTACTGGCGGAACAGGATTTTGGCCTGGCCTCAAAGACGGCCATCCTCTCCTTCCTGGTGAGTTTTGGCGTCGTCAAGGCGCTGGCGAATCTGTTTGCCGGGCGCATGGGAGATCGCTTTGGGCGCAAGCGTATACTCATCGCCGGCTGGCTCATAGGAGTACCGGTGCCGCTGCTGATTATCTTCGCTCCCACCTGGGGCTGGGTGGTCTTTGCCAATGTGCTGCTTGGCATCAACCAGGGCCTGTGCTGGTCCACAACGGTCATCATGAAGATCGACCTGGTAGGGCCACACCGGCGAGGACTGGCAATGGGCTTCAATGAAGCGGCGGGCTATCTGGCCGTCTCAGGAGCGGCCCTGCTGGCGGGCTACCTGGCGGCCGCTTACGCGCTGCGGCCCCAGCCTTTTTTCCTGGGGCTGGCTTTTGCGTTGAGCGGGCTGCTCCTCTCGCTCGTGTTTGTGCGTGAATCAGCGTCTTTTGCAGCGCTGGAAGCGCAACAGCATCATAATCCATCCAATGACGCGGCCTCACATCCCGCCGCGCCCACTTTCGGAGCGATTTTTGCCCTGACCAGTTGGAAAAACCGGACCCTCTTCGCCATCAGTCAAGCGGGACTCGTCAATAACCTCAACGATGGCCTTTCCTGGGGACTCTTACCTCTACTTCGCTGCTGCCGGCCTGGACACGGACCACATCGGACTGCTAGTAGCAGTCTATCCGGCCATCTGGGGTGTCGGGCAACTGGCGACCGGCGTGCTCTCCGATCATTTCGGGCGCAAGGGATTCATCGCCGCCGGCATGGGGATACAGGCAGCAGGCTTATGGCTCATTCTGGCCGTTCACACATTCTGGCCCTGGCTGCTCGGCGCCGTGCTCCTGGGAATTGGCACTGCCCTGGTCTACCCGACCCTGCTGGCGGCCATTGGCGACGTGGCCCATCCGAGCTATCGCGCCTCTGCGGTCGGCGTATATCGGCTCTGGCGCGATAGTGGCTATGCTCTGGGGGCGCTACTTTCCGGGGTTATCGCCGACCTGCTCGGCATTCCCTGGGCCATCGGCGTCGTAGGCGCTTTGACGTTTCTTTCGGGCGTGGTGGTTGCCCTGCTGATGCGTGAGACGCTGGCGAGGCCACGATAGCCTCTATCTCTTTTGCCAGCGATCACGGGCCGCAGGCTCAGCCGGTTGCGCTGCTGTGGCGTGACAACCGCTACCTGGTCGGTGTCCCTCAGGGAGCCAGCCAGCTCCCCGGCACCGATGAAGAGGTCGTGTTGCTTGTTGACGAGGGCATTTACTTCTTCGACCTGCGCGCCATCTACATCCGGGGCCATGCAAAGCCTGTCGAGGCTCCTGGCGACGCATCAGCCGGTCACACGTGGTTTGAGCTGGTTCCGCTGAAAACGGTCGCCTGGGATTATGGAACGATGCGCGAGGTGAAAGATGAAAATTGATGATCCAGCGGTTCTCGATATTATGCGGCGCTCTATGGTAGCTCGCATCGCTACTCTGTCCCGCAATGGGCGTCCGAACATCAATCCGCTCTACTTCATCTACCGGCGCGGCCACCTCTGGCTCGGTACAGCCGACTGGACTCTCGCGGCCCGCAACGTCAGAGCCAACCCGCAGGTGAGCGTTCTCCTGGAAATCGAGCGGCAGCCTTCCGACAGCCGTCTATTGCGCATCACTGGTCGTGCCAGTGTGCGGACCGAGCAGGAGATCGTGCGCCCCTTCATCTTTCAATCCGTGCTCAAGTATTTTCTGACACCCGGCGGTATCCGCAACATCCTCGCCCACTTCCGGCAACTCCGGTTCATGTTCAACTATGAAACCCAGTCAGCCAGGAAAGGCCGGCCTTGCGTCATTGATGTGCTTCCTGAGCAGGCCGAGTTCCTTAGCGATGCGCCAGTAGGCTGAGCCTCATACGAGGCAAATCCTCTGAAAGCAGCTTCGTCTCACCTCTTGATGAATAGCCGTATATAGTAGGGGCGACCCTGGCGGTCGCCCTGGCCTCATCCCATGTTGCTTTCAGAGAAGCAACATGGGATGAAATCTTGATAGCCGTCGAGATCCGTCCCGCCACCGGCGGGACGGGCAAGATGCGCAAGCATCTTGCCCATCTGAACGCAAGGGAGTATCAGAGAGCACTATAAATGGTTATTGCGCATGCCACAGACGGCCCAGGCACGCGCCGTCAGGAAGATAGAGCCATCTGCTCTGGTTGGTAGCATGGTACGCAACTGTTCTCGCAGCAGCGCGCGCTGCTCGTCCGAAAGCGACATGACATAACCCGGCGCCGATCCCTGGCCGCCCAGAAACGGCGACCAGTAGTCGTCGAAATTGCGGAAGATGGTCGCAACGTCGATTGAACGCACCAGAACTTTGTGCAGCCCGGCATCCTGAAACAATTGCCTGAGCGGCTCCGGCTGGCACAGCGGAAAGCGCCGTCCCTCGTCAAGTTGCAGAGCCGCCGGGTCAAGCGCGGTCGCCGCATTCCAGAAGGTGCGCATGAACTGCATCCGACCGGCATAGTCCCAGACATACGCCGCCACGATGCCACCTGTGCGCGCCGCCCGTGCCATTTCGGCGACTGCCTGCTCCGGCTGTGGAATGAAATTGAGCGCCAGGCCCGAAACCACAACGTCGTAGCTGGCCGGCATAACGGGCAGCGCCCGCGCATCTCCCTGGAGAAACGCTGCACGCCCATCCCGTATGTGCTCGCGTGCGAAGGTGATGTAGCCTTCCGAAAAGTCCACGCCCACCACCAGTCGGGGAGCCATGTGCTCAAGAATGGTCTGGCTGAGCGCGCCGGTGCCACATCCCACATCCAGCCAGCACAGATCCGGCGCAACAGCGAGCCAGGCCAGAAACTCACGCGCAACCAGGCGGCTCCAGCGCCCTACATAGGACTCGTAGGCCGAGCCGCTTGACCAGATCTCCTGTTGCCCCGCCATCATTCTTTTTCCTCTCATGTATCTTCTTTGTTCAGCTTACGCGCGTCCAGGCGCTCATCAGGCCCAGTCCCAGGCCAGCTATGCCCCGCCTGACCGCCTCTTCACGCAGTCGCCTGGTGAGCGTGTCAATCCCGACTTCCTCTTCAGTCGCCAGCCCCAGTTTCACGACCTGCGGCAGCACGCCGCGCACAACTTCGGTCAGATTCTCATAGCCGGCCCAATCAGGACCACCCCCCGCCGTGACCAGCAGCGCCATCTGTGGAGCGGGCAATCCTGCGTCGGTGAAGATACTGTATAATCGCAGGCCCACTTCCATGCCGCCGCGCCGCAGCACCTCGACGATCCATCTCACCCCTTGCCGGAAAAGAGCGGATTCGGGCAAGGTGATGCCGGCATAGGTCAGGTCGATCTCCTGAAAAGCGACGATCCCACCTGGACGCAGCGATGCAGCTAATCGCCGTACAATCGCGGCTGGCTCGCGCGTGTAGCCCAGCACGAGACGTCCTACCATCGCATCGTACTCGCCGGGCAGTTCAACGGTCGCAATATCGCCTTCTATAAAAGAGACGTTGGCAACTCCTGCTTTTTGCACACGCTCGCGGCCATACTGGATAAACGCGCTATTGTAGTCGATGCCGGTCACACTACCCTGTGGACCAACCAGCTCCGCCGTCAGCAGGGAAACGTCGCCCGCCCCGCTGCCAATATCGAGCACCCTCATACCGGGCGCGATGCCTGCCATCGACAGAAAAGAGCGCGTAAGCGGCGCGAGCCAGCGTCCCTGCAACTCAAGTCGTTTCATCTCATCAGAGCGTGTAAATACCTGGTGATAACGTGTCTCGGCATTCTGGTTCGCCTGCTGCTCTTCTTCGTTCTGATTCATCTGTTGATCTCCTGTATGCATATCCTATCCTCTGGCAATAGGATGAGTCCCCTTTCTACTCAGAAGAAACGGGGACAGAAAGGCGCCCTCTCTCGATGGCCCCCTGCCGAAGAGAGGGCGCCCTTCATCCTCGAAAGTAAGTATACTGATGAGGATAGTATCAGGCATGCGTAATATTACCCATTTTTCCGTGTGCTACTATGTCCTGCTGGAACCATCCAGGCAAGCCATCATCGCCATCACCCAGAACAGAGCCATCTGCCAGTCTCCCTCGCTTCATCTCACAGCGTACTAAAGAAAGAAATAGAGCGTGTGCTATCCATACTCAACAGCAGTAGATAGATGAGCAAAAGCCTGATTGAAAGAGAGGAACGATTACCTGATGACACTGGTTGTTATTACGCATAACGAACAGATTGAGCCGGCCATTATGCAGGCGCTGGAGCGATTACCGCTTGAGCAGTTGACCAGGGGAAAAGTTGTGGCAGTCAAGCCTAATGATACCTGGGCATCGGCACAGGACAGAACGGGAGTGACGCAGCCCGATACTTTGCGCGCCGTCCTGCGTGCGATCAAACGCTTTCAACCGCGCGAACTCATCGTCACCGGTGGCTCTGGTGCCGGCGAGACCGACGAGATATTTGAAGTAGCGGGCCTGATGGATGTCGTCAGGCAAGAGCAAGCCGTGTTTGTCGATCATAACCGTCCCCCTTTCCAGGAAATACCGTTAACCTACGCAGCGGACAAAGAGGTGGCGGGACCGCAGCGGACGATCATGGTCAATCCACGTATTCTGACCTATGAAACACTGATCGTGGTCAGCCAGCTAAAAATGCATTCTACCGCAACGGTCACGCTGGCATTGAAAAACATTGCGATGTCCTTCCCGGCTGCCGACTACTACGGGCATCCACGCGCCTCTCATCCTGAGAGGCACCATTTTATGGAAGATATGCATTCCTTTATTGCCGCCATGCATCACCGTTTCCCGGCGCATCTGGCGATTACGGTGGGGCATCCTGCGATGGTAGCGAGCGGGCCGCTTGGGGGCTACACAGCGGAGACGGGCCTGGTGATTGCCAGCACTGATACTCTCGCTGCCGACGTGGTAGGCGCGCAGATCCTGGGCTTGAGCGTGCAGGCGGTGCGGCACCTGTGGGAGGCCAGTCGTCTCGGTCCCGGCGTAGCAAGCATCTCGCAGATGGAATTTCCTGTACTGCAATTGAAAGACGCGATCAAGATTTTTACTAGAAAAGTCTATGGCAAAGAGCTAACGTTTGAACATGCCTAGTGCATGTTCCTGTTGAGGACTCTATCACCTCTAAAAAATGGGGGAGTCTGGGAGAATACCAGACTCCCCAAGACTCTTCCAGTACCTATTTCAAAAGCACAGCGTCAAGATCACCTGTATTGCCTCTGGGAACGGCAAACTGAAACGCCTGTGTGTACGGCGGCTTCTCTCCTCTCTGAAAAGCCTGATAGAGCCTGGCATACTCCGCTCGCGCTTCTTCAACGGTACGCTTGCCGGTAACGATATCATGTGCCAGGTTGATAGCGACAAAATTCATGGATGTGCCGCCGCAGCGGGCCGATATCTCTCCTTTGGTTCGCTCGACTATAACGCTGCCATCAAAGCGCGCCAGGTCTGTATACTTCTCAAGCGGAACATGATAGTCAATAAATTGCTCCAGGAAGTCGTTATGAGGTGCCGGAAAGTTGTGCGGAATCTCCTCATTTCTCAGTACGGACCGCTTCCAGCCATCTTTCGTGTTGTACCAGGTAAGCTGTGAGGGTGAGAACTCATCAGGTTCTCCATAATACTGGATCAGCCGCTGCGCAGACGCCTGCGGCTCTTTCAACCAGGTAGCAAGAATGGCTTCTAGCGTTTGATTCATGTTCTTTCTCCTTTGTTACTGGATGGTTGTTATTCTATAGTGAGAGTATCTCTACAATGTTCTTACATTCCGGTGTAGCATGCCTGTAAAGGGTTTCTTGCCCTCATTCTATGCCAGAGCTGCAAGCACAACGGACCACGCGCTGTGATATAATACTGTTGATTTACAAAGCGAGGCCAGAGCGATATACTCTTCCTGCAAGGAGAGAGATGGGCGCACGAAAATGCTGACAATATCACGCTGCACTGCCTGGGCGTTCACTTCTCTCTCACCGATGCCTACATAGACGTGGAATTTGAAGAGACCGCAGGTGATACAGGCGATCCCGGTCTGTAGAACAGCAGGAATCTCCTGTATCTGCCTGTAAGAAGTTTTGTCCCACTATTCCACAGGAGCCGACTCGTACTGAGCAGTCACGGCGAGCATCTCGTTCTCGCGCGCCTGCAACTCCTCGGACGTCTCAGGAAAGAGCGGGCTGATTCTGAGTTTTCAACTTATGTAGAGCTGGCAACAGCAGAGCAACACGCGATATACTGGAGAAATAGCTATGTGATATATTATGAAATGAAGGAGAATGATGTGGAGAAGCGCGATATTGACCGTTATCTCTCTTTGCTTGGTCAGGAATTGGCATTGGCCGGGCGGACAGGAAAAATCTTGCTTGTAGGGGGTGCGGTCATGGTTCTTGTTGTTGGGAATCGTACCTCGACACGCGATATCGATGCATCTTTTGAACAAGAAGCTGGAGCAATCCGAGCGGCAGTAAACCAGATTGCCCGTCGAGAAGGTCTGCCTCCTGACTGGCTCAATGACGGTGCGAAAGGGTTTCTTTATTCACCTCCACCAATTATATTATGGAAACAGTACCCAGGCCTGGAAGTCTATCTGCCCACCCTGGACTATCTGCTGGCGATGAAGCTGGTAGCGGGACGCCCGGCTGATATTGCCGATGCAAAAGCTCTGATCAGGTATGCGGGATTCTCCGATCCGCAACAGGTACTCGCTATTCTCCAGCAGTATATCCCATCTCGATACCTGACCGTGCGAGTTCAATACACAGTAGAAGAATTGTTTGAACCTTGAGAGGAAACCGAAAGAGATATGGCAAACTATTATTGGCATCGCTTTAGCGCATCTGAATCCTTTACGCGCATCCAACGCGGGGAAAATCCCTGGGTTGCCTTTGGAGATTTTCTCGACGACTGGCGGCGGACACGCCCGGAAGATCGAGCGGCACTCGTTGAACAGGCACCAGAAAAATTTACAACGGAAGATGAGCAGCGGTGGGCGGCGCTTTTTGCTGCGACGGTTGAGTTCCTCTGTAAAGAGGAACAGCTACCTGTGCCTCGGTGGGTGACTTCCCCCCAGTTTTCCCTGCAAAAAGCGTGGTATCCAGAAGCCAGAACGGCCAATCTTCGCCGTCTTCAGGAAGAAACTACTCCTGAGCCGTTCGCCAGGCGGAACATCTTTAGCGGGGACCGCCTTCTTCAGCGCGTCTAGCTCAAGATAACCACGCGCGTGCAGCTCGTAAAAGCCGTTTTCTGCTGTATATTCGTATGAACTGGAAAATGCCTTCCAGTTATCTTTTTCGTTACCTCTCAGGAGCCGACTCGTACTGAGCAGTCACGGCGAGCATCTCGTTCTCGCGCGCCAGCAACTCCTCTGGCGTCTCAGGAAAGAGCGGGCCAGAGAGATAGCCAATCAGCGCACCGAGCAGTTCCTCGACGCCTTCTTCGTCATCGGTCATATCGAGATGAAAATATCCCCAGTCATCAGGCAGGGCAATCGTCCCGATCACTTCGGAGATAGGGAGTTGCTGGCGCGGCTCCTCTGAGTAAGGCGGTTGCGATGACTGTGATGACTGTGACGGTGGCGGCATTTGCAAGAATTGCGGCGATTGTAGCGTCCAGTCATACAGTTGCCAGTAGTAGAGGCGGCGTCCGTCCTGGTAGCCCTGCCGCATACGCGGGTGATCAAGCACAAGCGTCACATTTCCCCACTCAATCTGTTCTGTCATGGTGTAAAACTCCTTCTTACTTTCCTCTAGGCGTTTCATAACACATTCTTCAAAAGCTGGCTTGTGCAGTCCTCCAGCGACAGACAGTACAAGGAGTTTCGTTGCACATCATGCCAGCGACGCACAACGAGGATGCACAAGCCTGTAGAGGATAATCCTCCACGCCTGGAACGGTGAAACAATATAGCTTGACTAGTTGCTAGTCTTACCAGAAAGTCTCACAGTACGTTTTTAATAGTACATCATAGACAGATAAAATTCAAGACTTATCGGACATTTATTTACTATCAGATAATGGGTAAAACTAGGCTATCAAGAAAGTAACTTACTTCGGTATCGTAAGCATCACTTTGACATCTGCGGGAAACTGGTTTAAACTAGACGTTACAGACTTCCAGTACAAGGAGTTATCCCTACTTATGCCAGATGCAAGACCAGATGACATGATCTCCACCAGTGAAGCAGGAAGAATGCTAGGCGTCACCCCAAAAACCATCATACGTATGATAGAGAGCGGAGAGATCCCTGGATATAGGGTAAATTTTGTGTGGAGACTGAGGCGAAGTGATGTGCTTGATTACCTCGAAACCCATCGTTACAGGCCCGATCAGCAGAAGGACAGCGATTGAACGAGAAGAGTCGCGGCAAATTACAGCCAACTGGATATATATGATGGAAAACCAGAATATGGTCCCTGTAGACAAAAAGCGGCGCTGGCTGCTGGCTCGCATCCTCGACATTCCACCTTTGTTATTAGGATTGGAAAGCATAGAAGAGGTTTTGCCGACGCATACCAGGCGGATATTTCAATGGGAGAGAGTAGATACAGTAGAATATCAAGCTGTATTGGAGCAATACTGCACATCTTGGGGAACTGGAAGGTGTTATGAAGCAGCACAGGATATTCGGCAGAGAATAGATAATCTCTTTAATGCATGTTCTACTCTATAGCAATATACGGAAAAGCACATTTGGTAATGACGCTTCGGTTGCCCAACTGGGTATCAAACTCCTCAGATTACAACAACCTTCTCTGTTCGTAGAATGACAGGTTGATGATTCCAGGAAAAAATACGTAAAAAAGTAGGGATTCATCCCAATTGGCAGTGTCCTCACGCCGGTTTATACTCTCTCCACGTCAGGGCAAGATGCGTGCCGCCACTGGTATTTCTCGCTGACGGTCCGGGAAAATCAATCTCGACAGAGCGGTATGCTTTGCCCATCTCTTCTTTTCAGGAGAGAGTGACGATAACAAGTTTGTAAGTTGTAAGAGGGTACTGAAATATGCTTGAATGTGTGACGCTGACGTTGCCAAAAATCGGCTGCCAGGGATGCATGAAAAGGGTGGTGACAGCACTGAGCGCCGTTCCCACCGTCGAAATAGTCGAGACCTCTGTCCCCGCTAAGGCTGTTTCATTGCGCTACGAGAACGGCCAGGTGAATATGGAACAGATCGAGGCGGCCCTTCACTCCATTGGACACCGCATCGGCAAAAAAGAGGTGATCCGCCAGGATGCACCTCTTGCCTCTGCTCATTAGCAAAGTCGATAATTCGCCAGGATGCCCTGGCAGTCCACGCTCGCCGTTGCGTGTTGTGCGGGCCGGGCTGCCGGGGCGGCCTGGTCTCCGCCTCTACAATTCTACGTGGAAGAGAGCGTGAAATGCTCACGCAGTGCCATCGGGCCATCGTAGCGCCATGCCGGCGGCGTCTGCCGGGGCGCCCCGTCCTGGACGAGCCGCGCGCGTTCCGGCGCAAACTCGACATGCAGTCTCGGCCCATCCGCGCCCATTGTGTAGCTCATCGGCAGAGCATAGACCGCCTTTCTGGTCGCAGCCGGCGCCGTAATTTCGGCTGGCATACTCTTCAGGTGATCTCTGAAGATATCGAGCAGGGTCGAGATCTGCTCCGCAGTTGCTCTTTCATCGATCAGGACGATTTCCTGCCAGGGTGCATTGCTTCCCTCACCTGCTGCCTGTGACAGGCTCAACAGCAGCATATCGCTCACATCGCTGCCATCAATGGTGCCGGTCTCGATGTGATAGCCACTCACACGCCAGCGTACGGGGCGCCCTGGTCTCTCGCACTCACAGGGGTCGCAATCGCAGGGGTCGCAGGGGCAGTCGCAGTCCCGCGCGCCGAAAGCCATGCCCTTGACTTTGTAACGTAGCTGAAGTTTTGCTGGCATCGCTCTGTTCTCCTTGTGCATAATGTCAACGTTCGCGTGTCATAACAGTGTCATGCCCGTTGACCGTCCGTTGCTATTCAGGAACGCACTCCTTCTGTTTCTCTACATGATCCTGTACTATAAAGTAGTGTACCTGATATTTTATCCAAAAATCTATCGGGAACACTACCTAGAACGTACGAAAAATACCTTAGGGTGTGTCTCTCGGTTTACCTGTTGAGCGGGCCGGTTGTCGTGAAAGGAAGCCTGACAGAGAAGGTGATGCCATTGTCAGCCGAAGATTCTACCCAGATTCGCCCGCTATGCCGTTCGACGATCTTTTTGCTCATTGCAAGGCCGAGTCCCCAACCGGGGATAGATGAATACTCTACATCAACTGTGCGATAAAACGGCTCAAAAATATGCTCCAGTTGCTCCTGTGAGAGCGCCGGGCATTCGTTGTGGACGCTCAGAACGGCAGAGCCATTCTCAACATCCACCCGTACATGAATGGGAGTATGTTCCGGCGAGTATTTGATGGCATTGCTCAGCAGATTCGTGAGCACCTGGGAGAGTCGTTTGTCGTCGGCGCGCAGCGGGAGAGGGCCAGCAGGTATCTCCAGTTCGATGGTGCGTCCTGAACGAGTATGCGCTTCCTCGACGACATCGTGACAGAGGCTGCCCAGGTCGCAGGGGACCAGGTGGAACGGCTCCTCATCCGCGTAGATTTTACTCAAATCGAGCAAATTTTCGATTAATGAACGTAGATGATGTGCTCGCTCCTCGATCACTTCCAGGTGCTTATGCACCGTCGCGCAATTCTCAGGCGTTTCTCCGAATCTCTCCAGGCGCGCTAAGAGGAGCTGTGTACGACCAAGAATGGTGGTCAGGGGCGTCTTGAGTTCGTGTGAGGAGCGCGTGAGCACATAGTCTTTCAAGTAATTCGCCTGCTCAAGCTGGCTATTTACTCTGTGCAGCTCCGCGTTCGCGGCCTCTAGCTCCTGTGCATAGGTCTGGGCCGTCTGCTGAGCAGTGAGCAGGCGCCGGCGCCCTTTCTCCATTCTGACGACTATCGCCAGTGCCAGCAGTTGTAGGAGAACGAAAGGTCCGATGATAATAATATCTCTCATCATATCAGGCGTCACGATACCAGGCGAGAGAAATACAACAATCACGATCACACCGAGCACCATCGAGAAGAGCGCCGGACCAGATCCCCATAGCAGGGCGATCAGGATAGAGATCATGCCAAAGGGCGCGCCGAGGAAAATCGGTGCATGAGGGAAAGTCTGGTCGATCTTTTCCAGCAGGGACAGGACGGCGACGAGCAGCAGGCTAAAAAAATATCCCATCACAGAAGCATACAGGCGGGTCGGGCGCCCGGTGGCAGGTGGGTCTCCGCCTTGATTGGATTGTGGCGCGTGACTGATAAGTTCTGCCGACATAAAGAAATCTCCCATCTTGATGTGCCATCACACGGGGTCATTCAGAGGATATGACTCGTCTACACGTAGGCACGCTCTGATATAGAGCCATGTTTCACCCGTTCTTAATACCAGCCCTCGCCGGCATAGAGGTGTCTGGGCCTGATGATCTGTGTCTCAACGACGGCGGGGGTGCGGTCGGCAGCGTGGCAGCAAAGGGCGAGACTGATCAGATAGTCGTCGTGACCTTCAGCCGGATCGACGTACATATCGAGCAGATTGGGCGCAGGTGAATGCTGGCGGGCGAGCGTAAGTTGCTTCCAGCATTCATCATAGCAGGCGGCAGGAGCATACTCGCGGCGGTAGAGTTTGAGCTGGCCGGAACTGATCATAGCGAGAAAGCGGTAGGTCAGTTTACTTTTAGTAGACCGCGAGAACTGGAAAGGGCGTACGCGCTCTTCGCCCAGGCGCGCTGCTAGCAAAGAGGCCAGAACATCACCCAGGCCGGTACGATCAATTGCCAGGCTGCGAATATTCCAGTGCTCACAAATAGCGACCATCTGAGCGTATTGTTCTAAATAGTGCTTGCCCGTCCAGCAGTAGTGATGCACAATCTTGATTGAAGGCATGAGCAGCTCGTTGTAGGTGACTTTGCCGATGCTGATGACGGTGCTGTCATGTGCGCGTGCAGGCGTGATCTCGCCTGCTGTGGCCTGCTGTGGTCGCGCTTCGCCGCCCACATCCATGCCGGCAATGTAGACGCTCGAATCGTCGGGAGCGTCTTCCCAGTCGTGGCTCCCCTGCAAGAGCAGGCGCTGCTCTTCGCCGAGCAGGTGGCCGGCACCGCTGATCGGCAGCAGACGGTACTGTGTGCGAATGCTGGCGTGCTCTTCACCAAGCCGCTCGATTTCGTTTTCGACGAAGCGTTTGTAGTGGGGGTTGATGGTGGCGAGAGTGCGCCAGTCATGCTCGAAATGGCGGCGCATGCCGTCCCGCCGCTCCAATTCAAGGTTGCTCTCGCGCGTAATGGCGAGTAGCGTATTGTCGGTCCAGGCGGTGCCGTAAAGCACAGTAGTGGCATTGGTAGTAGAAGCCATCGGACGCAGGTCGCGGTTGAAGCGGTCGATAGAGACGTCCTGGGCCTCGTCGATTTCGAGTAGCAGGGAAGCGGTAGCGCCGACGATGCTGGCCTGCGGACTGGCGCTGAAGAACATGACGCGCGGGCCGACCAGTTTGCTCTTCTGCTCTTTGTCGGGCGCGAGACCCAGGATATAGCCGGCGCTCTGCCAGGCGCGTTCGCTCAACGTGGGGCTGCTATGGAGTAGCGCGTGCAGGCGCAGGCGACTGTTGATGATCTGCGGCGTGAAGGTTGGAGCAGCTTTGACGATGGTGCCTTCGCGGTTGTACGCCAGCAGATAAGCCTCGATGACGGCGCTGAGCTGGTTCTTGCCCATCTGTCGCGCCAGCATAACGCTGAAAGTCAGGCCGCGTCCGTGTGATACCGAGTCGATGATCGCCTCGCCAATTGCTTCCTGGTAGGGATAGAGCGGCGCGCCCAGCACACTGCGCGCAAATTCGCCGAGCGAGAGCATCGTTCACGCTTCCAGCAGTTCAATAGCAATTTCGTAGGACGCGCCGGCGGGGCCGCCAGTGGCCAGGCTGATAAGTTGAGTACGCAGGTCGAGAATACGCTCCTCGTAAGAATCAAAATGCACAGAGATGGCGCCGCCGCTCAGCGGATCGCTGAAGAGGATGATGCCGCCGAGGCTGCCGGTGAAGCTGCTGCGCAAAGCGTCACGGTATTGCTGGCCGCTCTTGCCGGTAGAGATGCCGTCATAGCGCGTGAGGTCGTTGAGGGCCAGGATGATCATGCTCCAGGTGCGTTTGCCAGGTCCGAGATCGACGTAGGACAGGGAGCCGTCGGCGCGATAGCTGGCGCGGCGGAGACGCGGCTGCCTGACGTGGTAACTGCCGGGCTTGACGAAGTAGCCATTGCCGTCGAGGATAATTTCGCAGTCGAGGCCGATGGTGGGCATGTGGTTGCTCCTTCGCTCTCTCAAGTCGCAAAGAGGGCAGTCGTCAAGGACTGCCCTGCTGCCTGGGAAGTCTACAATTCCTGAATACGCACGCTCTGCGTCTCGTGTCCATCGGAGACGGTGACGATGTTGCCCTCGATGGTGACGATGATGCCGCGC
Organism: Ktedonobacteraceae bacterium; assembly: GCA_014896635.1. Next base: position 14,060 of record JADBKA010000109.1, read on the forward strand.
CGCTTGAGAGCTTCACACAGCGTGCAGATGATCTGATCGAGACGGCGGTTCTCGTTTTCGAGGTCGGTGATGCGCTGGTGCAACACGTCGATCTCGTGTTCCATTGCGTTAATGACGCGCTCCTGTACTTCGTTTGCCGTCCTGGCGACGCTCTGCTTGAAGGCCCAGAAGCCGCCGAGCAGTCCGCTCAATGTAAGAATGAGGCTGACGATTCCGAGCAGATTCGCGAGGTCTTGCATGCATCCATTCCTTTCTTTTTTACTTCGTCTACCATCTACCCATCTACCACTCATCAATTTAAAAGGGGAGAAGAAGAGGTCGCCTCTATAGCCTGATCCAGTGCGCAGGGATGTCACCCCACTGGGCGCGGGCAGAACTGGCGAAGTCACGCTGCTGCTTGATCTCGCTCAGGCGCGCCTCGAATTGCCGCATGCGCTCCCTGGCTGTAGTAAGCCAGGATGTGGGAATGTGTGTATCGTCGATGTGATCGTGCAGGCTGCCGTCCTGGAAAGCGAAGTTGTCATTGGTCGGCACCTGGTAGGCCGCCATTGCGTGAGCGACGGCGCCCAGGACGATAATGTCACGATGGGCTGCGGGAATGGTGCTGCCGGTACTGTCAAGCCGGTGCTTTGTGACGTAGAGGACGCGCATGACAAGCGTATCGTCTGTGGGAAGTTCCGCCGCGCTGAGGGCAAGGGTGAAGTGGGGAGACTGCATACCTGCCGCTCCGGCGGTGCCGGCGCCTGCCAGACCCGCATTGCCGCCAGGAGCCAGGGCAATGGAGGAATCGTAGAGGTTGCTCTGTTCAGTGAAGGCGCGCTCATGGGGCGGCCAGACCATGACGCCGCTGGTATTGACGGCTGGTGGCTGTGGCATACCGGCGAGGGAGCTGTCGGGGAGGGTATCGCTGTATGTGGTGGTCGTATTATCCTGCATAGTGGTGAGTAAGAAGAAAGCATTGCCGTCGGCCTGAGTGCGATAGAGGTTGCGCCCAATAACTGGACTGGTAGCGCGACCCGCCTGCATAGGCGCGACAGGGATGTTCGTCAGGCTGACCTGCTGATTGCCAGTAGTTGTAGTGACGCTGGTAGCGGGACCGGCGGTGGTTTCGCCGTCCTGTGTGAAGTAGGTCACGAGGTATTTATAGATCCCGATCCCCAGACCACTGCCGGCTACCGCGCTGGTGAGGGGAGAGCTGGCCGGCGGGGCGTACTGTGTGCCAT
>JADBKA010000418.1 GCA_014896635.1 Ktedonobacteraceae bacterium
GAAGGAGAGCCTCGCCGAGATAGATGCTACCGGCGTGTCCATATCCCAGGTGCCGGAGCAGGCGGTAGTTTCCCAGTACCGGCTCCCTGTCCTCATGGTAATACATTGGCAAACTCTGTTCCGGGTGTGTAAGCGCGTTTCAACATGACTTTACTGCGCATTGTAGTTGATGACCTATGGCTGTGTCAACTTTCGGCAAATGGTCCTCTTCCCTTCCCGCGTGCGCCCGTGTTGTGAGGCCGGCATTTTCTTTTGGGGTAAAACGGCCTGTGAGATTGCTGGTCTCTGCTCTCGGTGCGAAAGGAAGAAGGACTGAATGCTTTTCTATTTCTTAACGGTTTTTCTCGAATGAAGCGAGTTTATCAGGGAAATGAGGAATGCCTCTGTCTATTTGATTGTTGTCAGATACAGACGTATATAATACTAATGCTATTTTCAGACTTCGAGAAGCCGGGAGAGCTATTTCATCTCTAACAGTTTCCTAAAGAAGGGTAAGTTTTCATGCTTCAGTGGCTAAGCGCAATAGGGAGTATTGTTCTGATAGACCTGGTACTCAGTGGCGATAATGCTCTGGTGATAGGGGCGGCAGCGGCAGGGCTGGAAAGGCGGCGACGCCTGTTTGCCATTGCTATTGGTGGTGGGGGAGCAATCGTTCTACGTATTCTCTTCGCAGTCATCGCCACGCTGCTCCTCAGACTCCCTCTCATTCAGGCGATCGGGGCTATCGTTCTCCTCTACATCGCTATCCGACTCTTACTGAATCGGAGTAAGGAACGACGTGAAGCAGCCGGCGCAGCTGATCAAGTTGGTGAACTGGTGGAAGAGAAAAAAAAGGCAGAAGAGAAAAATTTTCTTTCTGTGCTGGCCACGATCGTGATGGCGGATGTGACGATGAGTCTGGATAATATCCTTGCCGTCGGGGCCATTGCCTGGGGTGAACTGCTTCTCCTCGTCGTTGGCCTTTTGCTCAGTATCGGGCTGCTGTTAATAGGCAGTGCTCTGATTGCCGAACTCATCGCGCGCCTGCCCTGGCTGCTTGATGTGGCGAGCCTGGTGCTGGCCTGGACGGCCTCGCATATGCTGCTGGATGATATCCACCTCGGTCCTATGTTTGATAGCCAGCCCTGGACCCAGATTGCTGTGCCTGCGATCGCGGTCAGTATTGTGCTGCTGGCCGACTTCTATCTGTGGCGACGTGATCGCTCATGAAGAGATCCAGGAGGGCTAAGATCCCTTTTTCTCCTGAGAGCAAGGAACTGGCTGCACAACACTGTGCAGCCAGCCCCTTTTTGCTTCGATTGTCTGCTGAGAGTGCTGTACTAGTCAGTCGAAGCTGAAACGCCCTCAATTGCCGCAGCCGGCACCGGAGTGCGATACGGCTCTGCATCAGGAGCATAGCCGAGCACACCCATTTCAGGAATATCGAGGCCGGCCAGTTCGGTCTCAGCCGAGACGCGCAGCCCGAAGAGCTTCTTGTAGAGGGTGAAGAAGACCCACGAGATGCCGAAGACGTAGACAAAGCAGACAACTGCACCAATGATCTGGGCCACGAGCTGAGTCGGATCGCCGAAGAACAGCCCTCTCACCTGCAAGCCGCCATAGTTCGCCATGCCGTCCGCAAACAGTCCCACCGAGAGCTGGCCCCACAGACCATTAAAGCCATGGACCGCGATAGCCCCCACCGGATCATCAACTTTGAGCACACGCTCAACGAAGCCTGCGGCAACTACCACCAGTACACCAGCGACAGCCCCGATGATGCAGGCAAAGAGCGGGCTGACATAGCCGCTGGGAGCGGTGATCGCTACCAGACCTGCCAGCAGACCGTTGCCCATCATACCAATATCCGGTTTTTTCGCGCCTGTAACCCAGGTGTAGATCATGGCCGCGACCGAGCCGAACGCGCCTGCCAGCATGGTGTCAACAGCGATGAGACCGATGCGCAAGTTGCCATTGCCGGAAGCGCCTAGCGTACTGCCAGGGTTGAACCCGAACCAGCCAAAGGCCAGAATGAAGCAGCCGGTGATTGCCAGGACCAGATTATGACC
>JADBKA010000419.1 GCA_014896635.1 Ktedonobacteraceae bacterium
TGCCTGGCTGGCATATTGCAGGCAGGAGTGTGGGCACACCTGATGCAGCTTATCTCCTCGTCTGGCCCCTATGGGGCCGGGCTCGACCCGTGGGGGGAGACACTCCTGCAAATAAGGGGGGCACCCACCTCGTTGTAGGTGTCTCGCTACGCCAAGGAGCTGCCTTGAGATGCCGGCCTGTCTCTCTCAATGCTCAAAAGTCTTCTCTTTTCTCCAGAGTGATCACCCCTATGCCATTCTTCACGGCAGCTGGCTGACCTCAGCCAAAGAGAGCGCTGCCGAGGTTCTGCAGGCCATTCTCCTGGCGCCCGAACACCAGGCCAAGGCCCTGCGCTACGGCTTCCGTCCCGCCTTGCCTTCTATTCCGCTTCGGACCCCTCTTGACTGCGCGCATGGCGTCGACCCGCCGCAGCCCCGTACCATCTTGCAGGTTCTCTCTGTGGACATCGTCAATGCCATCGAGAGCACCTGGCAAGCACAGAAACGTCGTGTGGCCGTCATGCTCATCCTGGATACCTCCGGCAGCCTGAACGATAACCTCAATGGCGTCAGCACGATTGAGGCTGCACGGCAGGGTCTCAGCAACTTTGTGCGTCTGATGAGCGACGATGACATCCTTGGGCTAGCGACCTTCAGCGATGAAGCCAGGGTCATCAGTCCGCTCTCAGAGGTTGGCCCCAAGCGTCAGCAGGTCCTCCAGCAAATTGCCACCATTACAGCGGACAGCAGTACCCGTCTCTTTGATACCATTGCCGAGCAGGTCCAGGCGCTTAACAGCTTTGTTACCGCTGATATCAAGGCTGTCATCGTTCTGACTGATGGACAGGATAACGCCAGCCAGCTTTCACTGACTGACCTGCTCTCGCGGATCGCGCCGCGCGGGGAAGATGCTGGCCGGGGCATCAAGGTCTTCACCATTGCTGATGGCGATGATGCCGATGTCAATGCCCTTCGATCTATCTCTGCAGCAACGGGGCCAGGAATATACCGGTACGCCGCAGAACATTCGCGCTGTCTACAATCAGATCAGCCTCCTCTTCTGATGAAGATGCTGCGGAAGAGGGAACCAGGCGGCTTGCTGTAGAGCGCTCTCGCTCACGGTTGGAGGGGACATCAGACTGCTGGCTTACCAGTGTGAGGCTCGCCCCTTGGCCTTGGCAAGCGTTGTATCGTTGTATGCAGCAAGGCGGATGACCTGCACATAAGAGAGGACCGTTAACTAGCGGGCGGCAGGTCCTCTGTCTGGCCTGGTTCCCTCGAAGATCGCAGTCACTGCTACGCTACAGCGCTTGCCTCTATCAGTACCAAATTCATCGCGATTCTCTCCAGGATCTTAACAGCCGGTGTTGCGTCTTCCAACTCAGGTGGAACGACTCGTATGCTCTTGGGAGAAGTGGTGCTGGGCTGGAGTGGAGCTTTCTACCCCTGATCTGCCCCTGGTCTGGCTTCTCCACCGGCTCGCTACCCCGCACTGCTTCTGCATGGCACTGAAGGAAGGCCCCGGCGGAATCAGGGCTACATGCCATTCCTGAGGAAGGGATGCCAGTATGCAAGATCACAGGTGTTGTTCCCCTTTCTATCTGGGGCTTCCGGTTATCTCCCAGTCTGTCGAAGAAACAAGCTCATCTTTTTCTCCAGGCTGCTTGATGCTTCTGCCCGGCGCAGTCGATAAGGGCAAATCCCAAGGCAAGTCAAAGAGAGGAACGTCTTTCCGGGAGGCCGCGGTCTCCGCTTCCGAGACCCGCCAGAAACGTTCCTCATGAAGAGGACGTTATTGCCTGTGTAAACTGGTAACCGTGGTCCGGGTAAAAAAGGCCAATCTCCTGGAGCAAGGTGGTTCAACCGACCACAGCATTTGTGCTTGGTGCACTCCTGCGCTACAATACAGAGCACGAGGATGCCCCTATTGGAGAGCAGCAGAAGCAGAGGAGAAAGTGGCGTGCGAACCAACCGAGACAGCTTTGAGCAAGGTGGCTCCGCTCCTGCAGGCATGGAGCTGCCCATTCTCATCAATCGCTGGATCGTCGCTTTTAACGCTCAC
>JADBKA010000420.1 GCA_014896635.1 Ktedonobacteraceae bacterium
CCATAAACATGACGAGCATATATGCAGTGATCAGCAGAACCAGACCAATCACTGCTGGCAGCGTATACGCCTGCAAGACGTGTAACGCCAGCCTCCAGCGATTGCCCAGGCTCCAGGCGACCGCCAGCACACTGAGGCACCAGACAAAAGAGCCAGCAGAGGCGGCAAAGCCGAACTGCGGCAGCGGCATGCGCGACATGCCTGCCGGAAAGCAGGCAAAAGGACGCACGTAAGGGACCATGCGCGAGAAGAAAATCATCCAGAGGCCAGAATGCTGAAACCAGCGCTCAACCATCTGTAGCTTGCGCTCATCTATACGCAAAAACGCTGCCCCGCGCCGGAGGATTCCACGCCCCCCTCGCTCACCGATGAAATACGCCAGACAGGCGCCGGCAACACTGCCGCTTACAGCGGCAATCGTTAGCGGCACGATATCCAGATGGCCGAGCGAGGCCATTGCACCTGTAAACAGCAGCAGCGTTGTATTGGCAATTGGCACGCCGGAACTTTCCAGCAGCAACACAAGCGCAACGATGAGATATATCAACAGAGGGCTTGCGTGTTGTATAAAATGTGTCACAGAGTGCATCATGCTATTTTTCCTTAATATAACAGGGGAATCTGGTTATTTATACAGAATACTCTGGCATTGCGAGTGTTTCACCCTGTACAAACGAACAAGGCAAGGAAAAGTTGCAGATGGATAAAGGAACTTCCCCGGTGGGCTGGCAGTGACATGCTTATCATCCTGTTCATTTTAGAGAAGGCAACCAATCACGTCTAGAAACGTATACCTCGATGACATTACTGTGACGAAAGGATTAACAAGGCTAATGACAACAGCCTCACCGGCAGAGACGCAGGAGAAGACACGGTACCAGCCGAGCAGAAGGCAGGCTCTTTTTGCCTTTATCGTGCTGCTCACGATTAATATTCTTAACTATACTGACCGCCAGATTTTACCGGCAGTTCTTCCGCATCTGAAAGGTGATTTTGGTTTGACCGACACCGAGTCGGGTCTACTCGGCTCCTCATTCCTGATCATCTATGGCCTCGCCACGCTGCCCCTGGGTGTCTGGGCAGACAGGAGCACGCGCAAGAACATCGTTGGCATTTGCGTGGGAATCTGGAGTATTGCTACGGCGCTGGCAGGTATCACCAGAAACTTTGTGCAGCTTTTCATCACGCGCGCGTTCCTGGGTATTGGTGAAGCGGGCTACGCGCCGGCTTCGCTCTCGATGCTCGGTGACTATTTCCCAAAGGAGCTACGCGGGCGCATTCTCTCCATCTGGTCGGTCAGCAACCTCTTCGGCACGGCGCTCGGCCTGGTCATCGGCGGCATCGTGGCAGATGCGCTCGGCTGGCGCTGGGCGTTTTTCATTGTCGGCCTGCCCGGACTGCTGGCGGCCCTGCTGATCTGGCGCGCGCACGAACCGAAACGTGGCGCATTCGACACCGAGGGGGATGAGGCAAGCGATATCCACGCCGGTCACGGCAGCCTGAACAAAAATCTTCTCAGCACCGCCGGCAAACTGCTTAAAATCCCCACCTACTGGGTACTGCTGGCGGCCTTCATCTTCAGCTTCTTTATTGTCGGCGCGGCGCAGTTCTGGATTCCCAGCTATGTTGTACAGACTTTCAAACTTACAGCCAGCCAGGGAGGCAGCATCTCCGGCGGCGTGCTGGCCGGTGGCGCGCTAGTAGGAACGTTGCTCGGCGGCTGGCTGGCCGATGCCTTGCAGAAGCGCATGCCGCAGGGACGCATGCTCATTTCCACGCTGGCCTTTCTGGTGGGTGCGCCCCTGACGCTGCTCGCACTCACCCTGCACTCGCTCATTCCTTTTATCAGCGTCTTCATTCTGGCTATCATCAGCCTGAGCATGTGCCTGGGACCGCTGAACGCGACCATGCAGGATGTGATCGCACCTGACATGCGTGCGACTGGCATTGGTCTGGCGCTGTTGCTGGCCCACCTGCTCGGCGATGCAGCTTCACCAACCGTCATCGGCATTATCGCCGACTACAGCTCTCT
>JADBKA010000110.1 GCA_014896635.1 Ktedonobacteraceae bacterium
GGCGGGGGCTTCGGGGGAGTCCCCCGAAACCCTCTTTTCCCCTATTTTCTTCGAGGGAAGAGACGGGAGAGGCAGGGGTCCAGGGGACGGTCAGTCCCCTGGCGGGGGCTTCGGGGGAGTCCCCCGAAAAGCCCATTTCCCCTTTTTCTTCGAGGGAAAAGACGGGAGAAAGAAACGGGGAAAAAAGATCAAAACATGTCTCATGTGTAAAGGAAGGATAAATGAGCATCGAGCAGTATCTCAGCACAGCGCCGAAGGCGGAACTCCATGTGCATCTCGAAGGCTCCATCCAGCCGGCGACGCTGCTCACTCTGGCGCAGCGCAACGGCGTTAAGTTGCCTGTGCGCACGCTGGCAGAGATGCAGGACTGGTTTACTTTCCGCGATTTCAACCACTTTGTAGAAGTGTATGTAGATGTCTCGAAGTGTTTGAAAACAAGCGAGGATTACGAGCTGATCACCTACGAATTCGGCGCGAATATGGCGCGGCAGCACATACGCTATGCCGAGGTGACCTTCTCGCCGAGCACCCACTACTATACGCTCGGCATTTCTCATGATACCTATTTCAGCGGACTGACACGCGGACGAGAGCGGGCGCGGGCCGATTTTGGCGTGGAGATTCGCTGGATCTTCGATATTGTGCGCAATATCGAGGATGAGGCGCGACGGCACAAACTGGCCGATTTTGTGACCGCAGTGGCAATAGAAGGCAAGGAAGACGGTGTGGTGGCCCTGGGACTTGGCGGAGCAGAAGACAGCTATCCCCCGGAGCAGTTCGCACCCTGGTTCGAGAAGGCGCTGGCGGCGGGACTGCACAGTGCGCCGCACGCAGGCGAGATGGCAGGGCCGCAGAGCGTCTGGGGAGCGATCAGGACACTGGGAGCCGAGCGTATCGGGCATGGTGTGCGCTCCATCGAAGATTCGGCCCTTGTCGAGTATCTCGCCGGGCAGCGTATTCCCCTGGAAGTCTGTCCGACAAGCAACCTCAAGCTGGGAGTCTACAGCGACTATGCGCAGCATCCCTTGCCGCACCTGCATGCCGCCGGTGTCGTCGTCACCGTCAACTCCGACGACCCACCACTTTTCAATACGACGCTCAATGACGAGGTGCAACTGCTGGCCGCGCCATTCCAGCTTGATCTTCAGGCCGTCAATGAAATTCTCCTGAATGGAGTACGCCACAGTTTCCTGCCGCCGCAGGAGAAGCGGGCAATGGAAACCGCTTTTCGGGCGGAGATGAGACAGCGCCAGCAGGAACTGGGACTGTAAACGCTACAGGCAGGCTCGTCGGGCAAGCAAGCTCAGCGAGCCTCCAGTACCTTTTTCAACCGGCCTAGCTGATCATCCAGTTGCTTCTTCACTACTGTATTAAGCAGCGGACCGGCAAATCTGAGAGCAGAGCCGAGATCGCCCTCACCGACCAGTGTCACCTTTGTCGCAATGCCGTTCTCCAGCGGCTCAAATCTGAATTTACTGATAAAGTTCAGTGAACCCGAAGCCACTTTGAAAGCGAAAGTGGCGGGTGGCTGGTATTCGGTGATCTCGCTGGTCGCCTCGTACTGCTGGCCCATGATCTCACCCTCCTGGTTGTAGGTTGTGCCAACGCCTGCCGGGCCTTCAGAGGTCTGCTGTACGCTTTTGACCGGCGCCCAGAGCGGATAGTTGTTCATAGTTGATACAAAATCAAAAACGGATTGTGGTGAACGATAGATGATGATAGTTCTTTCGACTTTCATGAACCCCTCTCCCGAATGCTTTGGATACTCCATAGACTTTATACGTTTTTACGTTTCCCGGCAAGAGAGGTTGTTCCAAAACCCTGGGCTGTTGCAATGTCCTCTCTCCTCTGCAACAGAGGAAAAAAGAGATTTTCAGGAGGTACCCAACCTCATTTTGTGGAGACCCGGCGCTCCCTTGCCAGGAGGATGAAGCCCCTGGACCCCCTTTTGATCGCTTTTCAACCGGATTTGATGTGATACAATAAATGCAATCGCTTCTGAATCGTCCTCAAAGCTGTCGCAGCTATCTCCGGCCTGCGTGGCGCACTGAGGGAGAATGCATTTACCGGCTGGTCTACTGGAATCGAGATTGACGAAAGGCGGCGCGCTATTCTATGCCATTTCAAGCATATATTCGTTTTCCGCACATTTACCAGAATCGTATTGTGTTTGTTTCTGAAGATGATCTCTGGCTGATATCGGATGAGGGCGGGCGTGCCGAGCGCCTGACCGCCGGAGTGGGCGAGGCGAGTTATCCGCGCTTTTCTCCTGATGGCACATGGCTGGCATTTGTGGGACGCGAAGAAGGCCCCAGTGAAGTGTTTGTCATGCCGGCAATCGGCGGCCCGGCCAGGCGCCTGACCTATCAATCGGGATTCTGCCAGGTGGCCGGCTGGCTGCCTGATGGGAGCGAGATCCTCTATGCCAGCAATGCCGGGCAGTTCGCGCCGCGCTTTCATGTGCTCTACGCGATCAAGCCTGCGGGTGGCATGCCGCGCCAACTCCCGTTTGGCATGGCAAATGCGATCTCCTATGGTCCTCAGGGAGGCATCGTTATCGGGCGCAACATCAATATTACCGATTATGCCCACTGGAAACGCTATCGTGGCGGGCGGACCGGGCATCTGTGGTGTGATCCTGACGGTAGTGGGAACTTTCGGCGCCTGCTCAAAATCGACGGCAATATCGCCGATCCCTGCTGGATTGGTGAGCGCATCTACTTCCTCTCCGATCATGAAGGCATCGGTAACATCTACTCGTGTACAGCGACCGGCGAAGATCTGCGCCGCCATACCGATCACGAGGATTTCTACGCCCGTCACCTGGCCGGGGATGGTACTCGTCTGGTCTATCATGCCGGTGCTGATCTCTACCTCTTCGATCCCGAAACTGGCAGCAGTCGCCGTCTCGCTGTCGAATTGCCCAGCCTGCGCACACAACTCCAGCGCAAATTTGTCTCGGCAGCCAGCTATCTCGATACCTACGCCCTGCATCCCCAGGGCCACTCGGTGGCTCTTACCACGCGCGGCAAAGCCTTTACGTTCGGCAACTGGGAAGGGCCGGTGCTGCAACACGGCGAACTAGATGGCGTACGCTACCGCTTCCTGGAATGGCTCAACGATGGCAAGCGCCTGGTCGCGGTCTGCGATGCACCTGGCCGCGAAACCCTGGTCATCTTCTGGCCCGAAGAGGAAAGCCTGCCACAGATTCTTGCTGAGGTCGAATTTGGCCGTGCCGCTGACCTTGTAGTTTCTCCTACTGATGACGTGGTTGCTATTAGCAACCATCGCAATGAGTTAATCGTCGTGCATCTTGAGACGGCAAAAGCGCAGGTGCTGGATAGCAGTCGCTATGGCCGCATCAACGGCATTGCCTGGTCGCCGGATGGCCGCTGGCTGGCCTATGGCTTCCCCATTTCGTCGCAGAGGACCGCCATTAAACTCTGCGATCTGGAGAACGGCGAAACCTATCAGGTGACAGAGCCGGTCCTGCACGACGTCAAACCCGCTTTTGATCCCGAAGGGAATTACCTCTACTTCCTGGGGTATCGCATCTTCAACCCGGTCTACGACGCCTTGCACTTTGATCTCGGATTCCCACGCGGCGTCAAGCCCTATGCAATCATGCTGCGTCGTGATCAGCGTTCTCCGTTCGTTCCGGTACCCAGACCGCCCGGCGAGAAGGAGAGGAAGCCTGAGAGGAAAGTGCAGAGTGAAGATAAGGATGCAGACGAGACACCATCTTCACAGGAAGGCGACGAAGAAAAGCAAGAAGAGGGAAGCGCGTCATGGGTTGTTATTGACCTGGAAGGTATCTCCTCGCGTGTCCTGCCTTTTCCGGTCAACGAGGGTCGTTATAAGGCGGTGCGTGGCATCAAGGGCAAGGCGCTGTTCTTGCAGTTCCCGGTCGAGGGAATGTTGCATTCTAATAATAATCATACACATGGCGGCGCCATTGATGTCTATGACTTTGAGAATTACAAAAGCGAGCGCCTGATCGAGCCAGTAGACGACTTTGATCTCTCGCGCGACGCGAAAGTGCTGGTTTACCGTACGGGGAATCGCATGCGTGTGCTCAAGGCAGGTGATAAGCCGCCGCGAGTCGAGAATGGCGAGCGGTCCGGGCGCGAGAGTGGCTGGCTGGACCTGCATCGTGTCAAAGTGTCTGTCCAGCCGTCTGCTGAATGGAAGCAGATGTTTGCCGAAGCCTGGCGTTTGCAGCGCGAGCAATTCTGGGATGAGGATATGTCGGGCATCGACTGGGATGCCGTCTACAAACAGTACGCGCCGCTGGTTGAGCGTGTCGGCTCGCGGTCAGAACTCTCTGATCTGTTATGGGAATTGCAAGGTGAACTGGGAACTTCGCATGCGTATGAACGCGGAGGAGAGTACCGTTCAGGTCCGTATTACCGGCAGGGATTCCTGGGAGTGGACTGGCGCTATGATGCTGAAAATGCTCGCTACCGCATCGCACGTATTGTCAGAGGCGATCCTTCTGATAGCCGCGCGACCTCGCCGCTAACCGGGCCTGGCCTGGATGTGGCCGAAGGGGATGCAATCCTGACGATTAACGGACAGCGTGTCGGACCAGATCGCCCCCCTGACGAATTGCTCGTCAACCAGGCGGGCCAGGAAGTCCAGCTTGCCGTTGAGGATGCAGAGAGCGGCGAAGTACGTACCATCACTATCAAGGCGCTGGCAGATGAGACGACAGCGCGTTACCGCGACTGGGTTGAGGCGAACCGGCGCTATGTGCATGAGCGATCTCAGCAGCGGGTCGGGTATATTCATATTCCCAACATGGTTGGGGAGGGCTATGCCGAATTTCATCGTGGTTTTCTCGGTGAGTACGACTATCCCGCGCTGATTGTAGATGTGCGCTGGAACAGCGGCGGACACGTCTCCGGGTTATTACTGGAGAAACTGGCGCGGCGCCGGATCGGCTATGACTTCCCACGCTGGAGCCAGCCAGTACCTTATCCTGAAGAATCACCACGCGGCCCGATGGTGGCGCTGACGAACGAACACGCTGGATCGGATGGTGACATTTTCAGTCACAGTTTCAAGCTGATGAACCTGGGACCTTTAATCGGCACGCGCACCTGGGGAGGTGTCATCGGTATTAGCCCGCGTCACCGGTTGGTGGATGGCACGGTGACTACGCAACCTGAGTATTCGTTCTGGTTTAAGGATGTGGGCTGGAAGGTTGAGAATTACGGTACTGATCCAGATATCGAGGTGGATATCGCGCCGCAGGATTTTGCCGCAGGTGTTGATCCGCAACTTGATCGCGCGATTGCTGAGGCACTGCGCCTGATCGAGGTACAATCATCGCTGGAGCCAGAGCCGGGTGAGCGTCCACGCCTGGGACGGGGCAGACGTCTCCAAAGTTGAGGTCCGGCGTTCCCTGAGACAGCAAAAAGGGACTATGCGCAATCCTGCTGAAACAGGATCTCTAGCGTTTCCTGGCTACTCATGCTATACTACGAAGAGAGATTCCCGGTGGGAGCGTGTTGTGTTCGATAAGCAAGCATACTAGCGAGCGTTCTATAAAAAAAGAGACAGGGTTCACATCAGCTTTGAAGAATACAAAAATGATCATATGTTTATCAAGAGCAGCGATAGCATGTGTAAACACAGTTTGTGAAGGTAGGTATCCTGAAAAGGTAGGTATCCTGAATAGGAGGAAGGATTGAGGAATGCCCAGAAATATCCCCGGTATAGTACATAGGCGAAGGCGTAAAGAAGTACCTGTCGAGTTACCGATCAGTCCGCAGCCGTTTCCGCCTCCGCAGGTGAATCAGCCACCGGTCACTCCTTCTCCTCCCATGCCGTCGCAAATGGCCGGGCAAGGACAGATAATGCCGTCGCCGATGATGGGAAATAATGTGGGCGCGGTACCGCAACCGCCGGCGATGCTACCTAATACGCCTCCACCGCTGCCGGGCATGTCTGGGATGTCGAATCAGCCGACGGTCTTGCCTAATACCCCGCCGCCCATACCTGGTGTACCGAATCAACCTCAACCTGTACCGGTGACCGTGCTGGCGAATAACCAGGGAGCTTTCCCCGGCTCCCCTGGCTCCAGTCAGCCACCTGCTTATGGGCAGGCGCCGTCTGGCCCCTCTGCGATGCCGCAGCCTGCCGTACCCAATCCGCCTTCGATGGCTGGGGTATCCTTCCCCGGCCTGTCTCCTACTGTGAGGCCGGGTCAGGTGACGGCTCCCCCGACCGCGCCTCGGGGAGTTGACGCTCCTCCCGCCAGGATGCTGATCGAGATCGAGGGGAAAATAGTCGGTGAGGTTCGTTTAAACAAGCCGATTTTGACAATTGGCCGTCAGAGTGGCCGTGATATCCTGGTATCCGATAAGCGCGTTTCTCGCCATCACGCCAGAGTTATTGTCGAACAGGGAGCCTGGGTGATCGAAGATGCTGAGAGTGTCAACGGGCTGGTTTACAAAGGTGAGCGGATAAAACGTCGCACGCTGAGCAATGGAGATAGTATCTATCTCGCGCCGGATGTTTTATTACGTTACGAAGTAGTGCCGGAACCGGGCAGATAAGTTCGCCCTGGAAAATAAAAAAGAGGACACCTTAAAAAAGACTGGTGTCCTCTTTTTGACTTTTTCAATGAAATTGATATGAGTTCTTATAGAGAATGTTCTGCGGCAAGGAGAGAAATGGACGGAGGAGGTGGGATTCGAACCCACGAGGGCTATTCACCCTACACGATTTCCAGTCGTGCTCACTAGGCCACTATGAGACTCCTCCAGGCAGGGAAGCGGAGAGAGTGGGATTCGAACCCACGAGGGCTATTCACCCTACCGCTTTTCGAGAGCGGCACATTCGACCACTCTGACATCTCTCCGCCGATGAGTATAGCATATCCCGTCCCGTAGAGCAAGCTCTAGTTTTCGTGAATCTCCCCCTGCTCGTAGAGCCAGCGCGCAAATTGCAGCCGGCTATCATCAGCCATGCGCTGAAGCATTTCGCTGTTCTCATAGAGGTGTTCGCGCAGCTTGAGCAAGCGGTTCACCTCTTCCTGGGAAAAATCCATAGTCGTAAGCAATTCCAGCAGCAGTTGATCTTTCAATACATGTGTAGTAGAGAGATCAGATTCCGCATGCGGCTGGGAGTTTTGAGGCTCTATAGAACTATCCGTCGATGGTTGTCGTCTCCGATTCATGCGTCATCCTCTCCTGGTTATTGGGGAAAGTTTTTCCCTAGCAATTGCTATCGACAGGGCCTTGCATGATCTGTAGGGATGGAGGGGACGGCAGGCGATCTGCAAGTTTTTCTCTTGGCTCCTGATGAGGCAAACGGCGATAAGGACTTTCCTCTGTCGAATGAAGGACCTGTGTCGGTAGGATATTCCTCCTGTTTTCTCTACACTCTAACTAAAGGGTTCAACCGGTACATTCGCGGACCCTCGCGAATGGGAGTGTTCCTCAATCTTCATTTGATCTCACCGGGCGAACAAAAGGAAGCCAGACATGGGGAAACAGATAACGCTAGAAGAAGCCTGGAGCGAATTTATTCACACCAGGTTGCCGGAGCCGCGCAACAGGCTGATTACCGGCTATATTCCCTTTGTGCGTTTCGTCGTCGGACGATTGGGAATCCCACCAACGGGCCTGCTGGATACAGAAGATCTGGTCAGTTATGGGATGATCGGGTTGATCAATGCCATTGATCGCTTTGATCCGTCGCGGGGCGTGCGCTTTGAAGCGTTTGCCACGCCCCGTATTCGCGGCGCTGTAATTGATCAACTGCGTTCGCTCAACTGGCTCCCCCGTTCTATCTCCTCGCGCGTGCGTCACATAGAATACACGCTAGCTCACCTGGAACAGGATCTTGGACGGCCCGCCAGAGAAGAAGAAGCTGCCAATGCAATGGGAGTTACTCCACATCGCTATCGCCAGATGTTGCTGGAAGCGAATACGACCATCTTCTCCCTGGACGCCCCTCCCAGTTCTCAGGCTCAGGACGACGAACTGACCACGCTTGGCGATCTGCTGGAAGATCGAGATGACTTCAATCCCCTCAAGCAGGCTGAACAGCACGAACTGCTCAACGCGCTGAGACAGGCAATAGAGCGTTTGCCCAGGCGTGAACGCCTGTTGCTGGCTCTGTACTACCAGCAGGAGATGACCATGAAGCAGATCAGTAAGATTATGGGCGTCTCCGAATCGCGTATCTGCCAGTTACATATACAGGCGGTTACTCGCCTGCGCGGAATGTTAAGCGCCTACCTTCCAGAGGAGGAGATTGGACGAAAGCAGAAAATAATACCACCCCGTGATGCAAAACAACGACGGAACAAAGAACATGTGGCTACCTCTACTTCCGATGCTCAGGTGATCTCTGCTCTACCAATGTCTGCAAAACAGGAAAAACTCACGCATTCCTGAATAGATGTGGAAGGATTGTACACCGGCAGGTTGCTTTTTTGATTAAATAAACGGATACACATTTAAAAGCTGGCGCTCCGCTGATAATTGAGCAAACCCTATGCGAATTTGTAAGGAAAGATCTTGTATAATAATTATAAAGTTGATACTATAGATATCGTCGGACGTATACTAGTAAATGAAGGATGTTTTGTAGAGTTACTCAAGTCGGAGCAAAAGAACTCTATAAATTAAAGAAATACATCCAATCTGCACGATCTTGGCGTCTAAATAGGGGAAGTAAATTCACTCCTTGACCATGCGCTATCCGATCTTCTCAGGCACTTATGCCGGGAGATACGCCTGGGCTGCCAGAGCGTTTGTCGCAGCGCAGGGACGCTTGGACAAGCTGCTAACGAAGGGAGCTTTGCATGCTTGTATTGCGACGAAAAGTTGGTGAAAGTATTGTACTTGCTGGAGTTATCAATATCTCCGTCCTGGCTGTGGAAGGAGAGCGTGTAAAAATCGGCATCAGTGCGCCTCCCGATGTGACCATCGTACGCGAAGAATTATTGCGGGCGGCAGAGTCGAAGCAAACGCCGGAGCAAACTCGCCCCGGGTCTCAGACGATGCCCGCACAATCGCCGCCACAGTGATGGTACTGGTGGAAAGTGCAGAGGAGGCAGGTATCCAGGGGCAGCGATTGCCTCCTGGATACTCTGTGATAATGCATCAGTGCATCGTCGCTAATCTGCCTGTGCCTCTGTCTTGTGACTATTAGCGCGCTCCAGTTCCGATTCTGTGCCTGCTGATGTGGGCGCCTGATATGACTCCTGGTATGGCTGGCCGAGGATGAAGGCTTCGGTCATATCATGCGCCACGTCATCGGGATACTGTGTTGGTGGCGATTTCATCAGGTAGGCGCTCGGACCTGCCAGGGTGCCACTGATACCGCGATCCAGTGCCAGTTTGATCATACGTATAGCATCAATCACGACGCCTGCGGAATTTGGCGAATCCCAGACCTCCAGCTTGAGTTCCAGGTTCAGCGGTACATCGCCAAAGGTGCGGCCTTCCAGGCGAATATAGGCCCATTTACGATCAGCCAGCCAGGACACGTAGTCGGAAGGACCGATATGAACGTTGTTTTCGCCTATCTCGTAGTCGAGCTGGCTGGTCACTGCATTGGTCTTACTGATCTTCTTAGATTCCAGCCTGTCGCGCTCCAGCATGTTGTAAAAGTCGGTGTTGCCGCCGACATTGAGTTGCATTGTGCGTTCCAGCCTGACGCCGCGCTCGCGGAAGAGGTGCGCCAGCGCGCGGTGAACGATAGTCGCCCCGACCTGGCTTTTAATGTCGTCCCCGATCATGGGCAATCCTGCCTCTTTGAATCGCTGCTGCCAGTAATTCTCGCGTGCGATGAAAACAGGGATGCAGTTGACAAAGCCCACCCCGGCGCGCAGAATCTGCTCGACGTACCACTTGGTGGCCGTTTCAGAGCCGACTGGCAGATAGTTGATCACGACATTTGTGCCTGTATCTTTCAGAATCCTGACGATATCATCGGTCTGGCCCGGCGCTTTTTTAATGATCTGAGAGAGATATCTTCCCAGTCCGTCATGTGTCATGCCACGATAGACTTTTGCGCCAAGCCTGGGAACATCGGCGAATTTGTAAGTATTATTGGGCGCAACAAAAATGGCTTCACTTACATCTTTGCCTACCTTGTTGGAATCAATATCGAATGCGGCAGTGAACTCGATATCCCGGATGTGGTAGCCGCCAAGATTGACATGCATGAGTCCCGGCACAAAATCCTGTGGGTCGGCCTCGCGGTAGTAGTGAACACCCTGTACAAGCGAACTGGCACAGTTGCCGACGCCGATAATGGCGACGCGCACTTTCTCTGAACTCACCATACAAACTCCTCGTTCTTGCAGATAAACCTGCCCTGGTACTGGCAGGACTTCAGAAAGTATAGCATTATCATATCCCCAAAGCCGTGTGTAATGCTAATTGTCCAGGCATATTGCGAAGTCTTTTCTGGTTTCCTTCGGCAGAGAGAGAAGGAGAGATGGGGGACACCCGTTCCCCTTTGGGGAACTCTGTCCCACTTTGTGGGGACCCGCCTGACCCCGCCAGGGGGGCAAAGCCCCTTACAGATAGAGGTTTTTTGGAGCCAGAACATCGTGAGACCCGCTACGGTGCCTGACCATGACGTCTATATAGTAGGGGCGACCCTGGCGGTCGCCCTGGCCTGACTCCAAAAACCTCTACTTGAAAGCACCCCCTGGCCCCCCACGCTTCCGATCATCATTTCACCGGATCTGATATAACTCGCTTATGGCTCAGCTACCTCACAAATCGGTCACAGGCTCCTGAGTATGTGAAAAGTCATCGTGAATTTGTATCTGCGGATGATATAATACCAATGTTAAGGCATAAGATAGTACCGGGGCTGCAAGAAATCTGACGTTATCAACCGCTGAAGACGGGAGCTGCTATGAGCACTGTCGATACCCTCTCTACATATCGAGTCGCTGCCGTTCAGTATAATCCCACGCTCGGCGCGAAGGAAAAGAACATTCAAGAGCTGTTGCGCCTGGTCCAGGAGGCTATTGAACAGGGCGCACGCCTCATTGTTTTACCGGAAATGGCGACAACCGGCTATTGCTGGACCGGGCGTGAAGAGATAGCTCCTTACGTTGAACCGATTCCCGGGCCAACCACCACACGTTTTCAGCAACTGGCTGCCATGCATGACTGTTATATTGCGCTCGGTCTGGCCGAGGTGGACCCGGCCACGCAGGTCTATTATAACAGTGCGGTACTGCTTGGGCCGCAGGGGCTGATCGGCACCTATCGTAAGCTGCACTCCTATCTGTCTGAGCCACGCTGGGCGCGTGATGGAGACCTGGGCATCCCTGTCTGGGAGACGCCGCTGGGCCGCATGGGGTGTATGATCTGTATAGACGGCGGCTACTTCGAGACTGCGCGCATAGCAGCCTTGCGCGGAGCCGATGTTCTGCTGTTTCCGACAAACTGGGATGACGAGCATTGCCCTTCAAGCTGGTGGATGGCGCGCGCTTTCGAGAACGGGGTCTATGTGATTGCCGCGAACCGCTCTGACTGCGAGCGCGGCATGCAGTTTAGCGGTGGGAGCTGTGTGCTCAATCCCGATGGCTCGATCCAGGCGTATCTTGATGATGGAGTGGGTATCGTCTATGGGGAAGTGAACCTGGAACGCTGCCGCGACAAACGCTGGGGGAGTCATGGCGAAATTTCTGGCGAGCGCCTGGCCGACCGGCAGCCTGCCGAGTATGTGACGCTGGTCCATAATACCTACCTGTGGGAGCCTCTGCGTTATCACAGCCTCTATGGACTGGGCGAACTCCCACCTGGCCAGCTCTCAGGTGCCAGCGTTGTCCAGATTGCTCTGCCCGATTTCCTTTCATCTCCCCATGAAGAGACATTACAGACATTACTACAGCTTGTACGCACCCTGATCAACGACAATGCACCCGCTCGCCCTGATATTGTCGTGCTGCCGGAACTGCTGCTACCCGGCCCTGCTCCTGCTGGAGATACACCAGATGCGTTAAAAGCGCATTTCCAACAAGGGGCGATCCAGGTGCCGGGGCCGGAGACGGCGGCGCTGGTTGCGCTGGCCGATGAGTTGCAGATGAGCATGGTACTGGGCGTTGCCGAGCGGGCAGGTGACGCATACTATAATACGGTGTTGCTCATTGACCCGGAGGGCATTTACGGGAAGTATCGCAAAGTTCATCTCTGTGAGCGCGATAAGCTCTGGGCTACTGGCGGCGATCTGGGTTTTCCGACATTTGATACACCGGTGGGTCGTATTGCACTGTGTACCGGCTATGATGTCCTCTTCCCGGAAACGCTGCGTGTGCTGGCTGGCAAAGGCACCGATCTCGTATGCGCGCCGGCGCTGCTCGATTTCCCCGCTCCTGCCGGCCTACAGCCGAGCCGCATACAGCACAGGCAGCCGGTCGGACCTGACGAGTACGATCCCTGGCACTACCTGCTCTGGCGCGTGCGCGCTGCCGAGCACAACGTCTACCTGGCGTTAGCAAACTGGTGTGGACAACGTGGACAAACGCGCGCAAACGGTTTCAGCGGCATTTTCTCCCCTTCCTGTACCTCGTATCCCTGGTCTGAAGTCATTGCCGATGAGGAAGAAACCGGCCTTTTGCTGATGACGGTTGATACGCGCGAGCAGCGAACAGGCCAGCGCACTTCGCATATGTTGACATACTGTCAGGGCGAGATATCGGGTTCTCTGACCGGGGAGCTGGCCTATACCATGCGCGAAACCTTTCCCGGCAATGCTGTACGCGGCAAGCCGTTTTTGCGTAAGCGGCAGCCGTACTGGTATCTGGATCTGGTTAAGCGCAAGCCGTAAAAGAAGGACTACTTTTTGGCCGCGTTCTTTTCAGCGGCGGCTGATGCTTCCGCCTGCTTCTTGACCAGCAGGGGAGCGTGCTGCTCGCAGAAGCGGAAGCTGCGTCCGCCTGACAACAACTGGGCATATGCAGCCGGTTCGCCGCATGTGTCACAGCGTCCGACATGAGTTTTTACTGCTTTCATGAAAAGATAATCTCCTATATTGATATCTATGGCTGGTGAAGGACTGCCTGGTCCCTTGCGTTCTTCTCCTATGGGATTACGCGCTCTTTATTATATCATTTCCTGAGCCGGGAAAGAAAACAGCTCTGTTGCTCAGGCATAAGGGGGCAACGTGGGCAGCGCGAACGCCCAGTCTAGCAGCGCGGTAGTATCTTTATTGCGTCCGGCGACAGAAGGACTGTTGAGCAACGCACCGATGAGATGGTGGCCATTGCGCTCGGCGGAAAAGACCAGGCAGTAGCCCGCTTCCCAGGTATGGCCGGTTTTGATCCCCGTCAGGCCATTGTAGCTGCTCAACAGGTCGTTGGTGGTATACCAGGTGTGCGCGCCGTGCTGCGCCGTCTGGGGGAGTGTATACACTTTCGTTTGCACGATGCGGGCGAAGAGCGGGTTTTGCATGGCATAAGCGGCCAGTCTGGTCAGGTCGGCAGCGGTCGTATAGTGCTGCGGGTTAGACTGGTAGTCCGGTGTCAGGCCATCAACGTTGGCATAGTGGGTGTGGAAGAGGCGCAGGCGATAGGCAAAAAGGTTCATGCGTGCCACAAAATTCTCCTGCGAACCGGCGAGCGCGTCAGCGATGGCAACGGCGGCATCGTCACCTGAGGGAACCATCAGACCATAGAGGAGATCTCTGAGGCGAATCTTCTCGCCGACTACCAGTCCTGCATTGCTGCCGATGGTACCAACACGGTCTATTGCATCCTGTTTGACGGTAATCTCCTGATCCAGATCTGCTGTTTGCAGAGCGATCAGCGCGGTCATAATTTTTGTAGTGCTCGCCATTGGCAACGTTTGCTCGCCGTTCCTATCGAGCAGAACGTTGCCGGTATCCATATCAACCAGGTAAGCGGCCCTGGCGCTAAGGGCTGGTAGGGGATCGCGGGGCGTGAGAACTGGGGATGGCGTTGGAATCGGCGTGGGAGTGGATGGAATGGGCGTCGGCGAAGGTGTGGGTGTGGGAGCAAGCAGGCCAGTTGTTACCAGTAGCTGACTGCCCTGTGCAGTGAAAGCAAGCAATGAGGCGAAAACGACGAGAAAGAGGCTGAGAAGGAGCAGTATAATTGATAATAGACGGCGGCTCATTGCTCACACGACCTGTTTTTAAAGAATTTTGCCACTGATGTTAAATTTATTCAAAAATGCTGGAAGGGGGACACTCCGAATCTCCGCCAGGAGGGCCAGCGCCCTCCTGGACCTCCCTTTTCTGCCTTGCGTGCCACTTAAATGGCGCGAGGCCAGCGAGTATGATAGTCGGTGACGTGCTGGAATGCATCGGCGATGCGCAGAATCGTACCTTCGGCAAAGATATTGCCGAGCAGTTGCAGGCCAACAGGCAGACCGTCGCTGAAGCCGCCGGGAATGGAGACGCCGCAGATACCCGCCAGATTGGCCGGGATGGTGAACACGTCATTCAGGTACATCTGGTAGGGGTCGGAGATCTCCCCGATCTTGAATGCCACTGATGGTGAAGTCGGGCTGACCAGGGCGTCAAATTGCGTGAATGCCTGCTCGAAGTCGCGGCGGATCAGCGTGCGAACCTTCTCGGCGCGTTTGTAGTAGGCATCGTAGTAGCCGGCGG
>JADBKA010000111.1 GCA_014896635.1 Ktedonobacteraceae bacterium
CTTCACAATGTTATACTTTTAACTGCATTAACACATATTGATACTTTCCTTCGAGGAGATTCGCATGCTGAGAGAAGTGCAAGATGCCGGCAGCACCGTTCGTTTGAAGGCCCGTCTGCCACTTTTTTTGCTGGCTATGGCAATCGTGATAGTGGTCTCTGGCTGTACTGGACCCGCACCAGGGTCCAGTCAGGCTGCAAATGGGGGAGCGATTTCGACCTCTCCAAAAGCCACTCCTACTGCCAGCCCGTCCCCATCCCCAACGCCAACACCGCAGCCAACAAAACCCGCCGTCGTTCAGGTACAGACAACGGTCATTGCAAGCAGGCTCACCATCCCCTGGGGGCTGGCCTTTCTCCCCGATGGGCGCGCGTTGATTTCCGAGCGCACAGGCAACCTGCTGCTGATGGATGCGACAGGGAAAACGAGTGTTGTCCAGAAGTTGCCTCAGCGAGGATTCGGCGAGGGTGGCCTGCTCGGTATTGCCATCTCTCCCACCTACGCGCAGGATAAATTGATCTATGCCTATTTCTCAAGCGGGGCAGATAACCGCGTCGTCCGTTTCCAGATAGGACAGACGCCGCGCGTGATTCTGAGTGGTATTCCTGTCGCCGGCAATCATAACGGCGGTAGAATCGCTTTCGGACCCGATGGCAAGCTCTACATTGGCACAGGTGACGCTGCTAACCCCCCGAACTCGCAGAATCTCCAGTCGCTGGGCGGCAAGATTCTCCGCATCAACCCCGATGGCAGCATTCCCGCCGACAATCCTTTCCCCGGCAGCCCTGTCTACTCCTATGGACATCGCAATGTACAGGGATTGGCCTGGGACGCCAATGGACAACTCTATGCAACGGAGTTTGGACAGAATCGATTCGACGAAGTGAACAAAATTCTGCCGGGGAAAAACTATGGCTGGCCCCTGGTCGAAGGCATGGGCAACGATGCCAGATTCGTCAATCCGCTGATCACCTTCGCCACAGCGGAAGCTTCACCGAGTGGCGCAACGTTTCTCCTGAACGGCAACATCCCGCAGTGGGAGGGCAGCTTCTTCATGGCTTCGCTCAAAGGGCAGCGCATCTGGCGCCTGCGCTTTGGCCCCAACGGAGAAATCCAGAAGAAAGAGATCCTGTTACAGGGTCAGTTTGGCCGCCTGCGCCATGTGACACAGGCGCCCGACGGCTCGCTGTGGATCATGACCAATAACAGAGATGGGCGCGGCAACCCGGTCGCTGCCGATGATCGTATTATCCGCCTGGGTCCTGCTCAGCAATAATAGCAAAACAAGAGAGGTGCGGGAGGGCCTGGTCCTCTCGCACCTCTTTTCCTATTAAGCCAACACCTATGGAACTTCTGCTCATCGCCCTTTGGATGGATTTGATATGATTAGTCCAGGCTGAAATAGCCAGTGAATCCACGTATAGTATATAAAGTAAAGGGCGCAAAAATTGCGCCCGCTAAATTGTTAAAAAGCTGGAAAGGCAACATTGTTTATCTTATGCGTCGTATTTGTGTGTTTACAGGATCAAACAAGGGCATACATCAGGAATACGAGCAGGCAGCACAGGCGCTTGGCCAGGAACTGGTCAGACGGGGGCTGGGGCTGGTCTATGGGGGAGCCAGCGTTGGCCTGATGGGGGTACTGGCCGATGCAGTGCTGTCGGCGGGAGGAGAAGCTATCGGTGTAATCCCGCGCGCACTGTTCAAACGCGAAGTGGGCCATACTCGCCTGACGGAACTGCATAGCGTCGGGAGCATGCATGAACGCAAAGCACTGATGGCCGACCTGGCCGACGGTTTTATCGCGCTGCCCGGCGGTTTTGGCACTTTCGATGAACTCTTTGAGATTACCACCTGGGCGCAGATCGGGCTGCACAGCAAACCTATCGGGCTGCTCAACGTCGCGCACTACTTTGAGCCGCTCAAGGCGCTTGTCCAGCATGCCGTGAATGAAGGTTTCATTCACCCATCGCATGCCCGCCTGCTCATCGAGAGAACCACCCCCGCTGAACTGCTCGACGCGCTGGCCGCCTTTGAGCCACAACCTGCTCATGAAAAATGGATGGACCAGGCGCCCGAAAGATAAAAAGACACTCTTCACATGTCACGGGCAAGTGGCTATACTGATCTTATGGCCGGGCAGCAATTCCGTCTTTGACAGGAATTTGCCCTCTCGATTCGTCACCATCGTCGCCCTGTATCCGTTTCATTACAATAAGTATTCTCTGGTGAATCTTTCATCGCTTGTATTCTTGAGAAGGAGTCAATGATGCGGGAGGTCATTCCGCCAGCAGCACAAAGCCTACGCAATACCACTATTCTGATCGTCGAAGATGACACGGCCATCAGCCAGTTTCTTCAGCAGCTCATTGAGGCCGAAACCCCCTATCACACTGTCGCCATAGATGACGGCAAGAAAGCACTGGAGCAGGCAGCTAAGATTCAACCCTGTTTGATGCTGCTTGATTACTGGCTACCGGGCATGAGTGGCCTGGAACTCTACGATCATCTTCAGCAGCAAGAAGAGACGCGCGGTATCCCCACTATTATGATGAGCGCCAGCCTGCCTGTCGAGGAACTGGTCAGGCGCGGGATCTACCAACTGCGTAAACCTATGGACATCGGCGGCGTCATACGCATGATTACTCATGCGCTGGCAACCTATGAAGAGAAACAGTTGCAGGAACAGTACCACTGAGACGTTACCGGGGTAAGCAGGGGAAATCTAGCCGGCAACGACAGGCATGGCAGAAAGCGGATGGCGGTAGTACAGAGGCTTGACATGCTTGTTACAATGCGCATGAGAGCTTCTTTACCCGGAAACCTTAACGAGAGGAAATGGGGGAGTACATGCAGCCATTATCTCATGATGCATACAAGCGTGATGGCGCCTCACAGATCTGGGCAGGCAATGCAGAGGCCAGGCCCGAAGTAGACGCAGAGCAAGAGGACCAATGGGCCATACTGCGGCAGGAGGTGGAAGAAGAGGGGATGCAACGGATGGAAGAGCCTGCTCGATCAGATTGGGACCGGCGCGATACGGATGAAGAACGCATTTCTTCCCTCTCATCTCTCGATGAGCTTGTCCAGGCTACTCACAACGTGGATATCGTCGTTGCAGGCGTAGGCGGCGGCGGCATGAATGCGGTTAACCGCATGATTGATACGCATGTGAGAGGTGTGCGCTACATCGCTATGAACACCGATGCCCAGGTGCTCGCGCTTTCGCAGGCGTCGCAACGCATTTGTCTCGGACAGCACCATACCAAAGGATTGGGAGCCGGCGGTATTGCGGCAGTCGGGATGCGAGCCGCGACAGAGAGCGCCGCTGAGATTCGCGCGGCCCTGGGTGATGCCGACCTGGTTTTTATCGCAGCCGGCCTGGGTGGCGGCACCGGCACAGGCGCCGCTCCCGTCATCGCCTCTATCGCCAAAAAACTGGGGGCGCTGACCGTTGGTATCGTCACCTTTCCGTTCACCTTCGAGGGAACGCGGCGCAGGCGCGTTGCCGAACAGGGTCTGGCCGATTTGAAGGCTGAAATTGATGCACTGATCACCGTTCCCAACGACCGCCTCCTGACTACTGTAGCGCGTGAATGCAATCTATCAGAAGCTTTCAAAGTTGCGGATGATGTGCTGCGCCAGGGCGTACAGGGTATCGCCGAGGTGATCAATGTACCGGGGATGGTCAACGTAGACTTTGCCGACGTGCGCAGCGTGCTGCGTGAGTCAGGTACCGCTCTGATGAGCATTGGACAGGGACGGGGGCGCAATCGCGCTCAACAGGCTGCGGAAGAGGCTATCGCCGGAGGCTTCCTCAACGTGACCATTCGCGGTGCGCAGCGCGTCCTCTTCAACATCAGTGGCGGCGAAGATATGACGCTCTTTGAGGTCAATGAGGTCGCAGAACGTATCGGCGAAGCGGTAGACAGCGCAGCAGATATCACCTTCGGCGCTGTTATTGATCCTTCGTTAAGCGATATGTTGCGTGTGACGTTGATTGCTGCCGGTATGGAAGGATCATTGCCTGGGCAGAGCGAAGGCCAACGTGGCGAACGCCCGCGCACGTTCGTTTCTGGCGCAACGGGTACAACGCCCGCACTCCCCCCGCTCTCACCGCGCGCTTCGCGTCTGCCAGGGACACCATCACCTGCCATGCCGTCGCAACTTCCGCCGGTGCGGCAGCCGCGGCAACCGTCTCCCCCTCCGCGCCAGCAGCGTCCCCTCAACGATCTACGCGGCAGCAACCGTAACTCCGGGCAGCGTAAGGATGTTCGCGGCGACGATGATGATGCTATCGACATCCCGCCGTTTATGAAACGGTAGGCAGGAATCTACCTCTGATCCTCCTGCCTGGCGAAGAATCAGCTCTGCGCGGATTCGGGCGGACCTGACTCTAATGTGGAACGCCCTTTTTCGCCCCCTTTTTTGCCAATCCTGGAATAGAACTCCGGCCCCCGTTGCCGTCTGGTCGCTTCTCCCCCTTTTTTCCCTATCCGCGCATAGAAGCCTGGTCCCCGCTTCTCTCGGACGGCTTCGCCCCCCTTCTTGCCAATCCTGGAATAGAACTCCGGCCCATACTTCTCGCGTACAGCCTGCCCACCATGCCTGGCATTCTCCGATCCCGGCTCAGGCCCCCGCCTGTTGTTCGCCATAGCAGGTCCCACCTCTCTTTTACTTTGCTTCTTACAACCACACTGGCTCAACAGACAAAGCGGTGAGACATTCGTGACTTACAGAACATCTCGCTGCTTCCCTACTGCGACTGTCGTCATTCTCGCTGTGTTCGCGCCTGGGCCACGCGGTTCGCAATCAGCCCGGCAGTGATGCCGGCGCCGACGCCATTATCAATGTTAACGACCGAGAGGCCCGGCGCGCACGTCTGTAACATCGAAAGTAAGGCGGCTACACCCCTGCCGCCCAGTCCATAGCCAACCGACGTTGGCAAGCCAATTACAGGAACCGGAGCCAGCCCCGCTACAACCGATGGCAGCGCCCCATCCATGCCGGCGGCAACGATGATGGCATCTACCCCCTCGACCAGCAGCTCGTGCAATGGCTCCATCAGCCGATGCAGGCCCGCAACCCCCACATCATAAATACATGTGACGCGGCAACCCATCTCTTCAGCTATCAGAGCCGCCTCCTCGGCAACTGGAACATCAGACGTGCCGGCACTGATCACGCCGACGTGTCCTCCCGTGTCTCTCCGCACATAACCAGGACGATAAATGACCATCGCACGGGCAGTTTCGCGCGTACGGATCGTGTACTCGCGAAATGCTTCCTGGATCGGCACAAACGCCTCAGCCGGTATCCGGCTAATCACTGCGCGTCCTGCACCATCCAGCAATTCGCGGGCCATAGCGATGATCTGCGCCGTGCTTTTCGTTTCTCCAAAGATGACTTCCGGCGCACCTTTGCGCTGCTCCCGTCCGGGGTCAGGACGGATCTCTCTCACAAACACACCTCAAGTCTATTGTTTTACGCTTATTATCCATCTGTCAATCCTGCACCTGCTGATAGTGTAACACAGTTTAATACTATCAGCAAGGTTCACACCTCTCTACCAGGCAGCCAGACAAGGCAGGATTGTGATACCCACCCTTACCGAGTTCAATCTGTCTCCTTTAAAGGAAGAAAGAAAGCAAGAAAGAGGATTCAACAGGAAATGACTTCCCGCAGCTAATGCGAATGGCGGATCTCCCACACAGTCAAAAAAGAGGCCCGGCCTACTGTATAGCGTGCTGGACCTCTTTCTCTCTGTTTTGCTAATGGATTCCTACGCGCAGCCGGCGGTAGGTAAAGAGGTGATGAAAGGTGAAGTTGTAGAACAGTACCAGGATCAACGCCGTCGCCTGGGCGATGATCGCCGGCAGGTGAGCCAGGAAGATCAGCACAAACTGGATCAGGTAGGTCAGCAGTGTACCGCCAATGGCGGTGAGGTGGAAACGAGCACAACGTGCAAACCAGGATCGTTTATGTCCATCGAGATGACGGAACGTAAAGTAATCGTTTGGGATGAAATTTGCCATTATTGAGAGTTCAGAGGCAAAAACAAAAGCAATAGCATTGTGTAAAACGATATTTACCGGCAGTTTTATCCCATGCATAATTGTCGCATAGACTATCAGATTCACCAGCGCAGCACACCCGCCGATAAAAGCGAATGAGAAGAAACGCTGCACCCAGACGGCCCGTCCACCACTCATACGATCAACAATGTCAAGCGCCCGGTTGACAATTGCCCAGGGCGTTGGCCGGTAACTTGGCAGTGAACCTGCTGGCCGGACACGGACAGGCTGTCCCTCCAGAGCATCTAATGCTTCAGAGCCAACCTCCTCCAGGTTACGTTCTAACAAAGACTGTTCCATGAAATCTCCACAATTTCCGATTTACAGGGCCTGATTTCCTATCTGGCAGTGGTCAAATCTGCTCCTGCCAGCATTGCTGCTAGCGAGAGCACGTCAATTCCTTTGACATTGCCTACAGACAATAAAACGGCCTGTTCAACCGTGTGGTAACAAAAGGACAAAAAGGGGGGCCAGGGGGGCTGGTCATCTCCTGAACCTCCCTTTTCCGTTAAGTTGACGTCAAAAAGGGGTACCTTCTGATTCACCCGCTAAAAATGAGTACGCAGTTCCTTGAATGCTGCCAGCGTCAATAACTGCCCGTCTCCGATGGGCTGAACCTCCTCATGCTCGAAATGCCAGGTATGCGGGTGGGGAATAAAGACGGCATTGAGTCCCACCGCCAGTGCGGGGTTGATATCAGAACGGGGAGAGTTGCCGATCATCCAGGTACGCTTCGGATCAACGTCCAGCTCTCCAGCAATACGAGAATATGTGGCAACGTTTTTCTCCTCAACAATGAATATCTGCCTGAAAAATTGCTCAACGCCGGACCGCTCAACCTTGAGCTTCTGCTCTTCGTAATCCCCCTTCGTTAACAGGACGAGATCATGCCGAGACGACAGGTAGTGAAGCGTCTCCTCAACGCCATCAAGAAGCTGCAAGGGATGAGTGCGAATCTCTTCCCCGAACCGGCGTACCTGCTGGATCTCCTCTTCGCCAGGCTCCTTTTCTGCCAGGCGGCGGTAGGTCTCAACAAGACTCCTGGTAAAATTCGCCGAGCCATAGCCCATGAGACGCTCTACTTCGTCCAGTACAGCCCGCACTTCCTGCGCCGTGAGTTGAGAATGATTGAGATAGGCAATAAAGGCATGGATGGCCTGCTCAAAGTAGATGTTGTTCTCCCAGAGCGTGTCATCTGCATCAATCAGGAGATGGTAGCGCATGATTCTTTTCCTTTCACATCCACTAAAGAAAAACAGGAAAAAACGATTTTGGGGAACATCCCACACTCCTGGAAGCACAGCCTCCCTGGTCCTCATCTTAGTGCGCTGGTAGATGCTCTGACTACCAGTTCGAGCGGGACGATGGTCTGAGCGGGAACATGCTCCTCTTCCAGCACTTTGAGCAACAGCCGTAGCGCCTGCTCTCCGAGCGCGCGGGCCGGGATGGCAACGGTCGTCAATTCCGGCTCCAGAATACGGGCGATGATGCTATCATCAAAACTGGCAACGGCTACGTCCTGCGGAATCGCGCGCCGGAGATCTCTGGCGGCCTTGTAGACACCGACCGCCAGTACATCGCTATCACAGACGATGGCAGAAGGCGGATCAGTTCTTTCCAGTAGCTGGCGGGCAGCTCGATAGGCGTCGGAAATGCTAAAAGACGCAGATACATAGTCGGTGTTCCTGAACGGGCATCCTGCCCGCTGCAACGCTTCCAGATAGGCCCGGTGGCGCAGGCGAAACGTCTCGCTCTCCACAGCGGCGGCCAGATGAGCGATCTCTGTATGCCCCAGGCGCAAGAGATGCGTCATCACGGCCTGCATGCCAGCCTCAACATCCAGGTGCAGAGCAGGCAAAATGTGACTTTTACCATTGACTATCACGGCCTTTCCTTGCAGCGCCGCGTGCGTGTCCACCGCCGGCAACTCGACTTCACACAGCAGAAAGCCATCCACCGCCCGCGAGGTGAGCGTATCCATAATCACATGTTGCCAGTCCTGCTCTTCCTGTACCTGTACCAGCATTACAGCATAGCCAGCCGCCCGCGCCGCCTGCTCGGCTCCTTGCAAGACAGCGGCAAAATACGGATTGCCCACATCAGGTATCGCCAGGGCCAGCAGATGAGAGCGGCCTGAGCGCAGCGTGCGCGCCGCCCTATTGGGGTGATAGCCCAGTTCACGGGCCGCCTGGAGAATCGCTTCCTGCGTCCGCTTCCCCACGCGGCCAGCGGCTTTCCCGCCAAAAACAAGCGAAACGGCTGACTGCGAAACTCCTGCCCGGCGCGCGACATCAACGCTCGTCGGGGGAGAAGAAAGTATATCGTCCGCTCCCGCTTGCCTGCTCCCCTCTTCATCCTGCATGGTTCTCTCCTGTCGTCATACGTATGACTTCATTGTACCTGAGGAAAATCTGGCTGTCAAGATAGGGGTCCGAGAGACGTGCTCCTGGCGGGACCACAGCTTTCCTTTTCTCTCCGTTTTAAAAGAGATTGGATGATAGGATATACTGGAGAAGCGAAATCTCTCTTGACGAGGAGAACAACGACGCATGACAGCTCTACCATTGAGACAACAACCCGCCTGGAGGGCGTTAGAAGAACATTACCGGCACATCCGCGATAGACACCTGCGCGACCTTTTCGCTGAAGATCCCGCGCGCGGCGAACGCTTCGCGCTGGAAGCTGCCGGCATCTACCTTGACTACTCCAAGAATCGCATCACCGATGAGACGTTGCGCCTGCTACTGGAACTGGCGAACGCGGTGGGACTGCGCGAGCGCATCGACGCCATGTTTCGCGGCGACAAAATCAACGTCACTGAGCAGCGCGCCGTCCTGCACGTTGCCCTGCGCACACCCAGGGACCAGGCGATCATCGTTGATGGCGAGAACGTCGTAGCGCAGGTGCATGCCGTGCTGGACAAAATGTCAGATTTCGCGCAGCGCGTGCGCAGTGGCGCCTGGACCGGCTACACTGGCAAACGTATTCGCAACGTCATCAATATCGGCATTGGTGGCTCCGACCTCGGCCCGCACATGGCCTACGAGGCGCTCAAACACTACAGCGAGCGCGATATGACCTTCCGCTTCGTCTCCAACATCGACGGCACCGACTTCGCCGAAGCTGTGCGCGGCCTCGACCCGGCGGAGACGCTCTTTATCGTCTCCTCAAAGACCTTCACTACACTGGAGACGCTGACCAACGCCCACTCGGCCAGAGAGTGGTGCGTGCGCGCGCTCGGCAGCGAGCAGGCTGTGGCGAAGCATTTCGTTGCTGTCTCGACCAACGCGAAAGAGGTTGAGAAATTCGGCATTGACACGCAGAACATGTTTGGCTTCTGGGACTGGGTTGGTGGGCGCTACTCCTACGATTCGGCCATCGGTCTCTCGCTGATGATCGCCATTGGCCCTGAACGGTTCCGCGAAATGCTGGCGGGCTTCCACGAGATGGATGAACATTTCCGTAGTGCGCCGTTTGAGCGAAATCTGCCCGTGCTGCTTGGTCTGATCGGCATGTGGTACAATAACTTCTTTGGCGCCGAGACCGTCGCCGTCCTGCCCTACGATCAATACCTGGCACACCTGCCCGCCTACCTGCAACAGCTCGACATGGAAAGCAACGGCAAGCATGTCGATCTGGACGGCAGAACTGTCGATTACCAGACAGGCCCGATTATCTGGGGTCAGCCGGGGACCAATGGCCAGCACGCCTTCTACCAGCTCATCCATCAGGGAACGAAGCTGATCCCCTGTGACTTCATCGGCTTCTGCCGTTCGCTCAATCCGCTGAACAGGCACCACGACCTGCTGATGGCGAACTTCTTCGCGCAGACCGAGGCGCTGGCCTTCGGCAAAACGGCGCAAGAGGTCGCGGCAGATGGTGTACCCGCCTTCCAGGTGTCGCACCGCACCTTTGAAGGCAATCATCCGAGCAACACGATCCTGGCCGAAGAGCTTACGCCGGCCACGCTCGGCAGGCTGGTCGCGCTCTATGAACATAAAGTCTTTGTGCAGGGAACGATCTGGCACATCAACTCGTTTGATCAGTGGGGCGTGGAACTGGGCAAGGTGCTGGCGAACCGCATCATTCCCGAACTGGAGAGCGCCGGCGAGCCTGCGCTTGCGCACGACAGCTCAACCAGCGCGCTTATCCGCCGCTACCGCAAATACAGGTAAGCAGCGGTCCTGGAAGGTGCAAGCCCTCCTGGCGGGGAGAGATCTCCAACCGCGTTAACTTAACGGCAAAGACAGGGGTCCAGAGGGGCGCTTGCTCTTCCGCTCGGCAACGCGGCTTTCGCCACTACGAGCTGTGCTCGTCAGCCGAGCGGAGCGGCTTGCACCTCCTGGCGGGGTCTGCCGGGTCTCCCCACCTTTTTTATTCCTCTTCTTCCTCAGTGAGAATGCCGAGACTGATGCACGTCCAACCGAGAATGAAATACGAGCGCCAGAGTCCTTGATCGACAGGTGAGAGATTTTGCGGGAGGAAATGTTCGATAAGAATGGTAAATTGCTGATCATCAAGCACAACCGGATCTGAGAGTTGATGATCCGCGAGGAACTGAAGATGAGCGCGTATACCGGTCCGATATCCCTGTTCAATAGCACTTTGATAAATAAGACAATCCTGTAAACCAATACGAATACGTTTGCCAAAGGGTAAGTCGGTTTCTGGAGCATAGGTAAGATCGCCGATTCTCTCCAGCGCGGGTACACCTTCAATGGTTGGTGTGTGATAGAGCATAATGACTCACTTTCCGTTAGCAGAGGAACATAAAGTGTAAACGTTACTCTACATCCGATAGAGCAGACAAGTGAAGGACAGGTAATTCGCGCCATTGCAAAGACCTGCGATAGACCTGTCAGCGTTTTTCGGTAGACATACTAAATTCATACCACACAATCAGTTTCTATGGTAGGGGTTCATAGATATGATGGGGTTTTTTACCGGCCTATCGTACCGGCAGGTTCCGGGGATTCGCGGGACCGGGCGATGCCCGCCCGGAGACACTTTTTAGAAAGACAGGTGATTAGCCAGGAATGGCTAGTGCCGGACCGGGCATCCTGAGGATTGCGGGGGGAAAGAGGATGTCCTCCCGAAAAACTTTTTTCTCCCTCAAAATTAAGGCGGTGGAAAAGTGCCAGAGAAATAGAAGAAGCTACAGCGGTCTGGCCATTGTGTGCTACAATGAGGGGAGCAGACCACGTGATTTTCGGGAAAGGCAAACGCATTATGCTTATAGATCTACGCAGCGACACAGTTACTCTGCCCACACCTGCCATGCGCAGGGCCATGTACGAAGCTGAAGTTGGCGACGATGTTTATGGCGAAGATCCCACCATCAATCGTCTGCAAGATCTGGCCGCCGCACGAACCGGCAAAGAGGCGGCGCTCTTCGTACCAAGCGGCACAATGGGCAATCTGACGGCCATCATGACGCATGCCGGGCGCGGGCGGGCGGTGATCGTGGGCGATCAGTCGCATACCTACCAGTTTGAAGCCGGGGGCGCTTCGACGCTCGGCGGCTGCCCTTTCTACGTGGTGCCTAACGACGCTGGCGGTATGCTGGACCTGGAGAAAGTGCGCGCCGGCATCGCCGATGAAAGCAATGCGCATATCGCGGCAACCGCGCTGATTTGCATAGAGAATACGCATAATCTCTGTGGCGGCACAGTGCTGAGTGTCGAGCAGATCGAGCAGATCACGTCTCTTGCCCACGCGCATGGCCTGCCCGTGCATATGGATGGCGCCCGCATTTTTAACGCTTCGGTCGCTCTGGGCGTTCCCGTGAGCACGCTGGCGCGCAGCGTCGATTCGCTGATGTTCTGTCTCTCGAAGGGATTGAGCGCACCCGTCGGCTCGCTCTTAGTCGGCAGCAGAGAGTTTATCCAGCGCGCGCACCGTATTCGTAAAGTGCTCGGCGGGGGCATGCGCCAGGCCGGCATACTTGCCACAGCGGGTATCGTCGCGCTGGAAGAGATGGTTGAGCGCCTGGCCGAAGATCACGAAAACTGCAAGCGCCTGGCCTACGGGCTGGCCGATTTTCCGCAAATCACCATTGCACCTGAGCGCGTCCAGACGAATATTCTCATCTTCACCTTGCGCGATGCCGCGCAACAGCCGCTTGACGAAGCCAGGACGCAACGCTTTCTGATAAAAGCCCGCGAACATGGCGTGCTGCTAGGTTCAATGGGAGGCGGCAAGATCCGTGCCGTGACACATTACGGCATCGAGGCTCGTCATATCGCCGAGGCGCTCGTCGCTCTCAGGCATGCATTAGAGGAGCTGGTATTAGGAGCGACATAGGCGGGGAGTCCAGGGGACGCAGGCCCCTGGCGGGGTTCCGGGGTGTCCCCAACCCATCTCCTTTCCTAAAAAGGTTTCTTGAAAAAGCACTATGAGGAACAGGCGTAGGAGCGGCATAGTCCGCTACAAAAGGCAGAGGAAACATGATGAGCAATTATAGAAACAGGCGCCAGGCGACCGGTGGCCTGGCCGGAACCATCTTCATCGTCGGCCTTATCCTGGCTTTCGCTTTCGGCTTCAACTTGAGCATCTTTTTTGCTGCGCTGGCATTCACCGCGCTCGTTGGCGCGCTTGGCTCAGGAAATAGCAAGCAGGCGTATGGCGGTTTTCACGGCTTTCTCTGGCTGATGGTGCTGGCGCTGTTCTTCGCCACTGGCAACTGGATCTGGTTCCTGGTAGGAGTAATTCTGAGCAGTATGCTCGGCTCACTGACACGCCCGATTCTAGGCTGGCTCAGTAGCATGGGACTCTTCGCCGCTGCGCCGGATCAGCAGCAGCCATATTACCAGCCGTCTCAGACGTCCCGAGTACCCCAGACACCATACTACCAGCCCTCACAGCCGCCTGAGCCGCCTCAGCAACCGACAGAGCCGGCATACCAGCCTTATGAGCAGGGCTACAAAGCGCCGGCATCCTCATCTCCGGCTGTGCAACCCGAAAGTGACCAGGAAGGGGAAGGCCAGTACCAGTATCCGTCCCCTTCGACCAGTTATGAGCAACCACAGGCGCAGTATCCTGAGCCGATGCCACCCCGGCAACAGCAGCAGTAGTAGTATAGCAGCAACGCGGTTTGCCCTCTCTAGCAAAATCGGTTACAATATTGTCACCTGCTAAATAGTTGAATTGTCAATCAAAAATACAGGTGTTATGCAAGCTTTTCAGTCTTTGAGAGAAGGCAAACTGCAAGGGATCTCGCTCACTTCTTATTTTTTACTGGAAAGAAAGAATAAGGGAAAACTGAAAGGCTCTGACAGAATTTATGAGGAGAAGAGGAGCGAATGGCTATTACTGAAAATGAAGAGCATATAGAGATCGACAGACTGGACCAGGATATTTACCGCTTGATCTCACAGGCGTTCATCCACCTGGATGTATGTGACCAGCAGTTGATGCGGCGCTTTGGCCTGACCACCACGCAGTCATGGGCGCTGGTCCACCTGGCAGATCCAGAGGGACGTTCGCTCAGCGAGTTAGCGAAACTCCTGATGTGCGACAAGAGCAACGTGACGGGTATTGTCGATAAGCTCGAAAGTGCAGGATGGGCTGTGCGCAGGCGCGGCAAGGCAGGAGACAGACGTTACACGCGGGTCGTGCTCACGGAGCAGGGCCGGCTTCTGCGCCAGGCCGTTATCAACGCCAGAGAGCACATGGTCAGGGAGCGGCTCCGTCATCTCGGCGAGCAGGAGCGATGCCAGTTGCACGACGCACTGCTCAATTTCACACGCTTGCTTTACAGGCAATTCGAGACCGACGAAGAAACGGCAATTGTTGAACGAGTCTACGCCGCGCACCAGCTACCTGAATTGGAATAGCAAGGGGGATTCCAGAAGGGCCTTTGCTACGCTGGCGTAAAGGTCCAGGCCACCTGGAAAAGAGGGGTATCGGTGTCCGTTTCGCGGGCGAAGGAGGCCGGGCGGGCATGTGCGGGCAGCGCGATGGTGAAGATGCTACCCTGTCCGGGTGTGCTCTCGACTGTTATATGGCCGCCGTGTTGTGTGACGATGGCCTTTGCTATGTAGAGTCCCAGGCCCAGACCGGGTGAGGAGCCTGATTGCTGCACGTCGATGCCCGGCACGCGGTAGAACTGCTCATAGATGTGCGAGAGCGCCTCAGGTGGAATGCCGACGCCGCGATCCTGCACGGCGATGCTGGCTTCGTGCTGTTGATAGCTCAGTATGAGTGTGATGGGCGTATTTTTCGCCGAGTATTTGCGCGCGTTAGAGAGCAGGTTGAGCAGTACCTGACTCATACGCCGCTGGTCGATATCGGCGATAATCTCCAGGCGGTCTTCCTCTCCACTGCTGACTTCTGGTTGCGGGCTGGTGCCGCAGGTAAATTCATCGAGTACCTGCTGGCACAACTCGACCAGGTTGCAGGGTTCGTATTGCAGTACAAAGCGCCCGGTCTGGATCAG
>JADBKA010000112.1 GCA_014896635.1 Ktedonobacteraceae bacterium
GGACACCCCCGAAGCCCCGCCAGGGGGCAAAGCCTCCTGGACCTCCCCTTTTCTGTTCAGTTGACGCTTATGGGGAACACTCCCATCTCTGCTATTGTGCGAGCTGGCGGACGATGGCTTTTGCCAGAGCGCGCTTGTGTACTTCGTCGGGACCATCGACAATATGCATGGCGCGCCCATGCGCCCACATCAGGGCCAGGGGAAAATCATCACACAGGCCCGCCGCTCCGAATATCTGGATAGCACGGTTCACCACGTTCGTCAGCACCTCAGGCACGACCACTTTGATCATGGCGATCTCGTTCTGCGCAGCCTTCTTTCCCTGCTGGTCGATCATCCAGGCCACTTTGAGTGTGAGCAGGCGGGCCTGCTCGATCTCGATCTGCGAGCGCGCAATCCAGTCCTGCACCATGCCCTGCTCGGCCAGCGGCTTGCCAAAAGCGATGCGTGAAGCTGCACGCTGGCACATTAATTCCAGCGCGCGCTGCGCCGCACCGATTGAACGCATACAGTGATGGACACGACCTGGGCCAAGTCGTGCCTGTGCGATGGCAAAGCCGCTGCCCTCTTCTCCCAGCAGATTCTCCACCGGCACGCGCACGTTGTCAAAGGTCACTTCACAATGCCCTTCGTTGTCCAGATAGCCCATCACCGGCAGGCTGCGTACGACTGTAACGCCGGGAGCATCGCGCGGCACCAGGATCATACTCTGCTGGCGATGGCGGTCAGGATGATCGGGAGCGGTTTTGCCCATCACGATGAAGATCTTGCAGCGTTCGCGCGCCGCTCCTGAGATCCACCATTTGCGCCCGTTCAAGACATAGTCGTTCCCGTCGCGCCGGATGGTGAGCTGGATATTCGTCGCGTCGGAACTGGCGACGTCGGGTTCGGTCATGGCGAAGGCTGAGCGGATCTCGCCGTCCAGCAGTGGTCTGAGCCAGCGCTCCTTCTGCTGCGGTGTACCGAACTGCGCCAGAATCTCCATATTGCCTGTATCAGGCGCCGAGCAGTTAAAGACTTCCGAGGCCCAGAAGACGCGGCCCATGATCTCGGCCAGTGGTGCATATTCCAGGTTCGCCAGGCCCGCCCCATACTCCTCATCCGGCAAAAAAAGATTCCAGAGTCCGGCCTGCCTGGCTTTTATCTTTAACTCATCAATGATCTCGGCATGATGATGCGGGTTGCCAGAAGCTCGAATCTGCTCCTGGTATGTCTGCTCATGCGGATAAATAAAGCGATCCATAAAATCGAGCAGGCGCTGCCGCAGCGCATTGACTTTTTCGGAATAAGCGAAATCCATCGTTGACCAGCCTTTCTCTTTGTGGCATACCATACCATCTTTCCCTTCCAGTCTATCATATTTCTCTCTTCATAAGACGGCAAATGCCGGTAGAAAAGGGTCTTCGAGAAAAGCCCTTTATGGAATGTCTCTGTGCGTCCTTTTGTTACGCATTACGTATATAGAATAGCAAATATGGCGGCGCTTCCGCCTGCACCGGTGAGAGGATATAATTACGGTGCGGATCGGAATAAGTGAGCACTCCCCTCTGTTATAAATTGTGAAGTTAGCAATCAATGGGGAAGAGTGCTAGACAAACGAGTGCTGAATATGATATACTCTGGCAATCACCGGGGGAGATTGCTAAGGCGATGGTATTGAACAGCTAGATTCCCTATGGATTGAGGAGCATGCATATATTATGAAATGTGAACGATGTCAAAAGAATCCCGCCCGTGTGCGTGTCGATGAGATGGTCAACGGTAAGCGGGTATCGCATTACCTGTGCCAGTCGTGCGTTGAGGAACTGATGAACGCGATGGGTCAGATGGGCGGCTTTGAGGGCATGCCCAATTCTCCTTTCGGGTTCTCTGCGAACTCCAACGCTGCCGCCTCTGCCGCTGGCGGAGTCAATACTGCCACTGCTGAACGCCAGAAACAGAGTAGAACCCCGACGCTGGATCAATATGGGCGTGATTTGACCGCCGAGGCCGCTGAAGGAAAGCTTGATCCTGCCGCAGGCCGTGAGCGAGAATCGCGTCGCGTTATCACGATTCTTGGCCGTCGCCAGAAGAATAACCCCGTGTTGATTGGTGAACCAGGCGTTGGAAAGACCGCTATCGTTGAGGAACTGGCTCGCCGCATTCATGAGGGCAATGTGCCAACCTCACTGCGAGGGAAGCGCATTGTTTCACTGAACATTGGCGGCATGGTTGCCGGGGCGATGTTCCGGGGCCAGTTTGAGCAGCGCATCAAGTCCATTCTGGAAGAGCTGCGCCAGGACCCCGATACGATAGTTTTTATAGATGAGATTCATACTGTCGTCGGTGCAGGAGCTGCCGAAGGTGCCGTCGGCGCCGGCGATATGATCAAGCCTGCGCTGGCACGTGGCGAGTTGCGCTGTATCGGCGCGACCACACTGGATGAGTACCGCAAGATTGAGAAGGATGCCGCACTGGAGCGCCGTTTCCAGCCGGTAATGGTCGGTGAGCCAACAGTCGAAGAGGCCATCGAGATGTTGCAAACGGTGCGACCAAACTATGAGGCACATCACGGAGTGAGCATCACCGATGAGGCCATCGAGGCCGCTGTGAAACTGTCTGACCGCTATATCAACGACCGCTTCCTGCCTGACAAGGCCATCGACGTGATGGACGAGGCAGGCTCCGCTCTGCGCCTGGAAGCGACCGAGAAGGGGATCGTCAGTCCAACGCTGATCTCCGATCTGGAGAAAGAACTGGCTGACATCCAGGCGAAGAAAGAGGCCGCAGCCAACGCCGAGGATTATGAGAGGGCGGCGCTCATGCGCCAGCAAGAGCTGGTGACGCTGCAAAAGCTGGAGAAGGCGCGCGCCGAGGCGAAGGATAATACGATCTCGTTGATCGTAACGCCGGAGCACATCGCGCATGTGGTCGAGAACTGGACCGGTGTGCCGGTCAGCCAGATGCTGGAGAGCGAACGCCAGAACCTGCGCAACCTGGAAGCTGATCTGCGCAAGCGCGTCATCGGCCAGGACGAGGCGATTAGCGCGGTCGCACGCGCCATTCGCCGCTCGCGCGCCGGTTTGAAAGATCCGAAGCGCCCGATTGGTTCGTTCCTCTTCCTCGGTCCGACCGGTGTCGGCAAGACGGAACTGGCGAAGGCTCTGGCAGCCGAGCTGTTCGGCGGCGAGGAGAACATGATCCGTCTCGATATGTCGGAATACATGGAGCCGCATACCGTCGCTCGCCTGTTTGGTAGCCCGCCGGGCTACGTTGGCCACGAAGAGGGCGGACAGCTCACCGAGCAGGTACGCCGCCGCCCATACAGCGTGATCCTGATGGACGAGGTGGAGAAGGCGCATCCTGAAGTCTTCAACGCGCTATTGCAGATCATGGATGATGGACGCCTGACCGACGGGCAGGGTCGCACGGTAGACTTCAAGAACACCATCGTGATCATGACCAGTAATGCCGGCACCGCCGAGATGAAGCGAGCTGTGCGCATCGGCTTCTCGGCTAAAGGTGCGGTGGAGAACCGCGACGAGCAGCACGAAGTGCTGCGCTCGAAGGCGATGGAGAATCTCAAGCGGACCTTCCGCCCTGAGTTCATCAACCGCATCGACCAGATCGTGGTCTTCCATTCGCTCGGCAAGGACGAACTTTACCAGATCGTCGATCTGCTGCTCAGCCAGGTGCGCAATCGCCTGAGCGACCAGGAGATCAGCCTGGAGATCACCGACGAAGTGCGCGACTTCCTGCTTAAGGAAGGTACCGACGAGGAGTATGGCGCACGGCCTCTGCGCCGGGCCATCCAGACCTACGTCGATGACGCACTGGCCGATGCTCTGCTGGCCGGCGAGATCTCCAGCGGCCAGACGGCTGTCCTGAAGGTGCGCGATGGCAAGATTGTCGTCGAGGCCCTGCCGATCATCCAGACGGCATAGGCGAGATACGTGAGTTACAATAGAAAAAGAGCGCTCTACAGCAAATGTAGAGCGCTCTTTTTTGCAGACAAAAAAGAGCGAAAATCCTTTCTTCTCTTCTTTTACGGGGCTGACGGTGGGGGCGTCTGCGTGTACGGCGGCCGCCCGGTATAGGGGGGCTGCATGCGCGGTGCCTGCATTGCCATCTGCTGGCCAAGTTGATGCCCGATCTGCTCAACACGCTGCATCATGGCCTCTTCCTGACGCAGATTCTGCTGTAAGAGCTGAGCACACTGCTGCTGGCCCATCAACAGAGCCTTGTCGATCAGCCCGCGATACGAGGCGATTTCATACGCCTCGGTCTTGGAGGCGCCGCTCAGATCAAACATCGTCAGCAGCTCAGCCGGCGGCTGTTCTTTGAGGAAGGCGTCATGTTCCTGCTTCATTCCTGCAATGGCGTAGCAGACTGTACGGTCAGGCTGCGCGCCCAGGATCTGGAAGCACTGCTCCAGGTTCAAAATCTGCTGGCGCGTCTCCTGCTCGTGCTGGCGCAAGACATTCTGTACCTGCGGCTGGTTGCACTCCTGCGCCATCGCCGGCAGTATCTGCAAAATGCGTTGCTCAGCATCGTACATATCGCTCATCTCGTGGATAAAAAGATCCCTGGAATTTTGCATTGCCATAGACGTTCTCCTTTCTGGTGAGAGCCGCTCTATCAATTGCACAGTTTTGTCCAACTGGTTCCTGTATAACACGTCTTAGTGGCCGGGAAAGAAGACAAACCCGCCAAAGGCTTCTGGTGATATGATTGATAGAGCATCTTGCTAGTGCTTTTTCAACACACCTTTTAGGGAATGGGGAAAAAGCGGGGACCCGGCGCGCCCCGCCAGGGGGCGACCGCCCCCTGGACCCCCATCCCCTCACAACTCGGTTGAGGTACTTCGAGCGCGAGCGAATCAGGAGGAATCTAAAATGAAATGGCGTGACTGGTTAAAACTTGGGGGACTCTCACTTGCAGTTCTAGGTACTGGCATGGTTGTGAAAAGCTTCTTGCCGCAACGTTTTGCGGTACCGGCTGTACATGTGGTCGAGCAGGAAACTCCCGATCTGACAACAATGCCCTCTATCGAGATCGCTTTTTTGCGTTGTGGGAGCATTACAGTTCCTGAACTGGTGGCGGTGCGAGGCGCGCTGTCGCTGGTTCCGCGTACCCTGGCATACTCTGCCGTGCTAGTACACCATCCCAGGGCTACTTTTCTCTACGATACGGGGTTGTGCGCATCCATCAAGGCGATGATCAAAGATCAGCCGTTTATTTTTCGCAATACGCTCGGCGGTTTTACGCTTGAGCAGCCGCTTGCGGAGCACCTGCGTCTTTTGAATCTGCGTCCTGCAGATCTGGATTTTGTACTGCTTTCGCACCTGCACTTCGATCATGTCAGTGGAATTCCCGATCTGCCGGAGGTGCCGCTGCGCGTGAACAGAATCGAGTACGATGCTGCCCGCCAGCAAGGATTGTTAGAGCAAGGAAACGGGCTGATCGCGCGTCTGATGGGTGATAATCCGCTGAAATTTTTTGCTTGCGAGGGTCCCGCGTATGAAGGATTCCGTTGCAGCTTTGATCTCTTTGGTGATGGCTCGATTGTGCTGGTGCCTCTGCCAGGGCATACCGCCGGCCAGGTAGGTATGTTCATCAACCGCGCCAATGGTTCGCGTCTCTTCCTGCTCGGCGATGCGGCCTGGGTGGCCGAGAACTATCTGCGTCCGGCGACGATGCATCCGCTGATGTGGTCAATGGTGACGAGCGATGATGCGACGGCCCGCCAGACGCTGATCGAATTGCACACGTTCGCGCTGCGCCATCCTGAGATCACCCTGATCGCCATGCACGATGCACGCGCGCAGGAAGCATTTATGCACCAGGAGCAGGCGCAGGTCATGGGAATGCGGTGAGATGCCGTGTAGTAAGCCAGCATAAAACAAATACTCCCTGAGAAGTTTCAGGGAGTATTTGCGACAGGGGCGAGAGGAATCGAACCCCCAACCACCCGTTTTGGAGACGGGTGCTCTGCCAGTTGAGCTACGCCCCTATGGCCCGGCTTATGGCTATTGCCTGCTCACAGGTTTACACACGGAGAGGGAGAGATTCGAACTCTCGGAGGGATTGCTCCCTCAGCGGTTTAGCAAACCGCCGCACTAGGCCACTATGCGACCTCTCCACGACAACCAGTATATCACCTTTGTCAAGAGGGTTGAGGTTCTCTTTACCCCAAAACAAACTTCCAGATTCTGAGTGCGATCTCCTTCCTGCCGTCCATGCTGTTGATGCGCTGCTGGAGCCTGCGCGCTTTCTCGCGGTAGGATAGGTGAGTGATGATTCGCTCTACAGCCGCCTGGATGGCCGCCGGCTGCCAGCGGTGGATAGGGATACGGATGGCAGTACCGGCCACTACCAGGTGATCGAGGTTGATCTGCTGCTCCATCTGCATCGCTACGCCCACAAGTGGTGTGCCACTTGCCAGCGCCGTCTGCACAGTCCCCTGGCCCCCGTGACAGACAACGATATCCGCCAGGGCGTTCACCCTGGGCGCGGGGACAAATGCGTCGGTGAGATAGACATGGGGGTGGTCGCCAGCATGCGCCAGCGCCTCTTCAAGCGGGCAGATTGTGGGCGGCACCAGAATCACGCTGTTCCACGCCGTCCCCTTTCCTGAAGTCAGCGCCGTGATGGCTGCCAGTAAATGCTCTTTTATGCCAGAACTGCCCATTGTGCAAAAG
Source organism: Ktedonobacteraceae bacterium (assembly GCA_014896635.1). Next base: position 6,681 of record JADBKA010000112.1, read on the forward strand.
ATTTTTGGTCGGCGTTCAGCCGGGTCGAACAGGCGCAGGATTGCCGGGTCCAGGGGAGTTTCAGACGCCGCCGAGGCGTAGAGCGGCCCGGTGATGCGGAAGTTCGCCGGCAGCGTAGCCGACACATAAAATTCGGGCAGATCGATGACAAGCGTGAGGTCAGCCTGCAAGAGGTCAAAGAGGTTGTTGAGTGGCGGGCCTGTCCAGCTGGCAGCTTCTGCCGCACGGCATATGTAGCGCTGTCTGAAACCCGGTGCATTGGTCTTGACCCGTGCTGGAATCAGCTTGACGAGGGTGCGGCGTACAGCAAGCGGTAGGGATGTAAGTGGCTTTATCGTGTCCGGCACGTCCTGGAGCAAAGCAGAACCCACAACGGACTGGTGTAGCGGCAGTGGCAGAAAGCAGATGCCGGGAATGCCCTGCATGCGGCGCGCGATGTTGGTGAAGGGCCAGAAGCCGTAAATCACCAGATCAGGTTTCAGCTCTTGCAATGCCGCCCTCTCCCCAAGAATTACATCGCGCGCGATACTGACGTCGCCGGCCAGCTCAGGAAACTGCGTCTTGAGGTCCTCGCGGAAATTCCTACCGTGAAATCTGGGAGAACAATCATATATAGTGAAGCCGGCATCCGTGATCATATGAGCAAACAGGCTGCCATGAGAGAGAAAGATGATGTCAACGCTCCAGCCTGCCGGGCAAAAGTCGCGTATGCCGCACGCAATTTCCAGAGCGCGCGTGGCCTCGCCGGCATCCTGCAAGGCGACTCCTATGACGATGCGCAATTGTTTGTTTTCCATCATTACTCATTCTTATCCTGTAGCTCTTTCTCCTCGAAGTCTCACTTCTGATCCTTAGCGTCGTTCCAGAGCCAGCCGGATGCCAAAGCCGATGAGCACCAGCCCCGTCACGGCTTCCAGTCCCCGCCGTACAGTTGGATGCGTCAACAAGCTGCGAATCCAGCCGACAAGGATGCTGACCAGCGAGAGCCAGGCGATGCCCATGACGAAGTGAATGCCTGCCAGCAGCAGCGATTTGAGCAGCACAGGATCGCCGGCGCTGATGAACTGCGGCAAAAAAGCCAGGTAAAAAACGGCAACTTTCGGATTCAGGATGTTCGACAGAAATCCCTCGCGAATGGAGCGCCACCGACCCGCGTATTGAGAAGGATTCGATGTGGCGGAGAGAAGTTGCTGCGCCTCCTGCGTGGATGCGCGAGGAGTGTCGCGAGGAGTGTCACGAGGAGTGTCACGGGGAGTGTCATGGGGAGTGTCACGAGGAGTGCGCAGCGTCTGCCAGAGTGAACGGCAGCCGAGAAAGAGCAAATAGCCAGCGCCCAGCAGTTTCACTGTCTCGTAGAGCGCGGCAGAACGAACGAGGATGATCGAGAGGCCCAGCGCCGACAGCGTTGCATGGCAGAAGAGCGCCGAACAGACGCCGCCGGCCGTGAGCAGTCCCGCTCCACGTCCACGCGCCAGCACGTTGCGTATGACGAGCATGGTATCCGGGCCTGGCGTGATTGTCAGGATCGCGGCAATTGCCACAAATGTCAATATTTGTGTGCTAAACATGAGTTTCAACCCCAGGCGAGAATCCCAGACTTTTCCAACTGTCACATCTCTAGTATATCCTGAGAAGCCGATTCAGACAAGCTTTTCCGCACGTCGCTTTTTTCTCCTCGATCCGAGGCAGTTCAGCACGGGCAGAAGTGGGGGAAGCTTAACGAATCGTGGGTATTCGCCATGAATGTTGTAGCTACAATATTTGTGGTTTGATGCATCTTCTCTTGCTTTATGAATGGCAAGATCTCATCCTCTACGCTTCCGCCCGCCTCACAAGGCCAGAGGATGTCAGAGGGCCTGCTCATGATGTGGGGGGCGGCGTGGGTGAGGGCGTGGGTTTGCCCCTGCCATGATCGCTCCCACCTTTCTGCCCGTTGGTATTGCCAGCGCCATTCCTATTATTGTTCCCCCCATTGGTATTCTGAGCATTCCCATTCCCGTTATTGTTCTGATCGCCACGTCCTTTGCCGTTATTGCCACTATTGCCGTTCATATCCCCGTTATTCTGGCCGGGAGAGAGAGAAAGTGCAGCGGCAGTGCCATCGGTATTCATGATACCTGCGCTCTGTGGTGCCGGTTTGCCGGACAGGTCCACGACAAAAACATATGCCCCATCACGTAACGAACTGCTTGCCGTTACAAGCTGATCATCCAGCAGCAGTTGTGCGCCCGGTCGGATATTCTCACCGGTAATCACGACCATCGTCTGCTGCACTTTCACCGCTATCAGACGAGGAACGCTGCTATCGCCCAGTTTAGCTAACTCATCCGTTGTGATCAGGCGCTCAGGTATGTCCAGGCGCAGTAACAGGGTGTGCAAAGCCTGGCGCACATCGTTTTTTAACGTGGCGAACTCGCGGCTCATGCGGTCTCGATCAGGGCCGGGCGGGAGAGCATTCACATCTCGTCCCAGAGCAGTGAGCTGCCGGTCCAGTTGTGCCAGAGCCTCGCGGTAACTCTTCGCGTGCGCTCGATTTGCCAGAGTAGCAAGCATCTTGAGCTGCTGCTGGATTTTCTGGCTCTCTTGCTTGATCTGTTCTATTCGCCCATCAGTGCCAAAATGCTTGCTCCAGTCAGTTACGACTGTCAGCGGATTCTCCGCGTCTGCGGCATGTGCAGCGGCCAGCAGCGCGCCCGTTGCCAGCACAAGCAGTAGGAATACGCCGAGGAGTACGCCGGTGGCAGGAGCCATGCCCAGGCGCGGAAAGAACCAGTTGAAGTGCTTACGGCTCTGCGTCCTTTGCGCCGCTCGAATCCGCGCGTGGGCCAGCATGCGCTGCTCCAGGCGGAGAGCGAAATCAGCATCAGGGCGCAACTGCGGCAAGGACTGGAGACGGCTCGCCAGGGCGGCCAGCTCTTCCACTTCCGCCAGGTCTGGATCAGCATGGTTCTGCGAGTGGTTCTGCGAGAGATCAACCCCCGTGAGTTTGCCGGACAGGCCATTGTGTTCACCGCTGCCAGATGCACGCTGCCTTTCGAGCCAATCATTCAAACGTTCAGGCTGTGATTTCATAGCATTCTTCCCCCCTGGCGCGTGCGACTGCTGGTAGCGCCTTCCTGTTCTCTGCCGAGCAGGCGCTGCAAAGCGTTCAGAGCGCGAAATTGCAGCGCCTTGACGGCGTTAGCTTTTTTTCCGATCATTTTTGCCACCGTCGCCACATCATATCCCAGAATCAAACGGCCAATCAGCACCTGGCGCTGTTCTTCGGTCAGCATGTTTATCGCCTTAACCACGACGTGCCACTCGTCGCGCGCCTCTGCCAGATTCACCGGGTCGGCGCCAGGCTGGCCGGTAAAAAGCATAGAATTTTCGTCATCTGTTGTATCCAGCAAAGCCGCATCAAGCGAAACAGTTGCTGGCAGTTTCTCGCGCTTCCGATAATAGCTCGCCACCGTTATGCGTGCGATCTGAAACAGCCATGCGGCTACGCCAGCTTCCTCGCTCGCACGCAGCCGACCGATACCCTCAACCATCTCCAAAAATACGTCAGATGTCAGATCCTCTGCTGTAGCACGATCAGGAACGCGCGCGGCAATATAGGCAAAAACACCCGGAAGAAAAGAGCGATATAGCACGCTCAGGCCCTCAGCATCGCCACGCCGCGCCTGTTCCAGCACACGGCGAAAATCCGGCAGCCGGCCATCCTGACCGGCTGAGCTATTTTCAGCACTACGCCACCTGGAAAACATGAATCCCTTCCCCCCAGGATAGACAGGGTTCCTTAGAAATTGGGGGAGCGTGCTCTTCAACAGGACAGAGGCATAGAAATTGCAGTTCGGCTCTGATTTTCCTATGCTCTTCGGCCATCCGGCAGGAAGATCTCCCCTTTCTCTTAGTTGCACTTTAGCGTACCGGGGTTACGGTTCAGTGTAAAAGAGTGTCAATATAGCCAGTTTGTCTGAAGGAGAAAAATTTATGCCACAGGCCGTAACTTTTAGCAGGGGTAGAGCAACTATGTTTGCGAGAGGGCTGTCAGAGGGTGAGATGGTTCTGCTGCCCATGAGAACTGATATCCCTCCGACAGGCACTACTTGCAGGAATATAAAAACGAAGGATGTACAGATCCATGAATTTCGGTAGTCTGATCAGTGGCTTACTGAAGGGAAAATTTCTCATTGTTGCGCTTGTCAGCGTGGCTGTCGCGGGGGGCGCGGCTGCGGCTGCCTCAGCTACCCCACCAGGACAACAGGTAATCCAGACAATCGTCGGGCATGCCACCCCTACCAGCGTACAGGATCAGTCGGGCAACGCCGCCGGCAAAGGAAAGACTGCGACACCGGATGCCGGGCAGAATAAGCAGGCGAAAGACTGCCCGGGTCTCCCCGATGCCCAACGGCTGGCCGGCAAATTTACTCTGAGTACAGCGGACGATAGCAATAGCATCAAAACGCTCTGTGCCTTGCATAAAGGAAACTTTCACGGTACCACTTCCAGCGGCGCCTCCGTCACGACCAGCCATGTGTACGGCTACGGCGAGGTCGATCTGCTCCTGACCTATGCTCGATATTTAGCAACCCATAACGGGGGAAAGCTCAGCGACGCTAACGTACAGACATACGTGGCCGATGCGCTCAAGAGCTGTGGCACGACTCCGCTCATGCGATGTCTCACAACGAACATTCCCAACTATCAGCCCGGCCACGAGAACAACGCCGATGCCACTCCGCAGAGTAACAGTGGCAACGGCAGCAACAATGGCGATAACGGTGGTAGTAGCGGTGGCAATGGTCAGCAGGGCGGCAATGATCATGGCAAAGGTAAGCCGACCGTTACTCCACCCACTCCTACACCGCCAGCGGTACCGACAGTTCAAAAATAGCAGATAATTGCATCGACCCTCACTTCTTTCTGGCGAAGCCTTCCGGCCATCCCCGGAAGGCTTTTTACTGCACCAGGAGGCATCCTTAATCTCGGTTCCTGGCGACCCTAGCGTACGCCGAGGATGTGCTCGACGGTAAGCTGGTCGAGCCGCTCGTATTTGTAGCCACGCGCTGCCAGCGCCGCAATGTCGAATTGCGTCTCCTTCAGCCGGTGCGCCAGATCTTTGCTGTATCCTTGCTGCACGTTACTCCACAACGCTTCGTACGTGGCATTCCCGCTGTTCACCTCTTTGAGCAACTGCTGCACTTCTGGATCGGCATCAAAGCGGCGCGCCTTCTCCTTGAGCATATTGTAGGTACGCATACAGCCAAGCGCGAAATCCCATACGCCTTGCTCGTCTTCAGTGCGCAGGGCATGTGCATCGAAATGACGTGGTCCGCTGTAACCAGAGTTTTCCAGCAGGCGTACCAGGAAGAACGAAGTTTTGATATTCTCGCTGCCGTAGCGCAGATCCTGGTCGAAGCGAGGTCCTTTCTGATCATTGAGATCGATATGGAATAGTTTCCCGACCTCAATCGCCTGCGCAACGCCGTGAACGAAATTCAGCCCCGCCATCTGCTCATGCGCAAACTCCGGGTTGAGGCCGACCATCTCTGGATGGTCGAGTGTATAGATGAAGGCGAGCATATGGCCGATGGTGGGAAAGTAGGTATCGGAACGCGGCTCGTTCGGCTTCGGCTCCAGTGCGAAACGCAGATCATAGCCATTGTCGATCACATACTGGCAGAGGAAGTTGATGGCATCGCGCATGCGCTTGATGGCAGTCACAGCATCTTTGCTGGCCTCAGCATCGACGCCCTCACGTCCGCCCCAGAAAACATACGTCTTCGCGCCAAGCTCAACACCCAGGTCAATCGCCCGCATCGTTTTTTGTAGCGCGAAAGCGCGGACGCCAGGATCGACCGCTGTGAACGCTCCATCTTTGAAAATGGGATGATAAAAGAGATTGGTGGTTGCCATCGGCACCACCAGGCCGTAATCGTTGAGCGCCTGCTTGAAGTCACGCACAATACGCTCCCGCTGCTGAGGCGTCGCATCGAATGGCACCAGGTCGTTGTCGTGCAAGTTCACGCCCCATGCACCCAGTTCGGCCAGCCTCTTCACTGCATGCACTGGGTCGAGGTCCGGACGTACAAAATCGCCGAAAGGATCTCGTCCGCGATTCCCCACCGTCCAGAGACCAAAGCTGAATCTATCCTCTTTCCTGGGCGCGTACTGGTCACTGGTCTGCTCATACGTCAGTTGTGCAGGCTGTGTCATCACCGTTCTCCTTTGAAATATGTGGACAATACAATGCAGTACAATTTATTATAGACGCTCAGCCGGCCTGTTGTAAAAGCGGCACCGCCGATCCGCTACAACTATACTAGAGGGATTGCTGCTGTGATACAATAAAGCTTACCAGCAAAAAACGCGAGAGAGGGAGCACGCTATGTGTATCGACAAAGATACCATCGAGATTCGTCCTGGAGAATCCTTTGACAGCCGGAAAGTAGAACAGTGCCTGCGCGAGCATATCGCCGGTCTCAGTGATGACCAGTTGCTAGTGCGCCAGTTTCCCGCCGGGGCCTCGAATCTGACTTACCTGCTGCGCATCGGTAACTGGGAAGGCGTCCTGCGCCGCCCGCCGCTCGGTCCCGTCGCACCAAAAGCGCACGATATGGAACGCGAATGCCGCTTGCTGCAAAAGATCCATCCTGTTTTCCCGCTGGCGCCCCGTCCTTACTTTTGCAGCAGTGACCAGAGTACCATCGGCGCTCCTTTCTACGTGATGGAGCGGCGCAAAGGCTTCGTCATTAATGACGGCTTCCCCGCTGGCATCGACCCGACGCCGGAACTCTGCCGCCGCATCTCGCATACCGTCGTTGATACGCTCGTCCAGATCCATCGTATCGACTGGCAGGCTGCCGGACTCGGCTCTCTCGGCCATCCCGACGGCTTTCTCGCGCGCCAGGTGAGAGGATGGATTGAACGCTACTCCCGCGCCCGCACCGACGAGATTCCCCAGGTCGAATTCCTTGTGCGCTGGCTGAGCGAGCGTGTGCCAGTCAGCCCACCACCTACCTTGATCCATAACGACTTCAAACTCAACAACATGCTGCTGGATCGACACGACCTGGCAAAAGTCATCGCTGTGCTGGACTGGGAGATGGCAACTATCGGCGACCCGCTCTTCGATCTTGCCGTCACACTGAGCTACTGGGTCAATAAAAATGATCCCGAAGAACTCCAGACGGTCCTGCCAGCCGTGACGAGCCTGCCCGGCTTCCTGGACCGCGAGCAGTTTATGCAGCGCTACAGCCAGCAAAGCGGGCGCGATCTCTCCTCTCTGCACTTCTACATGGCGTTTGCCTATTTCAAGCTGGCGGTGATCATTCAGCAGATCTATGTACGCTGGAAGCGCGGGCAGACACAGGACGAACGTTTTGCCACTTTCGGCACACGTGTGCGCAGTATCATAGATTACGCAGCACAGGTCGCCGCTTCCCACAGAGCGTGATGCTAAACAGCGTCACATCCTGTACTTCTGCACTAGTGGGCAATGTGCTCCAGGCTTTTCCCTGTGCTGGCAGGACCGAGCAATCCCACATCGAAGCAGAGAATGCCCAGAATCACCGCAGAGCCGCTGAAAACGGCCAGGGGTCCATATGCTTGCAAGAGCGGAATCGCCACAAAAGGTAG
>JADBKA010000421.1 GCA_014896635.1 Ktedonobacteraceae bacterium
CCGACCATATAGGAGCCTTGCCCCTGCTGCATCGGGCCTTTCCAACGACACCTATCTTTGCCTCACGTGGCACCGCGCTTTTGATGGAAGTGATGCTGGCGGATGCGCTCAGAATTATGGCCAGGCGCGCGGCGGAAGAGATGGAGATACCGCTCTATCCCGAAACACTGGTCAGTGGCATGTTGACGATGGTGCGCCCTATTCCAGTCGGCGAAACGTTTACTCTGCCACAGTTAGCAAATATTACTATCTCAACGGGACGCGCCGGTCATATCGCGGGTGCCATGAGCATCGGGTTTAGTAGCAAGGACGGCGCGTTAGTCATCTCCGGTGACATCAGCAGCACGCCGCAACGCACGGTGCTGGGGGCTGTGCCGCCTGTGATGGATCGTTGTGATCTGCTGGTGCTTGAATCGACCTATGGCGCGCGTCTGCACCCTAATAGGCAGAGCGAAGAGTTGCGGCTGGCGCAGGCTGTTGCCGAGCAGATTGCTAACGGCGGGCATACGTTGATCCCGTGCTTTGGCCTGGGACGTGGCCAGGAGATACTGCTGCTCTTGCAGGCGGCTCAGGAGCGTGGGCAGATACCAGCCTTTCCTATCTATGTTGATGGCTTGGTGCGCCGCGTCTGTAACACCTATCAACTGATCCCTGAAGCGTTGACACCGACCTTGCAGCGTCAGATTCGCAAGGGCTATCTGCCCTTTACCGGCGCGAACGTCAAATTTGTCGAGAATGAGCGCGAGCGCTTGCGTATTCTGGCAGGCCCGCCTGCGTGCATCCTTTCCAGTAGCGGTATGCTGACAGGTGGGCCGAGCGTGTGGTATGCGGCCCGTCTGGCCGAGCAAGAGAACGCCGCGATCTTGATTACTGGCTACCAGGACGAAGAATCGCCGGGGAAAAAATTGCTTGACCTGGCTGAAAAGCGCAGCGATACGCTCGACCTGAGTGGTCAGCAGGTGGCGGTACGTTGCAAGGTAGCGAAATATAGCTTGAGCGCGCATGCCGATGGCAGCGAACTGGCGGCGTATGCGGCGGCACTTAAACCACGTCAAGTTGCGCTGGTACATGGCGACCCGGAGGCGCGCGCGGCCTTGCATTCCCTGCTGGTTGGAACCGAAGTTTTGCTGCCGGATAATGGTGCCGCGCTGGAACTCACAGGCGGACGGGTGGCAAAGGCGAAGGCTTCATTGGGCAAAGTCGAGACGTTACCGGTGCTGCCGGTAAATATCGGGCAAGGGCAACGCTTCGATTATGAGCATTTGCCGGTATTGTGGAGTGCCGTGCGTGAGATACCAACCCTGCGTATTGTTACGGCGCGCGAGCTGGCGGCGGTCTGGTACGGTGAGGCAACCGGCGAGACGACGCAGGATATTCTGGACGTGCTGGCAGAAGACGCCGATCAGCGATACTTTGTGCGCCAGCACGCGCTGGAGGAAGCCTTCCGTGTGCGTGGGCAGGAAGAGGAGACGCCGGAAGACATTTTTAGCGAACTGGTCGGGCAGATCCTCTTTCTCGCCGTGCGCTCGGACATCTCGAAGGCGGTCTATTGTAAGGCGATTGAGCCAGGGGCGACTATCCGTGTGCAGTTCCCAAAGGGCGCAGCCTTTGAACGCACGCGCTATCCCTTTGCTGCCATTCTGGATGTGCTGGGGCCTGCACCACAGGAGATCATCGACGATCCTCGTTCTGTGCCGCTTGTGTTAGCCGAAATTTCACGTATTGCGCGCCGCACACGACGACGTCTTTCCGCGCGTGCATTAGCCAGCCAGTGTCAGGAAGGAGCGAGCTATACACTGAGCGAGCTATGTGCATTAGCGGGACTCTCTGCGCAATCTTTAACTGATCGATTGGCCGTTGCCAAGCTGGTCTTCTTACGCCCGGACTTCTTTCTCCAGCAAGCCACAATGATGGAAGGTGATGGCGTGGCGCGCTATAGCCTCGCGCCGGACTGGCAGTACGCGCTG
>JADBKA010000113.1 GCA_014896635.1 Ktedonobacteraceae bacterium
GCGTACTCACTGAGGCTCATATCGTGAGGTATGGGCGAATGAAGGTGGTAACACGAAAGTTCGTATAAACGCGCTCTTCGTCCTTCCCAGAGTGGAAGGTGAAGAGCGTTTTTGTTTCTCTGAAGCATTCTAATCTTTTCTTCCACAAAAGTCTCTTGAAAAAGGAATAGTGCAAAAGCTGTGAAGGGACGAGTAGCAGTTCCCGTCATATGTAGAGAGTGGGCGGCAGGTGCAAAGCCCATATATGACCGCTGCGAATAAGACCCTGACGCTGCGAGAAGAAATCGCGCAAGCGAGAGTAGACCTCAGCCGGTAAGCCCCCGTGATCGGGCCGGAGTACAGCGTACTCACTGAGGCTCATATCGTGAGGTATGGGCGAATGAAGGTGGTAACACGCGAGCAAAGATGAATCAACGCTCTGCGTCCTTCTCCTGAAAAGAAGGATGCAGGGCGTTTTGTTGAGAATCAGATGAGAGAAGATATTTGTTTGTCGAAGGAGGAAGACAGAATGGCGGCACATTGTCCTGAATGCGATGCAGAGGTGGCAGTCGAAGGTTTGATGGTGGGCGAGATCGTTTTTTGCCCCGACTGTAATGCCGAGCTGGAAGTGCTGAATGTGGAACAGCCGGAAGTCGGCCTGGCGCCGCAGGTTGAAGAAGACTGGGGAGAATAACCCATGCGTTTAGCAATTCTCACTTCGCGCATTCGCGTTGAAGAGAAGCTGTTGTTTGAGGCGCTGCGCCGGCGTGCCATCGAGTTTGATGTGATCGACGACAGCGATCTGCTGTTCGATCTGGAGCGTCTCGACGAGCGCTGGTATGCATACGATGCGGTGCTCTGCCGCAGCGTGAGCCAATCGCGCGGCCTGGCAGCGGCCTGTGTTCTGGAGAATCACAATATCGCGGTTTTCAACCCGCCAACGACGACCGCAACGTGTAACGACAAGCTGCTAACCACGCTGGCGCTGCTGCGCGCCGGCATTCCAACGCCGCGCACGCTGCTTGCTTTTGATACAGCAAGCGCGCTGCGTGGCATCGAGACGCTCGGCTACCCGGCAGTGCTCAAGCCCGTTACCGGTTCGTGGGGCCGCCTGCTGGCGCGTGTGAACGACCGTGACGCGGCTGAAGCTGTGCTTGAACACCAGGAGACGCTTGGCTCCTACCAGCATCATCTTCACTACATCCAGGAGCATATCGCCAAGCCGCAGCGCGATATTCGCGCCTTTGTCATTGGTGATCAGACCGTCTGTGCCATCTATCGCACCGCCGACCACTGGGTCACGAATACGGCGCGTGGTGCGGTCGCCAGCAATTGCCCGGTCACGCGCGAACTGGACAGTCTCTGTGTACGTGCGGCGCAGGCAGTCGGCGGCGGCATCCTGGCAGTCGATGTCTTTGAAGATCCTGAGCGGGGTCTGCTGGTCAATGAAATCAACGCTACGATGGAGTTCCGCAACAGCATTGCGCCAACCGGTGTTGACATTCCTCAGCTTATGCTGGACTATGTTCTAAGTCATGCGCGGTCCGGCCTGGTGCAGGGAGGAGTGCGATGAGCCAGACTGGTCGTGTGCGTGTCGCAATCGTTGGTGGATCAGGCTATACCGGCGGCGAGTTGATCCGCCTGCTGCTGTTTCACCCGAAGGTAGAAATCACGCAGGTTGCCTCAAGCAGCCATGCCGGTCACTACGTGCATAGCGTCCACCCGAATTTGCGCAAGCTCTGCGCTATCCGTTTTTGTCATCCAGACGACCTATCGTCCTGTGATATCTTGCTGCTTTGCCTGCCGCATGGCGTCTCATCCGGCACTATCGAGCGCTATCGCGCCATTGCGCCGCGCGTCATCGACCTGTCGGCAGATTTTCGCCTGCGTTCTCCTGATCTGTATGAACACTGGTATGGTGTCGCCCATGCTGCGCCGCATCTGCTGGCCGGGGCTGTCTACGGCCTGCCCGAACTGCATCGTGCAGAACTGGCTGATGCTACACTGGTCAGCGGCACCGGCTGCAATGCCACGACGGCGCTCCTGGGCCTGGCTCCGCTTTACCGCGCGGGTATCGTCAATACGGCTATTCCGGTGGTCGCCGAGGCCAAAGTCGGCTCTTCGGAAGCTGGCGCAGCGCCGGGTGCCGGCAGTCATCATCCAGACCGCAGCGGAGCCGTGCGTTCCTTCCAGCCCACCGGCCACCGCCACACCGCCGAGCTGCTGCAAGAGCTTGGTCGTGTCTCAGGTCAGGACGTTTTGCACCAGCCCGTCGCTTTCTCGGCAACGGCTATTGAGCTGGTGCGCGGTGTACTTGTCACGGCTCATGTGTTCGTCAACGAACCGCTGGATGAGCGCCGGCTCTGGAGCATTTACCGTGAAGCCTACCAGCGCGAGCCGTTTGTGCGCCTGGTCAAAGAACGCAGCGGTGTCTATCGCTATCCTGAACCGAAGATCCTGGCGGGGAGCAACTACTGCGATGTCGGTTTTGAGTACGATGCTGAACAGCAGCGTGTCGTTGTCATGTCGGCGCTCGACAACCTGATGAAGGGCGCGGCAGGCAACGCCGTTCAGGCCCTCAACTGCATGTGTGGCTGGGACGAAACGCTTGGTTTAACGTTCCCAGGCTTGCATCCCATTTAGTGATGAGCAAGCGGGAGCAAGCCCACCCCTACATGAGTATGGTAGGGGCGACCCTGGCGGTCGCCCTGGGAGACCTGGGAGATATGGTGGTCGCCCTGATAGATATGATGATGGAGGAGCTAACCTATGACACTCGTTGTAAAAATCGGTGGAGGAGCCGGTGTCGCCACATCTCAGATTGTTCGTGAAGTAGCCCAGTGTGTCGCTACCGGGAAACGTGTGGTGCTGCTGCATGGTGGCTCCGACCTCACCAGTACGCTCTGTGCGCAACTCGGCCATCCTGTACGCATGATTACCTCACCGAGCGGCATGACCAGCCGCTACACCGATGCCGAGACGCTGCGTATTTTTGCAATGGCGGTGGGCCAGATCAACAGTGAGCTGGTCGCGCTGTTGCAGCGTGAAGGCGTGAATGCGCTGGGCCTGTCGGGCGTGGATGGTCGTCTGCTGCTGGCGAGAAGAAAGGCCGTTGTGCGCTCGGTAACGCCGGAGGGGCGCGTACAGATTTTGCGCGACGACTATACCGGCCAGGTAGAGCAGGTCAATGCTGTGCTGTTGCAACAGTTGCTCGCTGCCGGATTCACACCGGTGCTTGCACCACTGGCGCTGAGTTACGAAGGAGAGCGGCTCAACGTAGATGGGGACCGCGCGGCGGCGGCTGTAGCTGCTGCGTTGCATGCTGAGGAGCTGGCGATCATAACAAATGTTCCCGGCCTGCTCGCAGACCCGCAGGACCACTCGACGCTGATCAGCACTATCCCGGCGGAGCGGCTCGAAAACTACATGGTCTATGCACGGGGACGCATGCGCAAGAAATTGCTTGGGGCGCAGGAAGCCCTGCGCGGTGGTGTGCAGCGAGTCTACATCGGTAGTGCATCGCTACAGGCAGTGCTGGCTGGCGCGGGAACAACGATTGATGCGGCGCTGACCCCGGCTGGCGCTACAAGGGGAGAGTAGCAGCATGAGCGCAACGATCGAACTGGAGAACACCTATACCAGCGGCGTCTATGGCAAGCGTCCTGTGGCGATTGTACGCGGCAGCGGCGCGCTATTGTGGGATGAGCAGGGGCGCGAGTACATTGACTGTAATGCCGGGCATGGCGTGGCGAGCATCGGGCATGGCCGACCAGAGATCGCGGCAGCTCTATCGCACCAGGCTCTCAATCTCATCACCTGCTCCGAGACGTTCTACAACGGTGTGCGGGCGCGCCTGCTTGAGCGCCTGGCTCGCCTGATACCGCAGGAACACACGCGCATCTTTCTCTGCAACAGTGGTACAGAGGCGGTGGAAGGCGCCTTCAAATTCGCGCGTCTCGCTACCGGTCGTAGCGGCATCGTCGCCACACTGCGCGGCTTTCACGGGCGCAGCATGGGCGCGCTCTCTGCTACCTGGGAACCGCATTACCGCGAACCTTTCGCGCCGCTTTTGCCGGGAGTGACGCATATCCGCTATAACGATCTGGCAGCCGCCGAACAGGCGATTACTACAGAGACGGCGGCAGTCATCATCGAACTGGTGCAGGGCGAGGGCGGTGTGCATGTTGCTACTGAAGCGTTTGTGCAAGGACTGGCACGACTCTGCCACGAACGTGGCGCACTGCTGATTGTTGACGAGGTGCAGACGGGCTTCGGACGTACTGGTCGCCTCTTTGCCTGCGAGCACTATCATGTGCAGCCTGATATCCTCTGCCTGGCGAAGGCTCTGGGTGGTGGCGTGCCGATGGGCGCGATCTGCCTGGGACCGCGTGTGATCGAGAGCGGGCGCATCTCGCGCGGCGCGCATGGCAGCACCTTCGGCGGTAATCCTCTGGCCTGCGCCGCTGCTCTGGCAACGCTCGACATCATCGAGCGCGAAGCATTGCCGCAGCGCGCTGCCGAACTCGGCGCCTACGCTCTGGAGCGCCTGCGTGCCATTCGTTCGCCGCTTGTGCGTGACGTACGCGGGCGCGGCCTCTTACTCGGCATCGAGTTAGGCAGGCGGGTACAGCCTTATCTCGAAAAATTGATCGAGCGCGGCGTGCTGGCGCTACCTGCCGGTCCCAACGTGCTGCGCCTGTTGCCGCCGCTGGTCATCACACGTGAGCAACTCGACCGCGTACTGGAAATTCTAGTAGACGTGCTGGAGGGTGAACGACAGACGCAGCAGGTCGCAGCGGTATCCCCGGCGCCGGAGAGTCCTTACAAGCATAGGTTTTTAGGAGCCAGAGCGGGGACAAGCTCCGCTCCTACAGACAACAGCGATCCGGGCGCTCTGTGGAATCTGAGTGGGAGCTTCACCACCATGGCCGAGCAGGAGCATAGTAGGGGCGCCCCTGGCGGGCGCCCTGGCTCCCTGGAAAAGCTGGAACTTGAAAGGCCGGAGCGCCTGGGGCCTGAAGTCGGCCTGCTCTATAGTATGCTGAGCATCCCCAGTTACTCGCAGCAGGAGCGCGAACTGGCGCGTTACCTTGTGGAGCAGGCGCGACAGCGAGGTCTGCATGCGTATGTCGATGAGGCGGGCAATTTCGTTGCCAGTACCCATCATCCTGATGAGATTGCAGAACAGCCGATAGTGCTGCTCGGTCATATGGATACGGTACGCGGCAACATTCCCGTGCAGATACGCGATGGACTGCTCTACGGACGCGGCGCCGTCGATGCGAAAGGACCGCTGGCGGCTTTTCTCTGTGCAACCGCACGTGTGGCGCGTGCTGGGGGAAGCCACAGACCGGTTGTTGTGATCGGCGCGGTCGAAGAAGAATCCGCAACTTCGCGTGGTGCGCGGGCCGTCGTCGGACGCTATCGTCCTGCCGCCTGTATTGTCGGCGAACCGAGTGGCAGCCAGGCCGTCACCATCGGCTATAAAGGGCGCCTGCTGGTCGAAGGCCGTGTTACACGCTCATCGAGTCATAGCGCCGGTCCCGCGCGGGCCAGTAGCGAAGTTGCGGCTGCTTTCTGGGAGTGGGTGCGCTCTCATGCCGAGGAGTGGAATCGCCTGCATGCCGGCAGTTCCGCCTTCGCCGCGCTGATGCCCTCGTTGCGCAGCATCAACAGCGAGCAGGATGGTCTGGGAGAGCAGACGCGCTTCCTGATCGGCTACCGCTTGCCGCCCGGCTATGACATTGCCGCTTTACGTGAGCAACTGGAGCGCCAGGCCACTGGGGACGAAATACAGCTCGCCTTCTCCGGCCAGGAAGTCGCCTTCCAGACCACGCGCAGTATTCCTCTTGCGCGCGCCTTTACCGCCGCCATACGCGCCAGTGGTGGGCGGCCAACCTTCAGATACAAAACAGGGACGTCAGATATGAACGTGGTAGGACCGGTCTGGGGAGAGAACATCGTCGCATATGGACCAGGCGACTCGCGCCTTGATCATACTCCTGATGAGCATGTAGCTATCGCCGAGTATTGCCGTGCTATTGATATTCTCGAAACCGTATTGAGCACCTATGATACAGGAAGAGGTGGAGAGAGATGAGATCGCTGACACTTCTCGATTCCACGCTGCGCGAAGGGGAGCAGTTGAGCGGCGCGTACTTTACGCTTGAGCAGCGCCTGCACATCGCCCGCCTGCTGGATGCGCTCGGTGTTCCGTTGATTGAAGTGCCTTCGCCCATTGCCTCACCGGAGACGCGCAACGCTGTGCAGGCGCTCTGCGAGCTGAATCTGCGCTCGCATATTATCGCGCATGTGCGCTGTACCGAAGCTGATGTCGAAGCCGCGCTGGACACGCCGGTCTACGGGCTGAATCTGTTCTTCGGCACCTCACAGGAGTTGCGTGCATATAGTCATGGGCGCCAGATTGATCAGATCATCGACGCGGCGGTGCCGCTGGTGCGGCGAGTGCGTGAGGCGGGACGCTATGTGCGCTTCTCTGCCGAAGACGCTTTTCGCAGTGACCTGGTTGACCTGCTGACCATCTTCGATGCGGTTGTTGAAGCGGGAGTGCAGCGCATCGGTCTGCCAGATACGGTGGGTATCGCCACGCCGCGCCGCGTTGAGAGCATTGTCCGGCTCTGTGCCGAACGCTATCCAGGTATTGGTATCGAGTTTCATGGACATAATGATACCGGGTGCGCTGTCGCCAATACCATCGCGGCTTTCGAGGCAGGCGCCGATTGTCTCGATGTCACGGCGCTCGGCATTGGCGAGCGTAACGGCATCGCTGCGCTGAGCGGCCTGATTGCGCAGCTCTATGTGCATTATCCTGAGCAACTGGCGGGCTACGACCTCACGCAACTGGCTCAACTCGACCACTACGTGGCGGATTGCCTGAACCTCGTCATTCCCTTCAACAATCCGATTACTGCACCCGGCGCGTTTACCCATCGCGCCGGAGTACACACGAAAGCCGTACTGCATAATCCGCGTGCCTATGAAGTGCTCAATCCTGGCGATTTCGGCCTGGCGCGCCAGGTGGATGTCGGCTCGCGTTTCACAGGACGCCACGCCGTCCGACATCGCGCTTCGCTGCTCGGATTGCAACTTGACAGCGATGAAGTTGCCGCGCTGACGCTTGCACTCAAGGCACAGGCCGAGAACGGCTCGATGAGCCTGGATGAAGTTGATACGTTTATTCTTGCCTGGCATGAAGAACAGAAAGGAAATCTGGTATGGGAACGTTAGCCGAAGAGATCTTTAGCTACAAACTGGGCCGCACGGTCGAGCAAGGCGAGATCGTGGTGGTCGAAGTCGATCATATCATGAGTCATGACACTACGACGCCGCTGGCGATCAAAGCTTTTCGTGAGCTGACAAAGGATAGCGGCGGGCGTGTCTTTGACGTGAAACGTTCTCATATCATCTTTGATCACATTATTCCCGCAGCGACGGTGGCAGCTGCTTCACTACAGCGCGAAGTGCGAGCATTTGCGCGCGAGCAGCAAATACCCATTCTGCAAGAAGGTATCTGCCACCAGGTCATGCCGGAGAAAGGCTTTGTCACGCCGGGAGCCGTGATCATCGGAGCCGATAGTCATTCCTGCTCATATGGTGCATTTGGCGCGTTCGGCACCGGTATGGGATCAACTGATATCGGCGTTGCCTATGCGACGGGGCGCACCTGGTTCCGCGTACCTGCCACGATCAACGTCCATATCAGCGGCAGGCTGCCTTATGGCGTCTATGCCAAAGATGTCGTACTGGAAATTGTGCGACATCTGGGCGTCGATGGTGCGAACTATCGCGCGCTTGAGTACAGTGGTGAGGTGATCGAGCGCATGTCGATGAGCGAGCGTTTCACGTTTGCCAATATGGCAATTGAAATGGGAGCGAAGGCCGGGCTGATCGCGCCCGACGATGTGACCGTCGAGTGGCTGCGAGGTCGGACGGACAGAGAGTATCCGATGCTGAGGGCGCGCAATCCACGCTATGAGCGTGTCCTGGAAATAGACGTGAGCAGTCTTCAGCCGCTGGTTGCCTGTCCACCCGACGTGAACAATGTTACCCGCGCCTGTGATGTCCAGCACATCCAGCTTGACCAGGTGTTCCTGGGAACCTGCACTAATGGCCGACTGGATGACCTGGAGATCGCGGCAAATATCCTGCGTGGGAAAAAGATTCATCCCGATCTGCGTATGGTTGTCATACCTGCTTCGCGTGAAGTCTACCTGGAAGCGATGCGGCGCGGCTATCTGGAGATCTTTACAGAGGCTGGCGCCTCGATTGGAACACCGGGCTGTGGACCCTGCATCGGTCGTCACTTCGGTGTGCTGGCGCCTGGCGAGCGTGCGCTCACAACAATGAATCGCAACTTCACCGGGCGCATGGGTGATCCTACTGCTGAAATCTACCTCGGCAGTCCGGCGACGGTCGCCGCCAGCGCGCTCACCGGCCATATCACCGATCCGCGTGAAGTGCTCTAGCCGGTGGTAAGAGAGTCTTCTCCCGCCTTTTTCTGTCAGACGAAAGGAAAACGCATCATGGGCCGTATCTGGAAGCTTGGAGATAACATCAATACTGACGTCATTATTCCCGGTCGCTACAACGTCACCACCGACCGCGCGCAACTGGCGCGCCATTGCCTCTGTGAAATGCGTCCCGAATTTGCCGAACAGGTGCAGCCCGGCGATGTGATTGTCGCAGGACACAACTTCGGCTGTGGCTCCTCGCGTGAGCATGCGCCGGCGGCCATCCTGGGCTGCAATGTCAAAGTCGTGATCGCGCGCAGCTTTGCGCGCATCTTCTATCGCAATGCGGTAAACATTGGCCTGCCGGTGCTTATCTGTGACGAGGCGGCGCAGCACTGTGAGGATGGACAGGCAATTGATGTGGATCTGAGTAGCGGCGTGATCCGCAATCTGAGCAGCGGTCAGACGTTTAAGGCCGAGCCGCTTGATCCTTTTATCGCGCGCATTGTCAGCGCCGGTGGTATCATCAACTATATTCGTCAGGAAGGGACGCTACGATGAGACGCAAGCAGGACCGCACGCCACCTGTTGTCTGCGTGATTGCGGGCGACGATGCCGCGCCAGAGGTGATGCGCCCGACCGTTGAGATCCTGCGCCTGCTGGTGCCGTCGCTGCGCTTCGTCGAGGCGCCTTGCGGACGTGAGGCGCAGGCCAGTCATGGCGATGTCTTTCCCGCCGAGACAAAAGCGGCTATTGATGCTGCCGACTGCACATTGTTCGGCGCGAGTGGCGGGCCGAGCCGGCCTATCCTCTGGTATTTGCGCTGGGGCAAGGAGACGTACATCAACATCCGGCCTGTGCGTTGGTATCCCGGCTACAACAGTCCGATGCTGCATCCAGAGCGCATTGACTATATCATTGTGCGCGATAATCTGGAAGGCGTCTATCCGCCGCGTGAGGGCGATATAGCCGAACTGGCGGCTCTAACCAGCAGCGCTGGCTGGTGGCAGGCTCCCCCCGTCGCTAAGAGTGGGGCCTATGCGGTCCGTATCAGCACCGATGAACAGATGCAGCGGGTGGCCGAGGCGGCCTGCGAGCTGGCTCTGGAGCGCCGTGCTGCCGGCTATCCCGGTCGGATCACGCTCGGCGCCAAGTATTCCATCCTGCCGCGCACTGATGGACGCTTCCGCCAGATTGTGCGTGAGGCAGTGAGCTACTATGAGCATCTGACCTACCAGGAATATCTGATTGATGACCTGGCGCGGCGCATGATTGCCTCACCGGAGACGCTCGATGTCGTTGTGCTTGGGAACGAGCATGGCGATATTCTGGCCGATGCCGCCAGTGGCACAATTGGCGGACTCGGCCTCTCACCAAGCGCCTGCTACGGCACGGATTACGCCTATTTTGAGCCGGTTCACGGCTCCGCGCCTGACCTGGCAGGTAAAGGCATTATCAATCCCACTGCCATGCTGCTTTCTGGCGCAATGATGCTCGATTATCTCGGCTATCGTGAGCAAGCACGGGTGCTGGAACAAGCGATAGCTCGCACTTATCGAGAGCGCGTAGTGCTGCCAGTTGATCAGGGCGGCCAGGCCAGCACAGCCGAGTTTGTCGCAGCCGTCAGGCAGCGATTGTAACGCGATGGGCCAGGCTGAGAAACGTCCCCTGAGAAAAAAGTTTCTCTTTTTATTCCTGGCTATATCACCCGGCGATATAGCCAGGAATTCTTACACATCTATACAAAAAAGCAGTTCCTGGTAGAATTCTGCGCATGAAATCCCACAATGCAAGGTCCGATCCATAAACACTACATTATGACGAATTTGCTGTGAGTATTCACAGGAACGCCAGGCGGGCTTTTTGAGAGAGAGGGCCAGGGGGCGGCGCTCGCTCTTCCGCTCGATTTCCTGTCAATCCAGAGAAAGTGCAGGGACAATGCAAAACGGCGAGAGAAGCTGCGCGGGCGTAACTGTACCGGGAGGTTACAGTGAACAGACTCCAGGAACTGCTTTTTCACTTTTTCTGTGTGAAGAGCTACCGCTGGCCTGACGCTTTCAAAGCGCGCTCTTTCCAGCATGGCTTTGAGAGTACCGCCAGCTATTTTCAGCGGCTGGGCAATCATGTGGATGTACGAGACAAAACGGTGCTCGATGTCGGATGCGGTTCGGGTGCCACGTGTATCTACGTGGCGCAGCAAGGAGCGCGGCAGGTGACAGGCATCGACATTGACGAGATCTCGATTGCTTTTGCCAATGCTGTGCTTGTCGATCAGTACAGAGAGCTGGCTGATAAGGTGACATTTAAAGTGGCCACAGAACCGGCGCAGCTTAGCGCGCAGAAGTTTGATATTATCCTCTCTAAAGATAGTTTTGAGCATATTGCGGACCCGGAAAGCTATCTTCGACAACTCCAGCATTACGTTGCTGATGATGGCATCATCGTCATCGGCTTTGGCCCACTCTGGAAGTCGCCATATGGCGGCCATATCACTTTTATGACGCGACTGCCCTGGGCGCATCTGCTCTTCCCAGAGCGTGTGATTATGAAAGAGCGGCGACTGCATTTCGGCGCAACCGACGGAGCTGAAACGTTTGAACAGGTCTGGGGTGGCTTGAACAAGATGACGTTCAGTCGCTTCAAAGCGATCATACAGGAGAGCGAGTTGGAGCCGGTCTATCTGAAGGTCAATGCACATGACAGCCTGCTGAAAAGCCGCTTGTTTAATCTGCTCAGGCGTGTTCCGTTGTGCGAAGAGTATTTTACCTTCAATGTCTACGGCATCTGGCGACTGAAGAAGCGGCCCGCCGCTGTAGCCGGAGAGCCAGTAGGAGCATCCTCTCAGAGCGAGAGGTGATTCATTGTTGGTCTCCCGGTATGACACATCGCGGCCCTTTTTGTCATCATTCTTTGATACTGTGTTAGAATGGGACAAAAAATCTAAGGAGGTTCATATTGGCAAGGCCGCGTCTGCGTGACCTCGGCATCACCATCGGACGCCTGCCCACCGGGGAATATAACGCGATCACCGATGTGCCGGGCGTGCTGGTCGGACACAGCACAATTGTCCACGACGAGCCGCGCGTGGCACGTACCGGCGTGACAATGATTGTGCCGCGCGAGGGCGCGATCTGGAGAGATCTGGCCTTCGCCGGCTATTTCTCGTTTAATGGCTGTGGAGAGATGACCGGCCTGCCCTGGATAGAGGAAGCCGGTGTACTGCACACGCCTATCGGCATTACGAATACCAACGCTGTCGGCGTGGTCCGCGATGCGCTCGCCGCTTATCCTACCGAGCATCCAGAGCGCGTCAATCTGCCCCCGGCGGTAGCGGCATCGTGGACTGGTTCGCTGCCCGTCGCGGCGGAGACCTGGGATGGCTGGCTGAGCGATATCGAGGCGTTTCATGTGACCAGAGAACACGCCTTTGCAGCTCTGGCAGCGGCAAAGGGCGGGCATGTGGAAGAAGGGAATGTCGGCGGGGGAACGGGCATGATCTGCCACGAGTTTAAAGGAGGAATTGGCACATCATCACGCCTGGTGGGTTGTCTCGATGCACGCTATACAGTTGGTGTACTGGTACAGGCTAATTACGGTTCCCGTGCTCTGTTACGTGTTGATGGAGTTCCTATCGGCTATGAGCTTGGCTATGGCGTGGTGCCGAGTCCCTGGGTGGAACCGCCCACAGGTGGTTCGATTATTGTCGTGATTGCGACGGATGCGCCGCTGCTGCCGGTGCAATGTAAGCGCCTGGCGCGGCGAGCGACGGTCGGGCTGGCGCGTGCTGGTAGCATCGGGGACAATGGCAGTGGCGATATCTTTCTGGCCTTCTCGACGGGAAATCACTTGCCGGCGGGCGCTACAGATCTGCTGGATATCAAGATGCTGCCACACGATCAACTGGGACTGTTCTTTGAAGCTGTCGCTGAAGCGGTTGAGGAAGCGATCCTCAACGCGCTGACCGCTGCTGAAACGATGACCGGCTGGCGTGGGCGAACGGCTTATGCGCTACCACTGGAAGAGTTACAACGGGTAATGGCAAAGTATCGTCCCCGGTCTTGAAGCGAGAAACAAGCGATCTCCTGCTCACAAATTCATCGTATGATGTCACTTTTCCTTCGCCTGGACAGTCTTTATAGTAAGGAGAGAGTCGAAAGACTCTCTTCGCCTGTGTGTTGTGGCAAACTCTGGACGGTTCATCTGGCCGTACAATGCATGCCCTTATGTACGGGATGCGTTGGTCATATATGTGAAGGTAAGTAATCATTTTGCAACAGATTTATAACACTTTCTTCATATTCTGTTCATAGTTTGCTGGCATACTTGTATCTGTCAGAGAATCTGTATCCTGTCCGGTGCGAGAAGAAAGGAACATGCGATGAGAGACCAGGAGGCATTAGAACATGACTTCTTCATTTATGTCCCGTCGCAGCATGACACAGAGCCGGAATTGCCGGCATATGCGACAGAGAGTGGAGGAGCTGTAAAAGGAGAAAGAGCGGATCTGCCCCCTGGGTACGAAGACTGGGTGAAGATTTCAGTAACCGGGGAACTGGTAGTCTATGCGCGCGTATTGGATGAAGAAGAGCAAATAGTGTAAGGAGACGATACACCCGGTCAATTTGTGTAACAGGCATAGTAGAGTAAAACTACCCGGCATCCATAAAGGATGCCGGGCGTTATTTTTTCTGAGGTGATGATATGAGCTGCTGCTATCCAGTAGATAGTTATTCAGAACTAAGGAAGCATCCCCTTGATCTGTAAGTCGAACATGGCTCGTAACTGGTCAAAAGAAGTTGAATCTAAGATGAGGAAGCTACCCAGCCAGGCGGTCACGGCGGCGAAATACAGTGCAAAAAAGCTACTGGCGGCCTGTTGCGGGTCAACATCCTGGCGTATCTCGCCGCGCTGTTGAGCACGACGCACAAGTTGCGCCAGCCGCTCAAGAAAACCCTTGCTCAGCGATCCAAACTGTTGCTGGTACCGGCGCTCGCCAGTATCAAAGAGCAGCTCTTTGAGAAAATGACGCGCATTCTCCGGGTGTCGCTCATAGAAACGAATGAACGAACTGAATATGTGGACGAGCGCATCCTGCAAAGGCGCGTCTTCGGGGAGTGTAGAGAATGCGCGATCAGTAATTTCCTCAAGGGCATCACTATAGACAAGGATCAATATAGGTGGCGTACTGCATGATTTCCCCAAAGGATGGTTCTCGGCGTGTACGACGTTTCTGGATCAGCTCGAAAAGAATATCGCTGAGCTAGAGCAACTGATTAGCGGCAACGAGATTTTTCTGGCGCGTACACAGGGTGTAGGCTTTATTGATGCTCAGCAGGCGGTTGCCTACGGCCTTACCGGTCCTATCTTGCGAGCCAGTGGGGTAAACTGGGATCTGCGCGCTCACCGGCCATATATGGCCTATCGTGAAGTACCGGTACACGTGCAAGTACGGCAAGAGGGTGATTGCTATGCGCGTTACAAAATTCGCATTCAGGAAATGCTTGAGAGTA
>JADBKA010000114.1 GCA_014896635.1 Ktedonobacteraceae bacterium
GTGAGCGTTGTTCACAACGCTTTGAGCGATTCGTGTTTTTACGTGAGGCGGATACACCGGCTGTCTGTCCCAATTGCGGGACGACAGAGACACGCAAGCTGCTTTCGACCTTCGCCGCCATTGACAGGAAAGGCTCGACAGGATCTTCTTCTTCCTGCGGGCCTTCCGGTGGCTGAGGCATCCGCCGGTGAAGCGGTCGCTTCAGAAAAGAGGTCAGAGAGGGAGATTCACCGTCTAGTAGACAAAATGAGAGGGATAAAAATGAGCACAGCCTATGGTTTTGGCACCACCTTAGCAATACCGTATGAAGCCGCGATTCCTCGTGTGAAAGAAGTGCTCAAGGCTGAGGGATTCGGCGTCCTGACCGAGATTGATGTGCGCAAGACGTTGCGCGAGAAGCTGAACATCGAAACGGAGCCATATATTATCCTGGGCGCCTGCAATCCGCAGTTAGCACATCGTGCTCTCAGCCAGGAGCCAGACATCGGCCTGTTGTTACCCTGCAATGTGGTAGTACGAGCAGAAGGAGCAAACAGTCGCGTAGACTTTGTTGATCCGCAGGCCATGCTTGGCATCGTCGGCAATGAGCAACTGAACGCGATTGCAGAGGAAGCCCGGCAGCGTTTACAGCACGCACTCGCAGAATTGATCAGTAAAGGAGACACGATCACTATATGATCTTTCGTGATTTTTTCCACCGGCCAGCAGTTGAGCAAGTCACCCCGCAGGAAGCGCGTAGCAAACAAAAAGCTGGAGCTGTGATCGTCGATGTGCGTGAGATCTATGAATGGAAAGAGGGTCACATCCCCGGCGCTATCCACATTCCGCTTGGCAGCCTCGCCGAGCGTGTACAGGAACTGGATTCCTCGCGGGAAACCATCACCGTCTGCCGCAGCGGGCACCGCAGCATGAGCGCCGCGCGCATCCTGCAACGAGCTGGCTTCTCGCAAGTGAGCAATCTGACCGGCGGAATGATCAACTGGATGCATCATCAGTTGCCCATCAAACGAAAATAGTGTGGTTGTCCCAGAAAAAGAAGCAGGTTCTTTTTCTGGGAAAAAGGAGAAAAAGGGGGACACCCGTTCCCCTCTGGGGAACTTTGCCCCACGATGCGGGGACCCGACGCGCGCCTGCCAGGGGGGCAAAGCCCCCCTGAACCCCTGCGCTACGATTTTTTCTTCGGGGGGAGAGCCTTCAGCACTTCCTGTAAGAAGCGAGGTTCGGGATATGCTCCTGTAAATTCGACGCGATCATTGATAACTGTTTTTGGCACTCCCTGCACGCGATACCGCTGAGCAAGATCAATAAACTCGGACACTTCTACCACATCGGCGGTGATATGCGAGTTTTCGATAGCAAACTGATGGGCCAACCTGGCCGCACGTGGACAATAGGGTCAGGTTGGGGTAACAAACACCTGTACATGCAGATCCTGATCAACCTTCGCCAGTTCCTCGCGCGTCTTCGCGCTGAGACTCGTCGTTCCTCTGGAGAGGTCCACCAGATCTTCGACCAGCGTAGCAAACTCGTAGCCTGCTGGAATGCCAAAAAAGCGCACCGCTCCTTTCGCCTTGCCCTGAAAGAGGATGGCCGGAATGCGCTCGACACCGAGTTTCTGCGCCTCCTGCTCCTCTCGTACAAAATCTTTCACGACCAGGTGGAGTTTCGGTGAGATGCCCGTCACCTCCTCCAGGATTTCGCGTGTCTCTTTACAATAATCGCACTCCTGCCCCGGAATAGTCAGGACGGATTCGTGCTGCGTGAAGTAGGTGATGGTGACATCATCTTTCAGTTCATCCGTAAACAGCTTTTGTAATATCTGGTAATCCTCCGGTGAGATGAGTGCCATACCTGTTCCTTTCGTGTCGCTAAACAACTTTCAGTGAAGCTGTGGGGAAGTGGAGGTGTTCTCCACTTCCCCCGGAGATTCACCCCTGGAACCTCATTTCAGTCTACCCTCTGAGTGCAACCTCTTCTACACCAGACCCTGCGGTACCAGGTGCCAGTAGGCGCGGTTGAATAATTGCTTCTCCATGTGATAATACAGGCTTGGACGTGGCGGGCGCGGCGGGTGCTCATAGTTGAAGACCAGTTGTGTGGCCCGGTTATAGCCTGCCTCCAGAAAACACATCACTTCTCCGTCGTAGAGGCCCTCATCTTTTTGCAGTTCTTCACCACGTATCTCCGCTATCAAACGTTGAGCCACGACTTTGGCCTCAAAGTGCGCGGCAGAGCCGCTCTTGGAAACCGGCAGATCAGTCGCATCACCAATCGCGTAGATGCGTTCCTGTCCCTTAACTTTGAGCGTATCGCGCTCCGTCGGAATCCAGCCCTGCTCGTCACCGAGGCCCGACGTCTCAATGACGGGCGCGCCACGATGAGGCGGGATGACTACCAGCAGATCGTACGGGATCTCATCTCCTTCCAGCGAGGCGATGACTTTGCGCTGCCCATCAACTCTTTCGGCATTGAAGAATACCGTATATTTGACGCCGCGCTCATCCAGCAGAGGTGTCACCATTTCCGCAACGCTCTCTATCGTAAAGACGCGCGGCAGCGGGAAGAGGTACTCGATCTCACTCCGCTGGCGCAGGCCGCGCTTTTGCAGCCACTCCTCCAGCAGGAACGTGAACTCCAGCGGCGCCGGTGGGCAGCGATAGGGAATACCACCAACAGCGATGACGATACGTCCACCCTCAAAGGAGTGTAGCGCCTCCCGCAACCTGAGCGCACCCTCTGTGCTGTAGAAGTGATGCCACGTCCCGTTACCATTCTCCAACCCTTCCAGATCCGAAAAAGCGAGCCGCGCGCCTGTTGCCAGAACCAGGTAGTCGTAGCGATAGGTAGCAGCCACTGCTCCGCCTGTCCCACCAATCTCGCTGGCCTCCGCACTATGCTGCACGTGCAATTCTCGATTTTTGACATCTATATTGCTCACCTGTCCCAGCACCAGGTGCACATTCTCATGCAGCAAATTCCGTTCCTGCCGCACTAACTGGTCGCTGTCGGCACCAATATTGTGAAAGGGCATATAGAGCCAGATAGGCATGTAAACATGCTTACCGCTGGTGTCGATCAGAGTGATCTCTGCTTCATGGGGATGAAGCGTCTTCGCCAGCAGATTCGCTACAATCGTGCCGCCGACGCCTCCTCCCACTATCAGGATTCGCTGCGACATAACCAACCTTCTTTCTCTTTCCTATGGTACATGTCTCTAATGCAGTTTTCGTACCACAAAGCGTGTATAGCCCTCTTCGGGGAAAACCCCTACCATCTCGTGCTGCGCTTTGCGCACTCAGGCCGGGATGTCGCGCGCCGAGCCTGGATCGCTGGAGAGCACGGCCAGTACGCCCTGCACCGGCAGCGCCTTGATCCCTCGAATCAGCTCCATAAGCGGCCCCGGGCAGAAACTGCCACGCGCATCAATCTCTTTATCGACTGCGATATTTGTATCCTTCTGCTCTTGCATATCAGGTTTCTCCTTCTCTATCACTGCAAAGTATTGCCTCTATCGGTCCCTGCCAGAAGGACTATCATCCTGCTGGCGCGGCACCGGTTAAATGAACAGCGTGATGCTTCCCTCATTGGCGCGCTCGATAAACGTGGCAACGCCTGTTACATCTTCGACGATTGGCTCCAGATCTTCTAACTTCATATCGAACAGCTCCATCGTCATGCTACAGGCATAGACATGCACGTTCCCGACCTCTTTAGCGCCTTTGAGGTTCTCCATCCAGCTCGGCACGCGCTTTTTCGCCATCTGCTCCATCATTGCTGGTGCGTATTCCTCAAAATCTTTACTGACCTTCGCGTTGGTCAGATAGCTGCCTTTGCGGAATGCCTCCAGCCCCCAGGTAGTCAGGAAGACCTCGACTTCCATGCCCATCGCCGCCGCACCCGTTGCCAGGATCGAGGCTGCCATCAATTTATCAACCGTGCCGGAAAAGACGATCAACGACATTCTGTTCTGCATGATTGTTCGCTCCTTTGTATCTGTGCTGCCTGATTTCTGCTTCCCCAACAGGAAGGTTTACGTTAGTCAGCGGAGACCGCCGCTTCAAGAATACGGAAGGTATGTTTCAGACGCGCAACTTTGCCGAGCATGGCTCCGGCCCCGCAGTAGCGTTCTTCAGAGAGCTGGATAGCGCGCTCCACCGCTTCCGGCTGCACGTGATGTCCAGTGACGACATGTTCGACGGTGATCTCGACAAAGACCATCGGGTGATCTTCCGCGCGTATGCCTTCCACGTGGACTTCGTAAGCCGTTACCTGCTGGCGCTTCTTGCGCAAAATGGAAATGACATCCATAGCGGTACAGCCGGCCAGGCCGACCAGCAGCATCTCCATCGGACGAAAACCCGCGTTCTGTCCCCCACCATGCTCCGCTGCGTCAAGGGTGACATGGTGACCTGAACCGGCTGTTGCCTCAAAGCGCATGCCTGTGGCAAGCGTCACCTGTGCCGTCATTTTCTCTGCCATCGTTATACTCCTGTTTATTCGTTTATGCGAATATTTATTCATCGCTCTAAATATAAACAACGACAATCACTCTTGCATCACAGAATGGTGACTGGCAATCACAGCGAGATCACATTTGCACTTGACTGTACATGTTAGGGCATGCTAATATCTTAGCCATCAACTCGGATTTAGGGTACACTGCCAGCA
Source organism: Ktedonobacteraceae bacterium (assembly GCA_014896635.1). Next base: position 4,669 of record JADBKA010000114.1, read on the forward strand.
AGCAGAGATACTCTTCTTCCTTTTTTACTTTTGTTGAAGGAGCTTGATTCTCCCATATGCATCAGAGAACCGTATTTCTTCATCCTGTGCGGACCTGGAACGCAAGGAAGTACCAGTGAAGCAGAGAGGGGACAGGGAAATGTTTCGTTTTGGGATAGAGCACGAGGTTGCGTTTCTGGACCGTGCGGGACAGTTTGTAGACTTTCTCTCGACCCCGTTTGCCACGCTCCAGGCGATCATCGAGGAGTTGCCGCAGTATGCCGGCGATGAGCGGCATCTGCGCATTGGCGACGCGGGCATTCGTGTGAAACGCTGGTATATTGAGGGGTTTGAGCGATTCAGCGAGGATGGCAGGCTAGTAGACTGCCTGCCAAAAGGCATCGAGATTCGTACTACTATTCATACAAGCATCCAGAGTGCAGTGAACGAATTGACGAGCAGCTTTCAACTGCTGCGAACAGCGGCGGCATGTCACGACCTGGTACCGGTGCTGGCGAGCCATCATCCTTACCGCACCTGCTTTACGCCAGATCCGCCGCTCAATGCCTATGAACAACAGTTGCTGCACCAGTCGCCGGAAGATCTGACAGCCTTGATCTCTATGGTGACTTACGGACCTGATCTGAACTTCTCTGTAGAAGGGTTGCCTGTCGAAGCAATCATTGATATCGGGCGCAAGCTGACATATTACAGTCCTTTTCTTGTTCCCTGGAGCTTTAGCTCCCCTTTCTATAATGGGCAGTTGTGGGATGGCCTCTCGGTGAGAACGTTCTGCCGGACAGGGAAGCGGCCCGCCGTCCAGGTCTTTCTTGCACAGCCTGTAGATCTGCTGCTCAGCGAGCCATCGCTGACAAAACTGGCCCGCTGTCCGGCAGAGATTGGACGGATTGAGTTCAAAGCCTGTGATAGCTGTGCTGATTTCTCCCTCTATGCGGCACTGCTGGCTCTGCTCAAAGGGCTGGCTCTCGACAGGACATTGCCGGGACGGGCAACGGTCCCTGACGCGGCACTCCATCAACGCGCGGCGCGCGCAGGGTTTGCGCATGCCGATCTGTATGCGGGCGCACAAGCCCTCCTGCTGGCCGCAACAGAGGCCCTGGCAAGCGATCCTGACGTCTATTTCCTTGAGCCTCTGCATCGTCTTCTCCAGCAGCGACTCACTCCCGCCCACCGGCTGATACAGGCATTCCAGGAAACGCACTCGATTGAATCAGTACTATATGAAACATATGCCGCAATATAAAGGGGAAAGGGGAGAGGAGACTACATCAGCATCCAGATTGTTACGGTCGTGCCGGCGGCCACGGCCAGGCGCCTGCTATCGGGCGACCAGGCAAGAGCCTGGATGGGCGCTCCGGGTTGCAGCGTCACCAGCGGCTTCTGCCACTGCAAGCTCTGCCAGACGGTCACAACGCCATTCTCTGAACCGATGGCGAGCAGGCGCCCATCGGGCGACCAGCTCAGCGCACGCACAGGCGCCTGGGAAACCCGGATGCGCTGCGGCGTATCAATGCAGCGAGCTGCGTCGCCAGTACCTCTCTGAAGCTGGCAAACCAGCCCATCGTTCCAGAGGCGTACCAGGCCATCTTCACAGCCGGCGGCAAGCTGCCGGCTGCCCGGCACAAACGCCAGAGCGCGCACCGGCAGTGCAGCATCGTCATAATAGCTGTGCAATTCTCGCCCGCTGGTGCTGTTCCAGACACGAATCGCGCCACCGAGCGAGCCTGACGCCACCGTCTGATTATCGCCTGACCAGGTGACGGTATCAATAGAGGATGTGTGCAGCCTGAAGACTGTCATGGCACGATAGGTATTGCCATTCCACACGACTGCGCGCTTGTCGGAGCCGCCTGATACAACCAGTTGGCTCTGAGCATTCCAGGCCACGCTGTTGACCGTCTGTCTGTGAGTGCGTGTAGAGCGCGCCAGCAGATTGCCATTGAGGGCATGATAGAACGCTACCGCCGTGCCGGCAGCGATGACGAGGCGATGGCTATCAGGAGACCAGGCAACTGCGCGAACAGGGGCAGTCTGCTGCAAAGTGTGGCGCACGACGCCGTCAGGCCCCCATACGAACAGGAACCTGTCATCCCCGGAGCTTGCTAGCAGCGTGCCGTCTGGCGACCAGGCAATTGAGCGTACCGTCTGCCTGTGGCGAGCGAAGGTTGTCTGGAGCTTTGCAGTTGTGGGGAGAGCGGGAGCAGTATTCGTTTGCGCCGTTGACGTGGCCTGCTTCATCGTATTTGCCGGGCGCATGGTATTCTGTGTTGTAGTGTTAAATAAGCCCTGCCCGTAGCTCTGATAGGCTGCGTACACGCCGCCGGCGCCGAGCGCACCAAGCAGTACGCCACCACCCAGCAGCAGAGCGCGGCGCGTCCACTTGCGCGGCCAGGTGGTGATTGCCGATTTTTCAGGAGTGAGAGGAGCACCGGGAGACGCAGGAGAGAGCTGTTGGACAAGAACATCAGCATCAGCAATGGTGGTGTCCGTGTAAAAAGCCGGGCTGGCTGAAAGCCGCTGTGATCCCCGTCCACTCTGAGCAAGCGCCGCCACTGCCCCATCCAGCACATACGAGTCCAGCGCCAGTCGCGCACGAGATCCGATGCCGGCTGCCAGTAGCGTATCCTCTTCTGGCAGAATACGCCCCCCGCCTGACTCACGCAACATGTAGACCAGCTTTTTCCCGAACAGATCAGTTTGAGGCAGGTTTAGCTCTTTGACCAGCGCGGCAATCACGTCCGCCACCGGCGCATCGGCAGCTACTTCTACTGGACGCACCGACCCGAATGCGTTCTCCTCAAGCAGTACCGTAATCTTCTGCATTTGCTCTCTCCCCCGTCCCTGTTATGGATACAATAATCAACCATAGTGTATCACTTCGTTTTTTCTTGCTCACTCAAATAAGTAAAAAAGGCTACGCGGAAAGGGAATCTTGAGTCGATCTCACCTGTATATTGTGACCTTTCAGTGATAGAGTAGCCTCTTTTGTGATGGCAATGAGAAGGCAGAATTATATACTGTCCTTGCATAGATAGGGATTACTATGCTTAACAGGTGACAAAAAGCGATTCCAGTCGAGGAAGCGTATCGTCCCGAAGGGGTGGCACCACTCAGGAGACGCGCTCCAGGACCAGAGTCGCCCCCATTCCCACAGGAGATGAACCATGCCTACTACGCTAAAGAAAGCGACTTTTCCCGATCTGGGGAAAGCGCAATGCATCGCTCTGACAACGTTCCGCAAGAGCGGGCAGGCCGTGACAACGCCGGTGATGTTCGCACAACGCTCAGGGACGATCTATACCGGCACCCGTGCAGACGCCGGCAAGCTCAAACGCCTTCATCATACCACGCGCGTCACACTCGCTCCCTGCACTTACAGTGGCAAAGTCACAGGACCGGTAGTTGAGGGAAACGCTCGTATTCTGACGGAAAATGAGGAGCGCACAGCGGCTTCGACAGCACTGGCAAAGAAATACGGTTTCATGCTCCCGCTCACGAGAACTGCCTGGCGGCTGCTCCACCGGCAGGCGAGAGCCGAAGAAGTTTACATTGCTATCGACCTCACTCCAGAGTAAACATAGTAGCTGCACAGAGTGCAGAAGTGCGATGAGGGTGGAAGAGAACAGAAAGAAGCAAGAAGATAAAACGCAACGGAGTGCGTAGCGTGCTCGCTATCTTGCTGGTAGCCGTTCTCACCCATATCGGTTTTCATTCTTTTACAAATTAAGTACATTTGTAGTATCAATTTATACATAATGAACTCATAGCAAAATCGAATTTCAACTCTCTGGCCACTGGCATAATATAAGCTGATATGAGATAATTAATCATAGCAACGTATTTATTAAAGAACTATCACCACAGACGTGTTTGCAGAAGGGCAGCAGTTTCTGTCTGCTTTTTGTTGCTCATGACTGCTTGCCTGTTTACTATCGTTTCTGGCTGGGAGAAGCACTCGCGCGTTACAGAGTTGTTTGGCCATCAGCGCAGATGAATACCCAGAGCAAGGGGGGAACCTTTGGGAATAGATCAATCGCCTATTAACGGTCAGCCATCTGCCTCTCCAGGAGATATAGCCGGCTCCCATCTCACTTTGCAGGTGCCGGCGGCTATCCTGGATAGGGTACACGATGCCATCCTGGTCTATGATAATGAGCACCGCCGCCTTGTAAGCTGGAATCGGGGAGCGGAAGCACTCTATGGATGGAGTGCGCGCGAAGCTATCGGGCAAAACATCTCCAATCTGCTGCATCCCCGCGTGTTATATGCTGACGCACAATGTCAGCAATTGCCACACAATAGCATTTCCTGGCAGGAAAAGTCACTGCGCACCTGCCGCAGCGGCAAGCAGGTCATCGTAGAGAGTTGTTGCTTTCTCCTGCGAGATGCCACGACAGGCTCCCTGTTTGTCATGGAAACCAACCACGATATGACAGCCCGCAGCCGGGGAGAGCAGGCATACAAAGAGCGTATTCAGTTTGCCCTCAAAGCTGCCGAAGCTTTTCTCTGGCAATGGGATCTCAAAGCTGACGGCAATCTCACCTTCTTTGAAACCGTACCGGATACCCTGGACCTCTCTTCCGGCACCAGCATCACATATGAACAATTTGTCAATAACATCCTTCCTGATGATCGCCAGCAGACAATTCAGGCGATGCAACGCGCCATACAGAATGGCACAGATTATGCGCACGAGTACCGCGTCTTCAGTAGCGAGAAGGGCATTCGCTGGATGTCGGCCAGGGGCCGCGTTTTCCGTGATGAGCAGGGTAATGCCGAATGCATCGCCGGTATTACTACCGATATCACCGAGCGCAAGCAGACAGAAGAAGCCCTTAAAGCAGCAAACCGCCAGATAACCGAAACACTGGAAAGCATTGCCGATGGTTGCATCCACCTCGACACGTCCTGGCGCTGTATCTATGTCAACCGCAGAACCGAGGAAATCACCGGCATGCCGCTCGAAGCCCTCTACGGCCAGGTGCTCTGGGATCTCTTCCCTGAACTGGGCGGTGAAACTGCTGAGCAACTGGCGCAGCAGGCAATGGAGACACAGCAGCCCGTCAGGTTTGAGACGCTCTACGAGCCGACTGTGCGCTGGTTCCAGGTCCATCTTCATCCTTTCCCCGATCACCTGGTCGTTTACTATCGTGACATCAGCGACATCAAAAGCGAGATCAAGCGGCTGGAAATGGGCATGCAGGAGTATCGCCAGCTTTTCCATCGCCTGGTGGATACCAACCTGATCGGAGCCATTATCTGCGATGCCCAGGGGACGGTCATCGAAGCCAACGATGCCTTCCTCTCCATGCTTGGCTACTCCCAGGAAGACGTTACTGCTGGCTTGCTCACCTACCAGAATCTGACTCCGCCCGAATACGCTGCGCTCGATGCTCAGGCCCTCGAAGAACTGAAGACACAGAGAGCGAGTCGCCCCTACGAGAAAGCCTACTACAACAAACAGCACCAGCTCGTTCCCGTTCTGGTGGTCGCGGCTCGCCTGGGAACTTCGGCGCAAAGCATCGGCCTCATCGTGGATATGTCAGCACAGAAAGAACTGGAAAAACAAAAAGAGACGCTCATGAGCATGGTCAGCCATGAGTTGCGCACACCGCTCACGGCTATCAACGGCAGTATGCAACTGATTCAACGGCGCTTGCATCGCTTCCGTCAGGCGCATCAGGAACTTTTACCCGATGTACAGAAGTTGCTCAACGGCCTGGAACAACTTGTGGAACAGTCCCTGCGCCAGACCCGTGTGCAGGACCGCCTGATCAACGATTTGCTGGATGCCTCTCGCATCGCTGTCAATAAACTGCATCTCTCGCTACATCCTTGCGATCTGGTCAGCATCGTGCGCGAAACCGTCGAGGATCTCCGCTACATCGAAGGAAACCACCCGATTGAACTGGAGTTACCACCACAGCAGAGCATCATACTGCTCGCCGATAGTACACGCATCTCCCAGGTAGTGGGCAATTACATTTCAAACGCACTGAAATATTCGCCCATCGAAGCGCCTGTGAAAGTAGGCATCACCGTCCTGGAAAAAGAGGTGCGCGTCTGGGTGCAGGACCAGGGGCCGGGACTCTCCGCAGAAGCACAGAAGCATATCTGGGACCGCTTCTATCGTGTCTCCGATGTCAACGGTCACACTAGCAGCGCCAATCTGGGCCTGGGTCTGTATATCTGCCAGACGCTGATTCAGCGCCATCGTGGCTCGGTGGGCGTGGAGAGCCAGCCCGGCAAAGGTTCGACTTTCTGGTTCTCGCTGCCACTGCCAGAGGCTTCGCTCTCCTGACCTGAGGATGAGCCTGCTTGAAGCGGCGAAGATGTCTTTCGCAACGGCTTTCCGCTGATTACTTCCGCTACGAACTTTTGCTTAAAAGGGCAAATAGTAGGCACTATCTGCGTCTATACTATAGGCTGACAAAAGCTAATTTTTTCCTTTCAAGGGACCGCACTATGGAATTTGCACGTCTTGTATGGGAGCGTGAGCGCACAGAATCCGGGTTGCCTTTCTCCGGCAATCCCTGGCTACGCTGGGGACCTTACCTCAGCGAGCGCGCCTGGGGGACGGTGCGCGAGGATTATAGCGCCGATGGCAATGCCTGGGACTATTTCCCCCACGATATGGCCCGCTCGCGCGCCTATCGCTGGAATGAAGATGGCCTGGCGGGGATCAGCGATGATAAAGGGCAGCTCTGTTTCGCCCTGGCGCTCTGGAATGGGCGGGACCCTATTCTCAAAGAGCGCCTGTTCGGCCTGAGCGGACCTCAGGGCAATCATGGCGAGGACGTCAAAGAGGTCTACTTCTACCTGGACAGCACCCCAACGCATAGCTATATGCGTATGCTCTATAAATACCCTCAGGCGGCCTTCCCTTATCAGCAGTTGATCGACGAGAATAGACGACGCGGCAAAACCTTGCCGGAGTTTGAACTGGTAGATACCGGCGTTTTTGCAAATGATCGCTACTTCGATCTCTTCGTCGAGTATGCCAAAGCTGATCCCGACGATATCCTGGTCCGTATCACTGCCATCAATCGCGGACCAGAGGCGGCCCCGCTGGCTCTCCTGCCAACTCTATGGTTTCGCAACACCTGGTCGTGGGGCAAGGACAGCAGTCACCCGCTACTACGGCAGGGGAGATGCAGGCAAGAAGACAATCCAGCCGGTGCTGACCTGTTCTCCATTGAGGCGCTCCATCACCAGCCAGGTAGCTATACGCTTTTTTGCGAAAACTGCGATGAACTGCTTTTCACCGAAAACGAGACGAACATGCAGCGCCTTTATGGTGTTCCCGCCAGCACACCGTATGTCAAGGATGCCTTTCACGAGTATCTCATCCAGGGGAATCATGCGGCGGTGAATCCCGCGCGCACGGGAACAAAAGCTGCCTTCCTCTTCCAGCGCGAACTGGCCGCCGGAGCAACGCTCACCCTGCGCCTGCGCCTGCGCAAATCAACCGTAACGGGTGAGCAGGCCGGTGTAGTGGAACAGCCAGCGCCGTTCGCGGACTTCGACACCATCTTTGAACTGCGCCAGCGCGAGGCCGACGAGTATTATGCCACGCTCCAGCCCGCTGGCCTGGATGAGGAGACACGCCGCGTCCAGCGCCAGGCCCTGGCCGGCATGCTCTGGAGCAAGCAGTTTTACCACTTTATCGTCGAACAATGGCTCCAGGGCGACCCGACTCAGCCGACGCCGCCACCTGAGCGCGCGAACGGGCGCAATGCCGGCTGGCGGCATCTCTATAATGAGCGAGTAATGTCGATGCCCGATAAATGGGAGTACCCCTGGTATGCCTCCTGGGACCTCGGCTTCCACTGCCTGCCGCTGGCCCTGGTTGACAGTACCTTCGCCAAAAGCCAGATCGATCTCCTCTTGCGCGAATGGTATATGCACCCCAACGGTCAGCTTCCCGCCTGCGAATGGTCCTTCGACGATGTAAACCCGCCCGTCATCGCCTGGGCCGCCTGGCAAGTCTATACCATTGATCGAGAACAGCATGGTTCAGCGGACCGCATGTTCCTGGAAAGCGTCTTCCACAAGCTACTGCTCAACTTTACCTGGTGGGTGAACCGCAAGGACTCAGCGGGCAAGAACATCTTCCAGGGCGGCTTTCTGGGACTGGATAATATCGGCGTCTTTGACCGAAGCGCCCCTCTGCCTACCGGCGGCCACCTCGAACAGAGTGATAGCACAAGCTGGATGGGCATGTTCTGCCTGAATATGCTGACCATCGCCCTGGAACTGGCTCTCACCAATCCTGTCTATGAAGATATTGCGCTCAAGTTCTTCGAGCACTTCCTGGCGATTGCTGCGGCCATGAACAACATCGCCGGCGAAGGCATCCACCTCTGGGACGACGAGGACGAGATGTTTTATGATGTGCTTAGCCTGCCCGACGGCAACCGCCTGCCGCTGAAGATCCGCTCCCTGGTCGGGCTGATCCCCCTCTGTGCAGTAACGGTGCTTGAACCAGAGGTGCTCAGAGCGCTCCCACGTTTCAATTATCACCTGACCTGGTATCTTACCCACCGGCCCGAACTGACCAGACTGGTCGCACACTGGCAGGAATCTGAACGCGGCGTGCGCCGTCTGCTGGCCCTGGTACGAGGACACCGCATGAAACGCCTGTTACGCCATATGCTGGACCCTGAAGAATTTCTCAGCGACTACGGCATCCGTTCCCTAAGCCGCTATCACGCCGCACATCCCTATGTACTTCACTTCAACGGCAGCGCGCATAGCGTCGCCTACGAACCGGCGGAATCACACACGGGCATCTTCGGCGGCAACTCGAACTGGCGTGGCCCCATCTGGTTCCCCATCAACTACCTGCTAATCGAATCCCTGCGTACCTTCGCGCGCTACTACAGCGATGACTTCACGGTCGAGTGTCCCACAGGCTCCGGTCGCTACCTGTCTTTACAGGCAATCGCCGATGAACTCTCCCAGCGCTTAATCCGCCTCTTTTTACCGGATAAACAGGGGAAACGCCCGTGCTACGGTAATGGAACCTGGCCGCAGTGCGATCCCCATTGGCGCGATTACCTGCTGTTTCACGAGAACTTCAACGGCGATACCGGTGAAGGACTGGGCGCGAACCACCAGACGGGCTGGACGGGCCTGGTCGCCATGCTCATCCAGCAGCAATTAAAGCGGTGAAGAAAAGACCCACAGGGCAAACAACGATAGCCCATTAGACACAAAATCTGATATTACCGCTTCACAATGTTATACTTTTAACTGCATTAACACATATTGATACTTTCCTTCGAG
>JADBKA010000115.1 GCA_014896635.1 Ktedonobacteraceae bacterium
CCGCATAGCTATGGGTGCCGCGATTGAGGTAGTGATCGAGTTCGTGGCTCTCGTGCGTGATCTGCTCCTCGAACAGAGAGTACATCACGACAGCCGACGCCCCGGCGTCTTCCAGGCGGCGCACACCGTCCAGCTTCTTTGAGAGTGGCGAAGCTGAGGCAACGATGGGGTGTTTGAGTGTCAACCCCAGGTAGGTCGTTGTCAGATCAAGCTCTGTCATTTGCCAGTCTCCTCCTCTTTCTTGACTTGTTCCGCACTATGCTGCAATGCTTCGTTCAACTGGCGGTACTGGCGCCAGCGCTGGCGGACGTCTTCTTCGGCCAGGTGCATCAGCGTTTCAGCCCGCACCTCGCTGCTTTGCAGGAGCATGCGATAGCGCGTCTCGTTGTAGGCGTATTCCTCCAGCGGCAGCGATGGTTCTTTCGAGTCGATAGTCAAGGGATTTTTGCCTTCTTCGAGCAGGGTAGGATTGTAGCGGAACAGCGGCCAGTAGCCGGTCTGCACTGCCAGTTTCTGCTGCTCCAGTCCCTGGCGCATGTCGATGCCATGCGCGATACAGTGACTGTAGGCGATGATCAGTGAAGGACCTTCATACGCTTCGGCTTCCAGGAAGGCTCTGAGCGTCTGCTGATCGTTGGCGCCCATTGCCACGCGCGCTACGTAGACATTACCATAGGCCATAGCGAGCATGCCCAGATCTTTTTTCGCCGTCGCTTTGCCACGCGCTGCGAACTTGGCAACGGCAGCGCGTGGTGTAGCCTTCGATGCCTGGCCGCCCGTGTTGGAGTAGACCTCGGTATCTAGCACCAGCATATTGACGTCGCGCCCGGACGCCAGCACATGATCCAGTCCGCCGAAGCCGATGTCATAGGCCCAGCCGTCGCCGCCGATAATCCAGACGCTCTTCTTGACCAGGGCATCGGCCAGTTCCAGTAGATCGCGCAGGCGTGGCGCTACCTGCGGATCGACAGCGGAGTCGTTGAGCAGGTAGCGCAAACGCTGCTTCAGTGCAGCAACACGTTCGCGCTGCGCCTGTATCTCCGGCTCACTGCGTTGTTCGGCGTCCAGGATGCCGGAGACGAGATCCTCGCCGATCAGTTCCATGTAGCGTGTGAGCAGCTCGCCGGCGTATTCCTGCTGCTTGTCCAGCGTCAGGCGCATACCCAGGCCGAACTCGGCGTTATCCTCAAACAGCGAGTTAGACCAGGCCGGCCCGCGCCCCTCGCGGTTCATGGTCCAGGGGGTAGTGGGCAGATTGCCGCCGTAGATCGAGGAACAGCCGGTAGCGTTGGCGACGAGCATGCGATCCCCGAACAGTTGCGTGGCGAGCTTGATGTACGGCGTCTCGCCGCAGCCCGAACAGGCGCCGGAGAACTCGAAAAGCGGCTCTAGCAACTGCGCATTTTTAAGCGCAGCTCGGTTGAGATGGCTGTAATCGGCTGTCGGTAGCGTCTCGAAGAACTCCCAGTTAGCCTTTTCCTGCGCGCGCAGCGGCGGCTGCTCCTCCATATTGATCGCTTTGCGTCCAACGCGCCGCTTGTCTTTGACTGGGCAGGCTTCGACGCACAGCGCGCAGCCCGTGCAGTCTTCGGGCGAGACTTGCAAGCTGTATTGCATGCCCGGAAACTCTTTGAAGCGCGCAGGGGTTGCTTTGAACGTTTCAGGCGCGTTTTGCAGCAGCGCCGGGTCGTAAATCTTTTCACGGATCACAGCGTGCGGGCAGACCATCACGCACTTGCCGCACTGGATACAGATGTCGGGGTCCCAGACGGGCATCTCCAGCGCGATGTTGCGTTTCTCCCACTGTGATGTGCCGGGCGGATAGGTGCCATCGCAGGGCAGCGCGCTCACCGGCAGTTTATCGCCTTCGCCGGCGATCATGGGACCGAGCACCTGCCGCACGAAGTCCGGCGCCTGCTCCGGCACCGGGGGCCGACGTGTCAGCATCGGCAGCGGCACGCCGCGTCCATGTCCATTGCCGCCCACACCGCCAGCCGGCACGGGAACAGGCTCCGCAGCCCCCACAGCCACAGCGGCGACGGTTTGCGCCGGTATCTGCACTTCGTACAGGTACTGCAAGGTTTCATCGACCGCGCGGAAGTTCTTCTGTACAACAACTTCTCCGCGCTTGCCGTAAGTTTTTCTGATACTCTGCTTGATCTGCTCAATGGCCTCTTCACGCGGCAGCACGCCACTGATGGCAAAGAAGCAGGTCTGCATGATGGTATTGATGCGCGCGCCCATGCCCGTCTTTTGCGCGACTTTGTGCGCGTCGATCACATAAAAGTGCAGGCTTTTGTCGATAATGGCCTGCTGTACTTCAACTGGCAGGTGCTGCCAGACCTCCTCGGGACCATAGGCGCTGTTGAGCAGAAAGATACCGCCGGGCCGGGCATGCTTGAGCACGTCGAAGCGTTCCAGGAATGTGAACTGGTGGCAGGCGACGAAGTTCGCCTGGCCCTCGCCGATCAGGTAAGGCGCACGAATGGGACGCGGGCCGAAGCGCAGGTACGAGGTCGTGACCGAACCCGATTTTTTGGAGTCGTAGACGAAGTAGCCCTGTGCGTAGTTAGCGGTCTCCTCGCCGATAATCTTGATCGAGTTGTGGTTCGCGCCGACCGTGCCATCGGACCCCAGCCCCCAGAAGACGCAGCGCACTGTATCGGGACTCTCGATGGAGAACGTCGGGTCGTAATCCAGGCTCAGATGCGTTACATCGTCGGTAATACCAACGGTGAAGCGCTCTGCTGGCTCCGCCTTCGCCATTTCATCGTAGATTGCCTTGACCATTGCCGGCGTGAATTCTTTAGAGGCGATGCCGTAACGTCCGCCGATGATGCGCGGCTGAAGCGGCAGCCCTCTGGCGTGGCCCTCGCTGACCGCAGCAACCACATCCAGGTAGAGCGGCTCCCCGGCGCTGCCCGGCTCTTTCGTGCGATCCAGCACCGCGATGGTCCTGACGCTCGCCGGTAGCGCCTGCAAGAAGTGCGCGACGGAGAACGGGCGGAAGAGATGCACTTTGAGTACGCCCACTTTCTCGCCCCGCGCCGCCAGGTAGGCTGCCGTCTGCTCGACCGTCTCAGCGCCCGATCCCATCAGCACAATCACGCGCTCGGCATCGGGTTCGCCTGCATAATCGAACAGGTGATACTGCCGCCCGACCAGACTGGCGAATTGATCCATCGCCTGCTGCACAATTGCGGGACACGCCTGGTAGTAGGGGTTGACGCTTTCACGCGCCTGGAAGAACGAATCGGGATTGTGAGACGTCCCACGAACGACGGGATGCTCAGGCGAGAGCGCGCGCCGGCGATGAGCCTGCACCAGCGTATCATCGATCATCGCGTGCATATCTGCGCGCGTCAGTTGCTCGATCTTGTTAATCTCATGCGAAGTGCGAAAGCCATCGAAGAAGTGCAGGAAGGGGATGCGCGCCTTGAGCGAAGCGGCATGCGCGATCAAGGCCAGATCCTGCGCTTCCTGGGGAGAATTCGAGGCCAGCAAGGCGAAGCCGGTAGCGCGCGTTGCCATAACGTCGGAGTGATCACCGAAAATGGAGAGGGCCTGCGTGGCAAGCGTGCGCGCTGCGACGTGAAAGACGACAGGCGTCAGTTCACCGGCGATTTTGTACATATTGGGGATCATAAGCAGCAGGCCCTGAGACGCTGTGAAGGTGGTTGCCAGCGCGCCAGCTTGCAATGCGCCGTGAATGGCCCCGGCGGCTCCCCCTTCCGATTGCATCTCCACAACAAGCGGCACCGTCCCCCACAGATTCGTGCGACCGGCTGCCGACCAGCTATCGGCCAGCTCGCCCATTGAAGTTGAGGGTGTGATCGGATAGATGGCGATAACTTCGCTCAGCGCGTGCGCGACGTTCGCTACCGCCTCATTACCATCTATTGTCACCCATGTGCGTTCCATAAATGAATGCCTCCTGCGAGTTCAGGATATTATTTCCATCACAGGCGTGCCGGGTAGCCACGCTAACGAAGCGGGAGCCTGGCGCCTGCCTTGCAGGCCAGGACGCCCGCAAGCAGCACTCCGGTGGGACCGGAACCCCCGCAGCCTTCCAGGTCAGTACGCCTTGCTACAAGCATAGCGCGGGCACGTCACAATATAATCACAGGAGGCAAGTTTACTATCACGAGTGCGACACAGGCGTGATTCGGAAACGCTCAATGCTTATTTGCGTTTGTCTACGACACGCAGCGCCTTGCCCTCACTACGGGGGAGCGTCCCCGGCACATGGAGATGCACTTCGATGTGCAGGCCCAGTGTCTCTCGTAGTGCGTGACTGGCTCTGTTACGCAGTGCATCGACCTCTTCATGGGCCGCCCACATACTCTCGTCCAGCAACGTCTCGCTGATCTGCTGCTGAAATTGTGAACTGACTTCGACGTGTACCGCCGCTTCGTCCAGCGTTCGCTCGCGCTCAACCACAATCTGATAATACGGCGCAAACTCGGCTATGCCGAAGAGTACGCGCTCAATCTCGCCCGGATAGACGTTGACGCCGCGAATGATCAGCATATCATCGACGCGCCCCTTGATCTGGCTCATACGCACCAGCGTACGGCCACAGGCGCACGGCTCTTCCAGCAGCGAGCACAGGTCTCCGGTGCGATAGCGCAAAAGTGGCATGCCCTCTTTCGTGATCGGCGTGAAGACCAGCTCACCTTCCTGGCCGGGCGGCAGCGGCTCACCCGTTGCGGGATCGACGATTTCGGGCAGGAAGTGATCTTCAAACACGTGCAGCCCGCGCAGGCCGCCCGCATGGGCATGGGCGCGCCCCTCGACGCACTCCATCGCTACACCGGGACCGATGATCTCGCTCAGCCCGTAGATATCGAGCGCGACAAGGCCCAGTCCTTGCTCAACCTGAACGCGCATCTCGTTCGTCCAGGGTTCGGCGCCGAAGATGCCAAACTTAAGGTGGAGATCGCCGGGGGTGAGTCCCTGACCGGCCAGAGCCTCTGCCAGGGTGAGCGCGTAAGAGGGTGTGCAACAGAGCGCCTTTGCCTGCAAATCGCGCATCAGCGAGATCTGGCGCAAAGTATTGCCGCTTGAAGCTGGTACGACGACCGCGCCGAGATATTCACCACCATAGTGCAGGCCCAGGCCGCCGGTAAAGAGTCCGTAGCCATAAGCGTTGTGCAAAATATCGCCGGGACGCACACCAGCACAGACCAGCGCGCGCGCGCAAACCTCGCTCCAGACGTCGATGTCACTGCGAGTATAGGCAACGATTTTCGCTTTGCCTTTCGTGCCAGATGAGGCATGCACGCGCACCAGTTCCTCTTGAGGCGCCGAGAGCAATCCTAAAGGATAGTGGTTGAGCAGATCATCGCGGGTCGTGAAAGGAAGCCTGTGCAAGTCATCGAGATGGGTGATAGATGCCGGTGAGATGCCTCGCTCATCGAGGGCCTTGCGATAGAATGGCACATTGCTGTAGACGCGCCGGACGGTTGCTTGCAGGCGGGCCAGTTGCAGGTGACGGCGCTCGTCAGCAGACAGGTAGTCGCGCCTGGCAACCTCATCATTCCATGCCATAAGAAAACTCCTTTGTTCTCACTCTCTTACAGATAAAGATTCTACTGACCGGTAAAACGAGGAGTACGCTTTTCCAGAAACGCCTTCAGACCCTCGGCGTGATCCTGGCTGTTGCCTGCTATATCTTGCAGAGACGCCTCGTAGGCGAGCTGCTCATCGAGCGTTGCGCTCTCACTGCGGTGCAGTGCGCGCTTCATCAAACCGAGCGATCTCGGACCCTGCGCCAGTTGCGCAGCCAATGCCTGCACCTGCGGCTGGAACTCGGCAGCGGCAAAAACGCGGTCCACCAGCCCGATGCGCAGCGCGTCCTCAGCCGAGAGGCGCGGGGAGAAAGCGAGCAGATCGAAAGCTTTGCTTGCGCCAATGAGACGGGGAAGAAAGTACGTCATGCCGGCATCAGGGACGAGTGCAATACGACTGAACGCGGTAGTGAACGAGGCGCTGTCCGCCGCCAGCCGCAGATCACAGGCGAGGGCCAGCGACATGCCCGCGCCGGCAGCCGCACCGTTGACGGCAGCTACCACCGGCTTCTCCAGGTTGCGGATACGTTTGACGACGAGAATATAGTGTTCGAGATGGGATGAAAAAGAAATGTTGCGACTCTGAAACTCTTTGAGATCCTGCCCGGCGCTGAATGCTCGTCCGGCTCCCGTGAGCACGACCACGCGCACCGCCGCGTCCTGCGCCGCCTGGAGCGCCCCGGCCAACTCTTGCAACAACTCTGTAGTGATGGCGTTCAGGGCTTCCGGTCGATTCAGCGTCAGGGTCAGGACGCCGTTTTCTCTGCTCTGTAAAAGTACCATGCGCGGTATCTCCTTACGTATGAAGCATCAACTGTGGATGAGATTCTGTCCGCGATGCGTCGCCTCAGAACCTGGAGAGGTCGCGGGGAAGCAGCCCCTGCTCAACCATCGCGGTAAACATCGCCGCAATCTGCTGGGGACTATACTGCCCGTCTGGCCGGTACCACTGGGAAAGCCAGTGACACATGCCCAGAATACCAAACGTTGCTATTTTCGGGTCGATGGCCGGCTGGAAAGCGCCTGTCTGCTGCCCTTGCAGAATAATCTGCTCGAAACTGCGCTCGTAGTCTTTCTGGCGAATGATGATTTCTCTGGCGAAAGGACCGGTGAGGTGAGGCTGCTCGCGGTAGAAGACGATCATGATGGGCGAGCGATCAGCCGACAGCGTGGCATGATGCTCGATAGCCCGGCGCAGCTTCTCCGCAGGTGGCAGATCAGATTCTGCGATACGGCGCAGCGGCTCCTCGGCCAGCGTGAGCACATTCAGGTAGATCAGGCGCAGAATCTCTTCTTTGTTTTTGACATGATAATAGAGCGCCGCCTTTGTCACTCCAAGCGTGCTGGCTATATCATCCAGGCTGGTCGCGCCAAAACCTTGTCGTGCAAAAAGATCAGCCGCCGCCGCAACAATCGCTTTCTGTGTCAGGCGCAGGCGTTTCGTTTTCGCTGCTTTTGCCTGCCGCTTTTCTGTTGAATGCAGCGTTCCCACAGGCCGATTCATCAACCCTGCTCCTTAATTTAAGCGAGTCTAGCGCCGCGTGCTAAGCGTGGTACGGTCTGCACTGCCTTCGATCAACTGACGGCGTCCTGCCAGCGCGCGCGCAGGCTCTGAAAGTTCGCCTCCAGCTTTGCTATTGGCAGAATCACCTGAGTGGTCTCTCCTTCGCCGATCAGGTCGCCGAGTTCGCTGAATGCCTGGCAGCGCACATAGACACGATTCCTCTCGGTGCGCACGTGCTCGGCAACGATGCGCACGCGCATACCCGGCAGCGCCGAAGCAAGATGGCGCGCGCGGACCTCGTAGCCGATACCTTCTTCACCACTGTCGAGAAATGGCAGCAGCACCTTGCGGCCCGCCAGTTCCATATGCTTGACCATCCAGTAGGTCGCGTAGACGGGATGAACTGCACCCATCTCCTCGAAATGTACGGTCATCTGCGGCGTTACAGTTAGCTCGACAACTGCCTGCTGGCCCACCGGAATCGGACGCATAGGCTATAAGGCTATACAACTTCGCTAAAAGCGATAACCACGTCGTCAGGCGCCGTAAAGTTGGGCAGATCGGCAGAAGTGGCCTGCCCTTCCGGCGAACTGAGGGCAGCCTTGCGCTCATCGCGGTTATTGAAATAGAGTATTGCCATCAGATAGTAAGGAGCGTTTTTGCCGCTGAAGCGGTGAACTTCCGCTTTCAGCAGGCCGGGAAGCTTCTGCACCAGGGGAACATGGACGTTGAAGTAGTGTTTGTCGAACTGCTCGCGGTCCGCCGGCTCTTTGTAAAGAGCGATCATCGTAGCTGCCATTATCGCGTGCTCCTTTGCTGGAAATAGTGAGGGTCCAGGGGGCGACCGCAAAGGTTACCCTGACCCACTGATAAAAATAGTATAGGATAGAGTGCGAAAAGTCAATCGCACGCAGCAATTTCTATCATGTAGTAAAAAATTGTCACGAGTGCCGAATCTCCAGCCTGTGAAAATGCTTCGGTCCCAGATACCATTCTACCGGATGGTAAAATATCCGTTGTGAAATAATGATTTTTGTTTTATAATTAATAGTGATTATACCGGTCGTTTAATTAGCAGCGTGGCTTTTCTCGCACGGGAAAGGAGCGTTTCATGGCGATTAAAGAGGACGAAGAAGTCCGCGTAGAGCTATTCCGCGAATATGTGCGGCACGGGGGGAAAGTCGAAGCCACCGACTGGATGCCCGCCGAATATCGCCAGTCTCTCATCCGCTTCATTGAGATGCACGCCAACTCCGAGTTAATGGGCGTGCTGCCAGAGCGCGACTGGATCATGCGCGCTCCCACCATTCAACGTAAACTTGCTCTCACCGCCAAGATCCAGGACGAAGCCGGCCATGCCGAGTTGCTCTATCGCCTCGTAGAAGATCTGGGCAAGCCGCGCAGCGCCTGCCTCGAAGATCTCATCGCCGGCAGAGGAAAGTTCCACAACGCTTTCCACTACCGTACCGGCTCCTGGGCCGATATCGGCATTATCGCCTGGCTGGTCGATGCCGCCGCCATCGTCTCGCAGAACGCGCTACGCGACAGTAGCTATGCTCCCTATGCGCGCACGATGCAGAAAATCTGTTGGGAAGAGTCATTCCACGTGATGCATGGACGTGACGCCGTGCTCACAATGGTGAATGGAACGTCCCGGCAGCGTGAAATGGTACAGGAAGCGTTGAATCGCTGGTGGCCGGTATTAATGGTTTTTCACGGTCCAGACACGCCGCCAGAAAAAGACCGCGATCTGCAATGGCGTATCAAGTCAAAGACAAATGAAGAACTGCGCCAGGAATTCCTGAGTACGCAAGTGCCGCGCCTGCGCGAGATCGGGCTGGTTATTCCAGATCCCGAACTGCGTTACGATGAAGAGCAGGGACGCTGGCTCTATAGCGAGCCGAACTGGGACGAACTGCGCGCCATCGCGCGCAATCAGGGACCGGCAACGGCTGAGCGCATTGCCTTTCGCCGCCTGACCTATGAGGAGGGCCGGTGGGTCCGCGATCTCATGAGGCATTAACTGAACGAAAAAGCAGGGGTCTCCTGTTCCATCCTATTCGCTCTCATTGAAAAGTATTTACAAGAGGAGCAACCATGCCGGAGGCAACAAAAAGTCACACCGATGTGCAATATCAAGATGAAGGTGAAATATTCGAGATTTTCCAGCAAAAAATGCGCAAAGACACCGCGCCACGTCATGGGGGGAATCTGCGCGCACCCGATAGCGAGCTGGCGTTGCATTATGCCAGAGAATTCTATGGGAGGCGCGAAGAGAGCGACAGACTCTGGGTGGTGCCGCGCGCTATGCTGTGGGAGATCAGCGATCCGACTCAACCGGTGCCACACGCCCTGACCGGCGCAATGGTTCCGCAACAGGATATACAGACGACGTTTGCCGTATTCGGTCGGGCGCAGGCCGGCGCTCCTCTGGCCTGGATACTGGATCTTCCTGAAACAACGCTCTCTGGAGCGGTTGAAGCTGCGGCACAACTGGCGCAGCAGAGCGTACCGCCTTACCGACGCCTCTGGCTCTGCCCACGAAGCGCCATTCTCGAACTGGCCGACAGCGATCTCCTGCATCCCCCGCTTGACCGCTCGTATCGCCGCCTGGCCGGCTATAATATTCGTGAGAAGCTGCGAACCGCCCGCCAGCATGGACAGCCCTCTCTTCAGGGCAGCGAGGAAAAAGACGATGATGAGGCATGAGATCGCGGGTCCACAGGCGGTCCCGCAGGAGCTAAGACAACCACTGATCGAGTTATTGCAGAGCCTGGCTGATGATGAATTCGTCCTGGGCTTCTGGGATTCGGAGTGGACGGGAGTTGCGCCTCTGCTGGAAGAGGATGTGGCGTGCAGTTCGATAGCCCAGGATGAGATCGGGCATGCGCGCCTCTATTACCAGCGTCTGTCCGACCTTACAGGACTATCGCCTGATCAACTGGCCTATGGACGCGGGCCAGAGGAGTATCGCCAGGCGCAACTGGTTGAACGCCGGCGTGGTGACTGGGCTTTTACCATCGCACGCCAGTTTCTCTATGATACGGCAGATCAACTGCGCCTGGAAATGCTGGCCGGCTCAACCTATCTTCCTCTGGCGCAGGACGTGCGCAAAATGCAGCGCGAAGAGACGTACCACCAGATGCACTTCTCGGCCTGGATGCAGCGCCTGGCAAACGGCACAGCAGAGGCGCGCCGTCGCCTGGAAGACGCATTGCAGAGCCTCTGGCCGGACGCGCTCGGACAGTTCGAGTCGTTGCCGGGCGAGGAACGGCTGCTACACACAGGTGTGCTCACACACTCCTCCTCCGACCTGCAACAGCAATGGCTGGCTGCTCTCGCGCCCTTTTTTGCTCGCCTGCGCCTGCCATTCCCGGCTGTGGGAGATCCTTCCTCTGAAGGCGAAATCGTCGTCTACACACCTACTATCGCCGCGCGAACAGGCGGACGACGTGGACAGCACACACAGGATTTTATCGACCTCTGGGAGCAGATGACGATGGTCTATCGCATAGAGCCGCAGGCCAGATGGTAAAGCAGGGGTCCAGGGGGGCCTTGCCCTCCTGGCGGGGTTCGGGGTGTCCCCATAGGTGTTAACTGAGCAGAAAGGGGGGGTCCAGGGGGGCCTTGCCCTCCTGGCGGGGTTCGGGGTGTCCCCGAACAATCCTTCCTGTTTTTTCTCTTTTGAGAGAGAAGGAATACCCCCTTAAGTTAACGCTTATGGGGACACCCCAGGACCGTAAGATATAGCGAGAAAGCATTAAAGCATTAGCAGCAGAAAAAAGAGGCAGAGCAATGACAGATACAACTTCCTCATCGCAACTTGACGAGCAGCAGGTCTGGGCAGCTCTCAGGGACGTGCCTGATCCTGAGATGCCGGTCATCTCGCTGGTTGATATGGGTGTAGTACACCATGTACAGGTTGACGCAGTAAATTCTTCTATTCGCGTCGAGATCACGCCGACGTTCGCGGGCTGCCCCGCCCTGGCGCGCATGTGCGACGAAATTCAGCAGCGACTGCTGCAACTGGCGGCTCACGTTGAGGTCTGTGTTACGATGCAGCAGCCCTGGACGAGCGACCTGCTCAGCGAAGAGGCACGCGAGAAACTGCGCAGCATCGGCATTGCGCCGCCGCCGCGTATACGAACGGGACAGCGGCGCTCCCTACCGCTGCTGATGAGCCAGCCACCGGCCTGCCCGCACTGTGGCTCGCAGCAGACGACGCTCGAAAACGCTTTCGGCCCGACGCCCTGCCGCGCCATTGCCTACTGCACTGCCTGTTTGCAGCCTTTCGAGGCGTTCAAGCCGATATAATCGCCAGGCAGGCCGCTACCATATCTTCTTCAAACAGCCTTGTTCAAGGCGCTTCTCTTTCCCGGTTATTTCACCGCCCTATGCTGCCGCGATTCCTTCGAGGATACTGTACGGTGAGTGAGTAGGCCAGATCTTGACAAGCTCAAGTCCCGCAGCCTCAAAAAGTCTGCGATATTGCGCTTCGTCGCGTTCCTGTCCACTCGAAACAACCATGAGTTGCAGATCAATAAGTTTGGCTGCCACCGTCTGCCGACCGGGAAGCAGAACCTGTTCTGCCACAAGAACCCGTCCGTCCGTTTGCATGGCCTGGCGACAGTGAGAGAGAATACGAATTGCACGCTCATCATCCCAGTCTTTAATAATTTGCTTCATGATATAGGCGTCGGCTTTTTGCGGAAGGTCCTCAGTGTTGAATATATCGCCACCCACAAGACGGCAGCGGTCCGCAACCCCGGTTGATGCAATGTGTTTCTCAGCTTCTGCGATGACATGAGGAAGATCAAAGAGAACGCCCCGAACGTTTGTGTACGTCCGCAGGATGGTTGTGAGAAGGCCGCCATAGCCACCCCCGACATCTACAAGAGTACGGATGGATGAGAAATCGTACCCCTGCGCGAGAGGATGATTTACCTGGTTTGAGAAGCCCGCCATTGCTTTGTGAAAACGCTCGTTATCTTGAGAATGTTTTGCAAAATAGTCAAAGAGGTTTTCACCAAAAAGCAGATCAAAAGCGGTATTTCCTGTTTGCAAACTATAAAGGAACTCTTCCCAGGGCCGCCATTGCCAGCGCTCACCATGTATATAAGCGATATCGTACATCGAGCCAGGAACACCTGGACGCAGTAAATGAGAGAGCGGCGTCTGGGCAAAATAGCCAGGCTCGACCTCCTCAAAAATACCCAGGCTTGCCAGCGTACGCAGGAGCCGTGAGAGCGCAGCTTCTTTCGTTCCTGTCGCTGCGGCTAACTCAGCCGCACTTCTGGAGCCGTCCTTGAGAAGATCGGCCAGGTTGATCTGTACGGCAACATGGATCGCCTGTGTTTTCATCATACCCAGCAGGTGATCGAGCAAAATGGCCTGTGGCGGAATTTCAGGGGTATGTTTGTACTGTTGTGTCATAAAGCTACTCCTTGCTATAAAGTAAGATGTTCCACGCCTTTATCAATAAGAGCTACTAATCGACAGGCGGTACAGCATTATTCCGATGCATCGTTCTTTCAGTTTGAATGAACGTATTATGTTGTTGCACGAGGATATCGACAGCCGTACCCGTCGGTTGCCAGGGGATCAGGTTATTGTGTGTCTGATTGCGTACTTGAATAAAACGTGTAATTGCTTCATTTGTTCGCTGAAGCACAATGCTATCCTGGCGAAAACGCTGGAGCCGCGCCAGCAAGTTGTTGAGAGAGCCTGCAATTTCCCAGAGTGCATAACCTCTCCTGAGTGACAAATTATCCAGAGGGACACGGGCAGAGTAATCACCATTAGCTACCCGTGCATGAACATCGAAGATTTGCTGGATATTTCCCTCTAGCTGACGCTTTTCCTCTATCACCTGTACACTCTGTTCTGCCATTTCTCGCTCAAGTAAAGCAATAGAGAGCGCCCGGTCGGCCCGTTCCATAGCCTGCGTCGCACTTCTCACCCACAGGTAAGTAATTACTGCAACAAGAATCTGAATGACGATAGGCCGAGCCAGAGCATCTTGAATTGCCGGTGTATGCAGTAGAGCTTGCAATTCAGGACTCTGCGGAAGAAGTGTAAGGGATACAATGATAAAAAGGATATGAATAGCTGCATCGACAAATACGGCTACAGGCGGTAGGAGAGAAACCGCGAATAATTCAGGTAAAACTAACAGATCCAGCATGGGAAGGAGAAATATACTTATAGCCGGATAGGTAAAGATATTCCCTACCAGTGACAGGTCTATTCCTACTACGGTCAGAATGCCCGCCACGATAACATTTCCCCGCCGGTTCAGAGACACCGCAATCAGCAACAGAACCATCATCATTGCCAGATTGGGAAGCAATGCGTGGTTGACGAAAAGCCCGACCGTCAGGAAAACGGCAACAGCTACCAGCATCAGTACAAGAAGAGCAATGCTGATCAGTTTTCCTCGTCGGTAAGCCTCTCGTTGTTTAAATGACGATGAGACTCCCGGTTCCGGCGGAGCGGCGATTCGATACCACCACTGCATCTTGCCGGGCTTTACCAGATCTCGCTCGACCATTTCAATTGTTGAAGGCGCAATGTCTGCCATCGTCTGTTTATCGTTCATCGGCAATCACACTTTCCAAAAGTATGCATTATCCACTTTCTGAAGAAGGCTGGTAAGTGATCAGTCCTTCAGCTTCGAGTTCACGTAAACACTGGTGGACAGTCTGTAAGTCTAAAGAGAGTATTGCAGCAATCTTCTGAGGTGATCTTGTACCATCGCTCAGAGCAAGAATCCTTCGGTGTAGACGGGAAAAGACACTGAGGGTTTTCAAGTCAACCTGACTGGTGCGCTGAGGAGAGAGAGGAGCATCTCTCATCGGAGACGCTGGGAGAAGCTGGATC
>JADBKA010000116.1 GCA_014896635.1 Ktedonobacteraceae bacterium
ATGAAGAAAAAGGAGAGAAAAAGGCGGTTTGCGGGAGACACCCCTGATCCTTGC
Organism: Ktedonobacteraceae bacterium; assembly: GCA_014896635.1. The sequence goes on from JADBKA010000116.1 coordinate 55, forward strand.
CAGGAACTGATCGCCACTGGACTCCCGTCCTGCCTCAAAAACTGAAAAGCCTGAACATGGAAGATTCTCCTTATCGACTGGCAGATCTGCCACAACAATTTTACCGCAAGCCGGGAATATGCGAGAATCTGGCTGTGTTATTTGTAGTAGGTAACCTATTCAACTGTTAGATCGTATATCTGTTAAGAACAATTTATAACGACAACGGTCCCTTCCCACGAAGGGAATTTGAATAAAATCAAAGAGGAAAACTACCATGCCAGGACAACGACCAGTGCGCCGGCCAGCCAGCGGAGCAAAAGCTATAGCTCTTGACACTCGTGCCATACTCGCGCGTTATCGGCTGTTTCTGCTGCTCTCGCTGCTTGGTTCTGCCGGGCTTGCTCTCATGCTGCGGATCATTTTCGCCCACTAAGGGCTTCTGCTTCAGGGCTTAACAATAAAAAGGGACACCCGTGATGGGATGTCCCTTTTGCCATTTCAGGGATTTTTGGAGAGAGGTTGGGGATCTGACAGCTCGTCCGGCAGAGGTCCGCGAAGTAGATCCAGTTGTGGAGCAAACGAACGGTAATCTCCTGGTCAAAGGTGATATCGAGCGCATAGCCGGTTTTCAGGTTCCAGTTGCGCAGTGAGGCATAATACCCAATAGCTCGTCGGCACAGGTCTCTTCTCCGCTGCAATTGGGTAGCTGGCGCAGATCAGGTGATACCAGGCATACCGCGCCCCTATTGTACCGGGATTCGTCGGATGTGCGCAAGAGGGAAGGGCAGAGAGGCAGGGCTTGCTGGCCGTTTCAGCACTACTTGACCATTTAACTGAACTGGAGTATGCTACAGTACATACCAGCCAGTCAACGGAGCGAACCCGTCGAATCAAGCGTTACTTTTCGTTACAGCCAGCACAAGCTCAACGTCGAGTTGCAGCGGAAAGGACATCCGACATGTCGGAAAAGATGATTGCACCCGAACTATTTCGTCCGCCGGTCGATTTCCCTGATGTTCCCTACGATCATTTATTGCGCGCAGCGGCAGAGCGCGTCCCCGACCGCATCGCCATTATCTATCATGACCTCATGCTGACCTACCGCGAGGTCGTTTCGATGGTCAACTGTATAGCGAACGGCCTGCACGACCTGGGATTGCGCAAAGGAGACCGCCTCTGTCTGTTCACAACCAATCGTCCAGAGTATATCATTGCGTTTATTGCAGCGGCTTCAATCGGAGTCGTAGTGACGCCGATGAATCCCGCCTATCGAGAGCGTGAAGTCGCGTACCAGTTAGAAAACTCGGAAGCGTCGGGCATTCTGATCCAGCGAGAGCTGGCGCCGGTGTTGCGTATGGTGCTCGAACAAAAACAACTCCCCCATTTGAAACATTTTCTGGTTACAGGTGATCGTACACCAGAAAGCCTACCGGAAGCGATTCCTTTCTCCATGCTTATGCGCCGCTCGTCGCCGAAGCCGCCGCCGCGCGTTGAGATCAGCGGGGATGATTTGCTGGCCCTGCCCTATTCATCCGGCACCACCGGTCTACCCAAAGGCACCATGCTCTCCCATCGCAATTTGACGGCCAACAACCTTCAGTTCACAACGGCTCTGCGCACCAACTTCACCGATGTCGCGCTGCTCTTCTTGCCGTTCTACCATATCTATGGAGTGATGCTGACAGGCGGCTTCCTGGCCTGTGGTGCGACACAGGTGATGATGGAACGCTTTGACCTGCTGCAATCGCTGGAACTGTGCGAGAAACATAGTGTCACTTACTACTTCGCCGTGCCGCCGATTATCCTGGCCCTGGCAAACGCCCCGGTTGATCTGAGCAAGATGAAAACTGTCAGGTACATCTTCTCCGGCGCGGCTCCCCTGCCGGTGGACCCGGCGCGCAGGCTTCAGGAGAAGACAGGCATCCAGGTGATCCAGGGCTACGGCCTGACCGAGACATCCCCACTCAGCCATGCTCAGCCGGGTGATCCCGCGTTGATTCGTCCGGCCAGCGTCGGCTTGCCGGTCCATAACACCGAGCACAAAATCGTGGACATCGAGACCGGCGAACGCGAACTGCCGCCCGGTGAGGACGGCGAAATCATCATTCGCGGTCCTCAAGTCATGCAAGGCTACTGGAAAGCGCCTGAAGAAACCGCGCGCGTGCTGCGCAACGGCTGGCTCTACACCGGCGATATCGGACATGTGGATCTCGACGGCTACACCTATATTGTTGATCGCAAAAAGGAAATGATCAAATATAAGGGCTTCAGCATCGCCCCGGCAGAGCTGGAATCGCTGCTGATGGAGCACCCGGCGGTGATGGACGCGGCGGTCATCGGCGTGCCCGACGAAGAAGCCGGCGAACTTATCAAAGGCTTTGTTGTCCTGCGCAAAGGCTATAGCGTCTCGCCAGAGGAGATTATCGCCTTTGCTAACGGTAAACTGGCGGGCTACAAACGTATTCACCGTCTCGAAATCGTCGAAGCCATACCCAAAACCGCTTCGGGCAAGATTCTCAGGCGCGACCTCAAAGAGCGCGAGCAAGCCAGGCATATAACGGAGTAGCGATAGCAGAGCCGGCGGTGTTCTGTTGCTGGCCCTGCCGGGCAATAACGAATTTTGAATTTGAAAAGGGAAAACCAGGGGCACCCTCTTAAGCGTCAACTTAAGGGAGTGTCCCTTCTCCTTCAAAAGAGAGAAACAGGGAAACAAGATATCTTTCGGGGCCCACGCCAGAGAGCCTCGCCCCTGGCCCCCCCTTCTGTCATATGCGAGCCAGGAAGAGGCCCCGCGCCATAATTTCACCGGCCAGGGTCAGCACCACAATCAGGTAAAGCATACCAGTAGCCGATTGAAATGAGCGGTCTCGCACAAGTTTCCAGGCCAGAACGCCCAGCACGAGCGGCAGGGCAAAGCCGACCACCAGATGCAGCCAGCCAACCACATCTGCACCCAGAGGAGTTACTACGGGCGCGCCCGCAGGCTTGATCTGTGAGCCGGGAGCGGCGGGACCCGGCACAGGCGTAGCAACAGTGGTCGAGCCAGGGGAGACAGATGGCTGACTGGCGGAGACAAATATTTGCCCGGAGAGCACGGTAAAGATCACTTGCGCCACAATCGCCAGCAAAACAAGCGTGGTGGAAAAGAGCAAAGGCTTCTCCGAGAGCGCGGGCGTGACAAGATACCAGTGACCCAGCCACATTGCTGTCATTACACCGCCAAGCGCGAAAGCCGCCGCAAAAAAGCCAGGTACAGTCATGATCTCGCCCAGACCAGCACCACCCAGGAAACGATAGGTCATCGCCATGACAAAAAGCGTCACCAGACCCGCCAGCACTGTTCCCCCTCCACTGGCAAGGCGCAAGATACGCAGAACGGAAAAACGCGATCCCTTTTCCCCGGCGTCCTCTTTCTCCGCCCGTTCTTTCCCATCAACGCCGGCATGACGATCCAGCAAGATGAACAGGCTATAAGGAATCAGTAGTAAGAAAAAGAGCAGCAGAGGTAGTGATTGATACCCTGTCCAGGTTTTGTCAAGCCGCGCAAAAGTATTAAGTAGCGCCGGCGTTGCAAAGTTCTGCTGAACCAGATAGGTCAGGCCGGCCAGTCCCAGATAGATAAGAGCATAGGAAATGAGAAAACCGCGCTTGACCTCATTGCGCCAATCAAGGAAGACAAGCACGCATACCGAGCCAATCGAGACCTCTGCCAGAATGATAAACAGAACTAATGGTAGCGTTTGCAGCATAACATCTTACGATCCTTTGATTGTATCTCTCAGTGCAGGCATACCCGGGAGAGTTACCCACCCCTTCATCATCGTTCAAATTATAACGCTGAAAGGCAACCCTGACAACTCTCCCTCTATCATCAGAAAGACGTTTCAAGCGCCCCGGCAAATCGTCCTCGCTCGCCGTTGACAAATATTCAACTTTCCCTTACACTACAAAAAGGTTTATTCCCTTCAAAACGCTTTTTCAGGCACCAGGAAAATTTTTTCTCAAAGAGAACACCATGCCACGTTGCACCAATCCCCGTTGCAAGGCCAACAATCCGGCAGGGATACGACGATGCGACACCTGTCGCTGTTTCCTACCGGACACGATCATCGCCGGGCGCTACCGCATTGAAAAATTGATCGGGAAGGGGGGGATGGGTGAGGTCTACCAGGCAAGTGATACGTTCGATAGACTGCCCATCAGCGATACCTTCGAGGCGCAGCCGGTCGCCTTAAAGATTCTCACATACACACCTAAAATTGGTATGAGCATGGAAGAAGCTGCGACTCGTTTTAAACGTGAAGCTCAGTTCGGACATCTGCTCTCTCACAAGAATATCGTTCCTGTTTTGAACTTCGGTGTCGATGGCCGGCTTTTCTACCTGACAATGCCACTCATCACCGGAGGAACGCTCAAACAACTGCTGCAATCAGAAAAACCACTCTCTACGGCAGTAGCCCGCGCCTTTCTCAACGACCTGGCAGAGGCCATAGATGCGATTCACGCACATCCCATGCGCATTGTTCATCGGGACATTAAACCATCGAATCTCCTTATTCACCAGGATGACGGGCGCCTGGTTGTGACAGATTTCGGTATCGCCAAAGCCCTGCAATATGACAAACCTCTCACCGGACGTGGCTCAGATGGCAGGCCCATCGGTCTTGGCACACAGAACTACATCGCACCGGAACAGGCAGACGGCAAACCGGAACCGGCCAGCGACATCTACGCAATGGGGGTTGTTGCCTACCAGATGTTCACCGGTCTGCTGCCTGTAGCGGCCTACTTCAGGAATGCAGCGCAGTCCTCGTCTCCCAGGAATTTACCTCTCTCCATTCCTCTGCCAGGCAGCTTGAATCCAGCATTGCCATCGGCCATTGATGCCGTTATTATGCGCGCAATAGAGACAGATCCCGCCCGGCGCTACCCCTCTGGTCGCGCCTTCGCCGACGCGATCAATGAGACTCTGGACAAGGGAGATGTCTGGCTTATGCCAACAATCACCATTCAGCCCAGATCATCCAGCCTTGCTGCCAATGTCATTAAACGCACAATTACGATGGAGCATCCCTGTTTCTGGTGCGGACAAGAGAATCGCCGCACTTCACGCTTTTGCCGCTATTGCGGACATAAGCTGGAAGATACAGTGCCAGTCGTGAGCGATGTATGCCAGGTGGGTCACGTGAGCGACGAAGGGCAACAGGCGCACGAGAACGAAGATATGCTGCTGATCTTGCAGGGCCTCTGCGTGTCTTTTCTCCCACCACGTCCTTTCAGCCTGCTCGCGGTTGCCGATGGATTGCGTGGACCCGAAGGACGTACCGTCGGCGGACACGAAGCCAGCCGGCTCGCCGTCGATACCCTCGCCGATATGCTCCTCCCTCGCCTTACCACACGATCCCATTCCCACAGGCTTTTGGCTCACACGTCACCTAACGGTCATCTAGAACCGGATACCATCATTGAGCGCTGGATACGAGACGCCATCTACCAGGCAAACAGAGTGATCTATCACTGTAACGAAGATTTTGGCACACAGATGGCAAGCACCCTGGCAACCGTGCTGCTCTACAAACATCGCCTCTACATCGGCAGTGTGGGCGATAGCCGGATCTATCACTTCAGAGCCGGTCAAGACCTGCGCTGTCTCACTCACCCCCAGGCCCCAGTGCAGGCGCCATCTGCTACCAGGACCACTACTACTCCGCACAACACCCCGGCTTCACAACGCTATCTAGGTCAACAGACCGGCACATCCATCGATCTTTTCCAGTATCCAGTTTCACCAGAAGACCTCGTACTACTTTGCACTGATGGCCTCTGGCATATGCTCACCAGTGAACAGATAGAGGAACTGCTCGCTTCTGGTGGGGATGTCGAGGGGCTGGCACAAAATTTGATGAGAGCGGCCAATCAGGCAGGCGGTGAAGGCAACATTAGCGCCATTGTTGTTCGTGTTCTCTAACCTTCATCAGAGGCAACGTCACGGTAAATACCGATCCCCGGCCCGGCTGGCTCTCGACAGTGATCACACCCCTATGCGCACGCACTACCCAGTCTGCGATAGATAATCCCAGGCCACTGCCTCCACCGGCTTTTGAGCGGGCGGGATCGGCCCGGTAGAACCGCTCGAAGATATGTTTGATATCAGATGGAGCAATGCCGATACCCGTATCGGCGACAGACACATGCACGTGCGCAGCACAGACCACAACACAGACCGTGACCCATCCGCCGGCGTTAGTATAAATGAGGGCATTATCAACCAGACTCATAAGCATCTGGATCAGGCGCGCCGCATCCCCCCGCACGGTCGCGGCATCTAACCTCTGCACACGCAGTGCTATCCGCCGTTCAACAGCCAGCGATTCAAGGCTATCCACCACATCGGCGGTCAGTAGATCAATCCTGACCGGTTCATAATCCAGCCTGATCTGCCCTTCATCTGCCCGTGCCAGGGCTAACAACTCTCCAATCAATTTTCCGAGCCGCTCGGCCTCGGCATTCACTTCACGCAGCACGGCAGTGTTATCTGCCCCCTCTTCAGGATGCGAGAGCGCCACATCCGTCATGCTGCGAATTACCGCCACCGGCGTGCGCAGCTCATGCGAAGCATCGGCGACAAAACGGCGCTGGAGCACAAACGCTTCTTCTAAGCGCCCGATCATCTGATTGAAAATCACAGCCAGTTCGCGCACCTCATCATGAGAGCGCGGTACAGGAACGCGCTGGTGCAGATCCTTCGCGCCTATCTCACGCGCGGTCTGCATTAAGCGACGCATCGGCCTGAAAGCGCGCCCTGCCAGCCAGTAGCTCCCGACAGCACAGAGCGTCAGAGCCAGCAACGTGAAGAGGAACAATCCTTGCACAATTTGCTGGAGAGCAGCATTCATTTTCGCCAGCGATTGCCCGATTTGCACCACTCCGATGATTTTTCCGCTATCCACAAGCATCGTGCTGTATAAGCGAAATTGTTCTTTACTCTGCCCCGTTACCGTACCACGCCAGGGAACGCCACCAAGCGGATCTGCGATGCTCTGCGCCGGTACCGCTAACTGCTGAAACGGTGGCGTCACGTAGACAACTCTCCCCCTGAGATCCAGAATACGGATTGCCATGTGCCGGTTGACATCGGCTCCTGCCGCCCGCGTCTGGCTATCGGCAGAAACATCACCGGCAAAATCACGTGAGGAATCGACAAGGGCCGCCGTCGCTTCCAGTTCAGGCAACTCGTTGACCACGCGATCAACCAGTAACCCGCCATTATGCAGCGTGACCCCCTCGGCTACCTGTTGCGCCTGCAATTGCAGAGTTGTGTCCAGGCTCGCTGCCAGCGATTGCTGCATGACCTGGTAGAAGGCAAAGCTGAACAGTAATACAAGAATCGCCGAGACCAGGGTATACCAGCAGGTCAATTGCAGCCGGATACCTGGCGGTGAGATTGAACGCAGGCGGGCAATCATGAAGCAGGTTCCTTGAGTTGATAACCTGAGCCACGCACGGTATGGATGACATCCGGCTCATTGTGATCGCACAGCTTACGTCGCAGGTAGCGAATGTAGACGTCAATGACGTTTGAGAGGTGTTCTGCATCGTTGTCCCAGACATGCTCGGCGATCATCTCGCGGCTCAATACCTGGTGAGGATGGCGCATGAAAAACTCCAGCAGAGCATATTCTTTGTTACCAAGCTGGATGACACGCTTTCCCCGCTTTACTTCGTGAGAGGTGGTGTCCAGAGTGATATCGGCAAAGCGTAATACCGGTGTTCTCACAGGAGTACCGCGCCGCAGCAAAGCTCGCACTCGCGCTTCCAGCTCGCTAAAGGCAAAAGGCTTGACCAGGTAATCATCGGCTCCCAGGTCGAGACCCCTGACACGCTCCTCGACCTGACCCAGAGCCGTTAACAACAGAATGGGCATGGTCGCGCCACGCTCACGCAGTCGCCTGCACACTTCAAAGCCGCTCAGGCGTGGCAGGAGGATATCCAGCACCACGAGATCATAGGCAGTGGTCAGTGCCATAAACAGGGCATCCTCGCCATTAGCGATCAGATCAACAGCATAGTGGTTATGCTCCAACCCCTTTTTCAGGCTCGGACCCAGACGGGGATCATCTTCAACTACGAGAATTCGCATACGCCCTTTCCTCAACGTCGCTCACACCACAAAAAGGGGGCTCGCGCTGGTTGAAGCATCGCCACGACTCCTGTAGCGTCTTCAAGCCAGCACGATGCCTTCCAGTCTAGCTGATGTTCATGAGAATAAGATGAAATACCGCCTCATCCCTTCATCACCAGCCAGCAGCGAAGCAATTCCGCCACGCTCCAGGCCTGTGCAAAACAGCCGGCAGGCGAAAAAGGGGGTTCGGGCTCAGCAACCTCGCTGATCGTCCCCAGGCAGGGACCCCACAATTGCTTTACCAGCGGCTCCAACAGGGAAGCCAGAGCCGCGCGATTATTGCGCACGCGCAGGTATACATCGACATAAGGTCCGATCAGCCACTGCCAGACAGTCCCCTGGTGATACGCACTATCGCGCTGCAAGGGATTCCCCTGAAAATGCGCACAATAAGCCGGGTCCTGGGGGCTGAGCGAGCGCAAGCCGGCAGGGGTTAGCAGATGCTCGGTGACACGCTCAAACATGCTGACAGTTTGTGCCTCCGAAAGCAGGTCATGAGCCAGGGAAGCAGCAAAGAGCTGGTTAGGACGAAGCGACGCATCGTTTTTTCCGCTCACACCATCCACATCCACCACATCATAGAGATATCCTCCTTCGTCATACCAGAAACGTGCGGCAAAATGCTGCTTTACCTGCGTTCGCAACTGGCTGTACAGGCCGGCATCGGTGCAGAGGCGTACCGCCCACAATTCCATAAGAGACAGCGCATGATACCAGAGAGCGTTGATTTCCACCGGCTTGCCACGACGTGGCGTCATTACCTGGTCGCCAACTCTGGCATCCATCCATGTCAATTGCATACCGGGAACACCTGCCTGCAACAATCCATCGCGTGGATCAACCCCGATGCCGTAGAGCGTGCCGCGTACATGCCACTGGATACTCTCGGCCAGCAGTGGGAATAGCTCCTTGAGTAAGGACCAGTCTCCACTCGCCAGCAGGTAACGGTTGAGCGCATAAAACATCCAGAGCGTGGCATCAGCGGTATTGTATGCCGGCGTATCGCCATTCTCAGGAATGTAGTTTGGAATAAGACCGTTGCGCGAAAACGAGGCTACCGTCTTGAGCAATCCCCGCGCTTCACCATAACGGCCAGCCGCCAGCAGCAAACCGGGCAGGGAAATCATGCTATCCCTGCCCCAGCTCGTGAACCAGGGATAGCCAGCAATAATAGCCTTGCGGTCTGGTGTCAGGCGAACAGGCCCATTCGCCGTGGCCGCGTCAGCGGCATAATCTGGTCGTGCAACAATAAACTGATCAGCAGCTACCACCAGGCGCGCAAGTACGGGATCATCCCGCTGCAAATTGTCAGAGGAGCGATCAGTCGCGGAGAGCAATTGCTTGATACGGCGCTGGCGGCGTCTCCAGACCTGGGCCACACTCTCTTCATGACGCTCACCTCCCAGTTCGGGCGACAGGTTGCGCTCCGCACTGATGACCAGCGTTACACGCATCCCCGGCGCGATACGCAGGCGAAAGATGCCCGGCTGGTAGACATCCTCACAATCAGGCAGGCCACGCTCCCGTTCCCGCCGGTGAAAAACACGCCAGTACCAGATGCCAGTCGGCTGAAAAACTGCCTGCGGCGGCGCGATCAACCAGCACGGCGGCGCTTCATTGAAGGCGCGAACCAGGCAACGGTTCCCTTGCGACTCAACCAGAAAATGCCAGTCGGCAGCTCCCTGTGTGCTGCTGTGATGGTCACGCGCCAGGCAAAAAGGAAACAGGGTCAGTTCTAATGCAGTTTTTTCTTCTTCACCCTCCTGATTCTCTTCATCACCGATTATTCCATTAAGCGTATATTGCACAAATGTGGTGTTTTGTCCATACTCCATCCAGATACGTTTATCCAGAGTCAGTGTGCCGCCCAGGCGATAAGTGAAACAGGGGATATCACCTTCCAGGCTGACCGATTCGAGGTAGGTATAGCCCTGCGGCTCAATGACGCCACCCACATACTCGTTGGTGCCAAGCCTGAGCACCTGTCCTTCAGGCATAGTGATTTCCTCGTCAACTTTGCTGACCAGCACCGTCCTGCCAACCGGTGGTCGCAGAGCGGCTACCAGCAGTCCATGATAGCTGCGAGTCGTGGCGCCCACCAGCGAGCCGGCGGCATATCCCCCCAGTCCATTTGTCACCAGCCACTCATGATCGAGTCCGGCCTGGACGTCTGCGCAAATATCTCGTTCGACACGCATATTCCAGGCATGCGCCAGTAGAGGATCGTTTATGTTGACATGTTTTTCCAGAACCATAGGTTTCTTCTCCAGTTCCTCTCTCCTGACAACATATACGACGATACCAGCGGCGTGATTTTTTATCCCACCATGACAGCCCGTATACGTTCGAGTGCCGCCTCGATACGCTCATCGGGAGCTGTAATCGAGATGCGTACGTAGCCTTCCCCGGCTGGACCAAAGTTCGAGCCGGGCGTGACAAAAACGCCGGTCTTCTCAAAGAGCCAGCCGGCAAAGTCGCGCGCGGTATATCCTCCAGGCACTGCTGCCCAGACATAGAGACCGGCCTCTGGTACCCTGGCACGCATCCCTACAGCGTTGCATCCTGCGACCAGCAGATCGCGGCGGCGGCGATAGATGGCATTGCGCTGCTCCAGCCAGCTCTGCGGCAGGTGCAGCGCCTCGATGGCGGCATATTGCAGCGGGCGAAAGATGCCGCTGTCAATATTACTTTTGAGACGCCCGACCGCATCGACCAGTTCCGCATTGCCCACCAGCATACCCAGGCGGAAGCCAGCCATATTATAGGTCTTGCTGAGCGAATGCAGCTCAACGGCGACCTCGCTTGCGCCCGGCACCTGGAGGATGCTCATGGGGCGATAGTCGTCAAAGTACACCTCGGCATACGCCATGTCATGGATAATGACAAGATCATGCCGCCGGGCGAACGCAACGGATTGCTCAAAGAAGTCGTATCCGGCGCAGGCGGCTGTCGGGTTATTCGGATAGTTAAGCCAGAGCACACGCGCCCTGGTTAAAACGTCCTGCGGAATACTCTCCAGATCGGGTAAATAATCGTTGCTCTCCAGCAGTGGGAGCATATATGGCTGTGCACCGACGCTGGTGCTGGCTGTGACATAGACAGGATAGTAAGGATCGGGCGCCAGCGCGACATCGCCGGCATTGAGCACAGCCGCCGCCGCATAGACCAGCCCTTCTTTCGAGCCAAGCAGTGGCAATATATCGCGCTCCGGCGTCAGGGTGACGCCAAAGCGTCCTTCAAACCAGGTGGCAATCGCCTCGTGCAGCGCCCGCATACCGCGATACTCAGGATAGCGATGATTCTCAGGATTCTGCATCTCCCGGCACAGGCGCTCCACCACTGCCTGGGGCGCTGGCAGGTCGGGATCACCCATCGAGAGAGTAATTACATCCACGCCGGCGGCCTGGCGATCAGCTATCTTCTTCTTCGCGTCGGCAAAATGGTACGGTGGTAAATTATTGATGAGATGAGATAAACGCAAACAAACACCCCTTCCGCAAAGTCCTTCTATCTCTAATATTACACCATCGGCTCTGCCTCATACCAGTTTTTACCGACCTTGATTTCCACTTTGATCGGAACACTGCGCTTGCCGGTGTGTTCCATTGTCCTGCCAACGCCTTCCATTTCCCTCTTAATCAGGCGTTTCGCTTTCTCCAACTCTTCTATCGGCACTTCAAAGACCAGTTCATCATGCACCTGCAAAATCATACGCACGCCCATACGTCTCTCCTTGAAGGCCTGGTGCAGGCGGATCATCGCCATCTTGATCAGATCGGCGTTGGTTCCCTGAATGGGCATGTTGATCGCTTCACGTTCCAGCGCCTGCCGCTCGGTATGCGAAAGGACACGCATGTCAGGAATGAAGCGTTTGCGCCCGAAGAGCGTATTGACATAGCCCTGCCGGCGCGCCTGGTCGAGCGTTCCCTCGATATAGCTCTTGACGGTCGGGAACGTCTCATGATAACGCTTGATGAACTCGGCTGCCTCGGAGTTGCTCATGCCGGTAATGCTCGCCAGTCCGAAGGCCGATTGTCCGTAAAGCACAGCGTACACGACAGTCTTTGCCAGTCGCCGCTGTTCTTTCGTCACCTGTTCGACCGGCACATTGAACAGCGACGCGGCAGTGATCGTATGGATGTCTTCATCTCTGGTAAACGCTTCGACCAGGCGTAATTCGCCGGTGATGTTGGCGAGGATACGCAGTTCAAACTGAGAGTAATCGGCAGTGAGCAAAACGTAGCTGGGATCGGCGATAAAAGCGCGGCGGATCTGCCGTCCCAGTTCGGTACGCACAGGGATGTTTTGCAGGTTGGGATTGCTCGACGAGAGGCGCCCGCTGGAAGCCACATTCTGGTTAAACGAGGTATAGACGCGCCCGGTGGCCGGGTCCATCAACGAGAGCAGGCCATCAACGTAGGTCGATTTGAGTTTGGCAAGCTGGCGATAGGCCAGCAGATGATCGACGATGGGGTGCAGGCCGCGCAGACTCTCGATGACATCGGCGCTGACCGAATAGCCCGTTTTGTTCTTCTTCCTGGCCGGTAGCTTCAGTTCACCAAACAGCACCTCGCCCAGTTGCTGGTTTGAATTGATATTGAAGCGATGTCCGACAAAATCATAAATCTCGCGCTCGGCTTTGTGCAGTTGCTCATCGAGCGCCTTGCCGAATTCGCGCAAGAAATTTGCATCCAGCGCCACCCCATACAGCTCCATCTGCATAAGCACAGGGATGAGCGGGAGTTCGATATTTGTATACAATGGCATGAGGCCGTTTTTCTCCAGTTCGGCCCGCAGTGGCTCGACGAGGCGCAGTGTGATATCAGCGTCGGCACCGGCATAATCGGCGCACTTGCGCACCGGCACGCGATCCATCGAGATCATTTTGCTCCCTGAGCCGATCAATTCGCTGATCGGCGTCATGATGATGCCGAAGCGCATGAACGCCTGGTCTTTGAGACCGAGTCCGCGCCTGCCGGGTTCCAGCAGGTAAGCGCCGATCATGGTATCAAAAGCCAGGCCGCGCAGGTGAATACCGTGACGCAGCAGCACTGCCATATCATACTTGGCGTTGTGCATGTATTTGCCGATGCTCTCATCTTCCAGCACTGGTCGCAACTTCTCTAGCACAGTTTGCAGCGGCAGTTGCGTTCCCGGCTCCTGCCCGTCAGGTGCAGTGCTATGACCCACCGGGATATAGTAAGCTTCGCCCGGCGCCATCGCAAAGGAGATGCCAACCAGTGCTGCTTTGCGTTGATCCTCGGACGAGGTTTCGGTGTCGAGAGCGAAATTTCCGGCATTGCGCAGGCTGCTCACCAGAACACGCAGAGCCTCTTCATTGTCCACAATCATGGTACTGGTCTGCCGGACCGCCCGGTCTTCTATAAACAATGACCCCTCTGGCTGTATCGACGTAGGCAGGCGTAAGCGCCTGACTGGCTCGGTATGTGGCTCCACAGTCTCAAAAAGGCTCATCTGGGTAATGACCGGTTCTTCGACGGCTGGC
>JADBKA010000117.1 GCA_014896635.1 Ktedonobacteraceae bacterium
TCTTTTCAGGGAGAGAGAAGAAAGAGCATACCTCTTCTCTTTCTTCGTTGTAGAGGGCAGAGAGGACTTTATAACAGCCCCGGGACAGGCATCCAAAAAGGCTTGACGCAGCAGGGAAGACATGCTATAGTATTGCCACATGCCGAGGTAGCTCAGTTGGTAGAGCACAGCACTGAAAATGCTGGTGTCGCCGGTTCGATTCCGGCCCTCGGCATTCTGCATGCAAGGCTGGAAACCAGAACAGCGAAGGATCACAACCTTCCGAGAAGAGACCAGTTTCCTTGAACAGAGGCGTACTCTGCCTGTTCTCCGGTAGCCGGGGGAAAGCTTCTCTTCTTCATGCATATTTTGTCCCCCCTGTATAGTGAAAAAAGAAAAGAGCGGAGCCAGCAGCCTTGAAAGGAGAAGAAAAAAGACTCATGCAACTATGTGGTTACGACTGGCCCACAGCAGGCACAAAGCAGATCGCCTACATTGACCGTGAAGGCCATGTGCAGGAATTATCCCTGGGCCGCGACGGTATGTGGAAAACGATGGATCTGACGGATATCGTCAATGCACCGCGCGCCAGCCAGGCCGAAACAATCGTTGGCTTCGCCTGGCCCGCTGGGAGGACAAAACAGGTAGTTTACATGGATCGTAACCGCCATATCCAGGAATTGTACAGGGGGATGGAAGGGAACTGGCAGTGCGCTGACCTGACGATGATCTGCGGCGCACCGCTGGTCGATGGAGCGATGCTCACCGCTTTTCCCTGGGAAGCAGGCAAGACGAAGCAGGTGGCGTTTATTGATAGCGATTACCATATTCAGGAGATGTGTGTAGCCCCCGGCGGCTACTGGCAGGTCACTGACCTGACCGCCATTACAGGCGCGCCCCTCGCCGATGGAGCTGCGCTCGTCGGCTACGAATGGCCTGCTGCCGGCACAAAGCATATCGCCTATATTGATAATAATGGACACGTGCAGGAGCTTTCCGTCGGGATCGGGGGACAATGGCAGGTGGCAGATATCACGGCAATGACGAATGCTCCACTGGCCTACCGGGGCGATCTGGGAGTGCCACTCGCCGGGTGCTCCTGGGCCGCCGGCGGAACAAAACAGCTCGTCTACCGGGATCGCCACGGCCACATCCAGGAACTCTTTGTCAGCATGGGAGCGCGCTGGCAGTGTACCGACCTGACCATGCTCACCGGCACTCCTCCCGCTAACAGCCTCGGTGGTCTGAGCGCCTACGAGTGGCCGGCTGCTGGCACAAAGCAGGTTGTCTATCTTGACAGCACCTATCACCTGCGTGAACTCTTCGTTGGTGTCGGCGGCTCCTGGCAGAGCGTTGATCTGACCGCCATCACCAGTGCGCCGCGTTTGCAGCAGGGTCCGGTAATCGGCTTTGCCTGGACGGCGGGGAACACCAAACAGGTGATTTACACCGGCCCACGTGAGAGCGTTCAGGAACTGTACGTTGCTCCAGGCGGGCAATGGCAGGTTGCAGATCTCACACTGCTCACCAGCTCATTGACACTCGTTTAGAGCAGAACATACAAATTTACACGTACACGTATTGTATCAAGCATTGTATCAAAGCTCCGCTCAGGCAAGGGAAGTCCAATAGAGCTGCTTGGCGGCTGGACTTCCCCCTCTCTTTTCGCCGGTTTCCCAAGAACTATAAGTGCCGGGCAGCGCCGGAAGAGTACATCATCCCATGTTGCTTCTCTGAAAGCAACATGGGATGAAATCTTGATACCCGTTCAGATGGGCAAGATGCGCAAGCATCTTGCCCATCTGAACGCAAGGGAGTATCAGCCGGGAGATCGACGCTTCCTGGCAGTTCCCCCTATCTTGCCGATGCGGCTATAAAAGTCCGGTCCCTGCCGCTCCTTCGTAGCGTTTCCTCCCTTTTTCCCCATTTGCGAGAAATGTTCAGGGCCATATTTGGCAACGTTGGCCTGCCCCCCTTTTTGCGCGATAGTACGGTAATATTCACTGCCACGCTTCTCTCTGAGCGTCATCCCCCCTTTTTTACCGATACGCCTGTAATAGTCTGCACCATACTTTTTTCTGACTGTGCCGCCGCCCTTGCGACCTGCTTCCGATGTTGACATGGGCGCTACGGGCTTCTCCTCTTCTCCTTCAGACAACATACCTGCTCCCTTTTCCCGGTTTCATCGCCAGATCTATCGGCGATGCTAAAAATAGCTTTTTTTACTGGCTGATAAATAGAATAAACTGAGACACAGAAAACTTTCTTTAGCTCTCCATCTGAAATTCGAGCACTGATAAAATTTTATCTTGCTTGCTGAGATAGCTATGGTTATATTATATCGAAAAGATTCATTTGTTGTCAATAAATCAGACACCCGATAAATAATCTGTAAGTATTTCTAACAAACTATGACTATTCTTTCATATATAAGTCAGTTGTCTGATTGATTGCTTGCCTGGAGACCGGCAAAACGTACCTTGATACCTCTGATAGTTTGCTCTGGACAAACGGACCATCACCCTCTATACTTAAGGATGGACGGATAGGAGTTTTTGACGGTACTTTCGAGGAGTGTTTCGCCGCATGGGCAGGATAGATCAGGACAGTTGCAATGATCGCGCCAGTTCTGGCAGCCAGAGGAACTACCGTTTCCCCCATTTTTTACAGGAGATGCTGAACACACAAACATTTGCGCCTGTGTATGTTAGAGACTCGCTCTATGATCAGCGGCGACTGCCACCTGCCCCTCAGGAGTCATGGGCAGTGCTTTGTCTGGCCTGGCTGCGCTACCACACCACCCAGGTACGCTGGGACATCGAACGCGCGCTTGCTCGTCTGTTGCGTCGCCGCTGGAGATAAGGCGAGATATTCTCTATGGTTCTTCAAAGGGGTGCCTGGCGCTTCCGTTGAAGAGGCGCCACTTCTGTTCTTCTCGCGGGCGACCATAAGCCAGGGCGTCTGTGCGTGTGATGCGCGAATGCTGCACCTGTCGTGTGTCTCGCGCGACGTAGCCATGATATCTGCGGGCCAGGCGCAACTGTTCCCGGCGCTCTTTTGCCTCTTTAAATTCAAGAGAGAGCCGCTGGTACAGAGTTTCCCACTCATCCAGCACTTTTGCGCGATCATGCCTGGCAATGATTTTGAGGCTCTCCTCACCCATGCGCTGCCGTAGGGCAGCATCAGCCAGCAGGGTATCAAGATAGTGAGCAAGTTCTTCGCTGTTACCGGGCTGGAAAAGGAAGCCGTTCTCTTCGTGATGGCATAGCTCCGGTAGAGCGTAGGAGTTGGCCGCGATCACTGGCAGGCCGCAGGCCATTGCTTCCATTGTCGAGAGGCTTTGCAGATCGGCTTCTGAGGGGATGACAAAAGCATCGACCGAGCGACGCAGTTCCAGCAGGTCATCATCGGGGACATAGCCCAGGAAGCTGACGCGATCTTCGATGTGCAGGCGCCTTGCTTGAGCGCGCAGATCCGCTTCGGCAGGACCTTTGCCAGCCAGGGCAATATGCGCCCGTGTTTGCATCAATGGGATGGCATCGAGCAGCACATCATTGCGCTTCTCTTCGCTCAGACGGTTGACATGCATGGCTATCGGTCGATCCTCCGGCAAGCCATAACGCCGGAGGATATCAGGATTGCGCGGACCCGGCGTGTATTTGTTGAGATCGATGCCATTGGAAATGGCTCTGGCAGGTGCGCGCAGGCCATGCTCATAGAGCAGGTTGAGAGCCGTTTTCGTCGGCGCAGTGACGTATTCGCAACGGTTGCAGAAGTAGACCAGGTAGGAATACGTGATATCGTTGATCGGCTTACCAAACAGCGATTCGGTGGTGAATGCGCGCGGAGCGATGCCGATAGGAAGATAGTGGTTAGTTGCAATCACCGGCTTGCGCAGTCCCCCGGCCAGGATCTGCGCGAGGTTGCCGAGCACAATTGGCGAGTGGACGTGAATGACGTCGGGATCGCTCTTTTTGATCAGGTTGCGCAGAGGGAGAATCGGCACGAGAGAAATGTGCTGTCCCTCATAAAGCGGCCACTCGAAGGAAGAGTAGCGATAGGTGCGTACCCTGCCTTCAAGCCGGCGAATGTCACGCGGTCCATAGCTCGGCGCCACCACCCACACCTGATGATCGCGCGTGGCAAAGTCATGCGCGAGGTCATGCGTGACGGTTGGCACGCCCCCCACCATCGGGGGATACTGGTCAGTGACAATCATGATACGCATAGCTATCGCTCACCTTTATCTTTCGCCAGCAGTGCTTTCCTTCGGCCTCTTGCCAGCGCATTCCTGCACAATTAGAGAATAATAGGAGAGGTGCCTATTCCCCGGCTGCCGTCTGTCCGGGCGCAGTCCCGGTGGCTTCGGCTCCTTCAGCAGCCTCGGCAGCTTCTTCAACGGCCTCGATGCGCGGCGGCTCGATCTTGACAACCGGCTCTTCGGCATTAGCCCTCAGAGTGTAGCCGGCTGGTAAAGGGATATCGCCGGCATGCAGCACATCGTCGATATCGGCCAGGGACGAGACGTCAACGTCCAGGTGCTCAACGAGGTCTGAGACGCGGCTCTCAACCTCTAAAGTATCCATCAGGTGTAACAGCACGCCGCCCTTTTCTTTGACACCCGGCGCTACACCCACAAAGCGCAGCGGGATCTTCGAGATAATGGTCTCTTCAAGGCTCACACGTGTGAAATCTATATGCAGCACTTTATCGGTACGCGGATCACGCTGGACATTGCGTACCAGGGCGGTCTGTGTCGCGCCATCAACCAGCCGCAGCACGAGCACATTGCGCGTTTCGCGCGTGCGTGCCAGACGATCAAACGTCATGGCATCGACCTGCACTGCGACCGGCGGCTCCTTATGCCCGTAAATATTGGCAGGAATAAGGCCCTTTGCTCGCAACCGTTTGACGGCTTTTCCCATGATTGTACGTGGAGCAACCGTCAGTTCTGTTTGCTGTGCCATAGAAAAACCTCCGTTTCTCTCTCCGATCAGTTCTGTACTTTGTCAGGGCGCCTCCCTTTTCTTCTACGTTTGAAGAAGGCCAGCAGTTGCTCGCTTTCCAGTGTATTCAGTACATCGGTAGCGCGTAACCAGCCTTTGCGCGCGATACCTACACCATAGCGCATATTGTCTATACTGGCAAGCGAGTGAGCATCCGGGTTGATGGGAATTTTGATGCCCTTATCGCGGGCCTTATGCACCAGGTGCCAGTCCAGATCGAGCCGCAGCGGGTCAGCATTGATCTCGATGCAGACGCCGTGCCTGGCAGCCGCATCGATGACCGCTTCCATATCCAGCGCATAGCCAGCTCTCCCAAGCAGAATACGCCCGGTGGGATGTCCTATAATATCCACGTATGGATTGGCAATAGCGTTGAGCATGCGCCGCGTCTGTTCTTCCGGCGAGAGAGTGAACTGACTGTGAATAGAGGCAACGACAAAATCAAACTGTGCCAGAATGTTATCGCTAAAGTCGAGCGTGCCATCGCGCAAGATATCGCATTCGGTTCCTTTGAGGATAAGCAGGCGACCGGCGAATTCTGCATTCAGGCGGTCGATCTCCTGCCACTGGCGGTGCAGCGCCTCTTCGTTCAGTCCGCCGGCGTAGGCCGCCACCTGACTGTGATCGGTAATGCCGAGATAGGAGTAGCCGCGCGCAATGCAGGCTTCGGCCATTTCGCGGATGGTATTGTGTCCATCGCTCCAGGTGGAATGAGCGTGCAGCACGCCGCGCAAGTCGCTCTCTTTGACCAGTTCGGGCAATTCGTGGCGTATGGCCGCTTCGATCTCGCCCATATCCTCGCGCAGCTCCGGCTCGATATAGTCCATGCCGAGTGCGGCATACATATCGGCCTCGTCCTTGCAAGGAATCAGCTCTTCTTTGCCGCCAGTTGTTCTGAACAAACCGTAATCGTTGATTGTCATGCCCATGCTCAGCGCGCGGCGGCGCAAAGGAATGTGGTGTTCGCGTGAGCCGGTGAAGTGGTGCAGCGTGTAGGGGAACTGGCTATCGCTGACCACGCGCAGGTCCATTGCGATGCCGCTGCCCAGGACGACGCTTGACCTGGTTTCTCCCTTGCCAGTGACTGCCCTGACGGCTGGCTGACCGGTAAAGAAGTCCATGATGGCCTGCCGCTCTTTTATGCCGGCGTCATCGGCGACACTGGCAACCATGTCGATATCTTTGACCGTCTCGCGTTTGCGGCGCAGGCTGCCGGCAACCTGGAGCCGGACAATCTCAGGACGCCCGGCCAGCGCGGCGCGGATCGTCTCCGCCTCCTGCTCGGCGACGGCATAGAGGTAGCGGTCGGTATGCTCGGAGAGAAATTGCAGCCCTTGCAAAATTTTATCCTGCGTCTTCTTGCCAAAGCCGGGCAGTGTGGCGACGCGGCCTTCTTTGCAGGCGCGCTCTAGCTCAGCCAGGCTGGTGACCCGCAACTGATCATAGATGGCGTTGATGCGTTTGGGTCCGAGTCCGGCAATGCGCGACATGTCGAGCTTAACAGGCGGCGTGCGCGCCTGTAGCTCGTCGTAGTACGAGCTTTGCCCGGTTTCGACGATCTCTGTGATGCGCTGGAGAATTTTCGGTCCCAGGCCCGGCACGCCTTTAAGTTTCCCTTCGTGCAGCAATTGCTCGATATTGCCATCCAGTGAATTGATGGTACGCGCCGCGTTCTCGTAGGCGCGCGGCTCAAACGGATTACTGTCCTCTTGCAAAGCGAGCAGCGTTGCGATCTTCTCCAGCAAGGCAGCGACTTGACTTTTGTCCATACTCATCATCCGGCCAGGTGTATTACAAAAATGACAGGAGTATCCTGTTCTCCGTTCTCCTCAGGGCAGGCGCAGGTCAAAAAATTCGGGCGGCTGCACAGTAATCTCAAAGGGATTCCAGCCTTTGAGTTCGCGTCCCAGGTGCCGTTTGCAATCGAAGTGAACCAGCAGCCAGCAGTTGATCTCGTAGGTGATAAAGACGGCATCCCAGGGTTTCTCGCCATGCGTCTCCAGAACTTTGTTACAGACGAAGCAGCGTCCCATGCCGGCTGCAACGGCCCTTTCGAGCCATTCCAGCACAAACTGATGCATGTCCTGCATATTCATCCATTGCAGGCTCGATTCAGGATAGCCGAACAGCACCGGATCAGGACACTCACGGAAATCGCTGCTCGCACGGCTGAGCGCAATGACAGGCGCTCTGACGGTGATCTTCACTTCGTCCTGTTCAGGAGCGTCACCAGCTATCGTCGCCGAACTCAGCAACAGCCCTTCACGGGCAAACCATGCCAGCAGTTCGTTGCGCATATGTTATTCTACCATACATAGGAAGGGCGCCGGAGAAAAAGAGTCCGGCAAACCAGGCGAACCAGGCGCTTCTACGCCTCAAGAATATGTGCCTGCTCGGCAGGTCATTCTTCGAGGCAGGCTTCACGGTCGTGCTCGACGATATTATCATGGGCAATCGCTGGCAAGAGTTGCAAGAGGAGCTGCACGATCTTCCTTTCTCTCTAGTGGTGCTTGCACCACACGTTGATGCTGTTCAGCAGCGAGACAGAAGTCGGCCAAAAGATCCGCAAGGCCGCGCCTGGGCGGTGTATCTCGACCAGGCGCTACGCACAACGATGGCAGGCGTTGGCCTCTGGATCGATTCCTCTGCACTGACGCCAGAGGAGACCGTTGAGCAGATTCTCCGGTGCCTGGAACAGCAATCATGATACTCACGCCACTGTAACCTCGACCATCTTGCTGCCTTTCCCGTGTAGATGCGCCAGGTAGAACACTGTCAATGGAATAGCTACCAGGACCAGAAGCAGCGTGAACACTACCGGCACGACGTCCATCGGCTGATCTGCCAGGTACAGGAAGAAGGCCATTGAGAGAATGCCGAGCGCGAGCGCTATCGCCATGATCAGGAAAACGGCGCTCAGCACATATCCCCAGGGGCGGCGCTGCCAGAGCCAGACGCTCGCCAAGACGAACAGCGGCAGCAGAACGCTCAGATCCAGCACATAGACAGGATTGGTGGGAATACCTGACTGCACGATGACCGCCGGTATCTTTCCACTGAGCAGCGCGGGTATGATATCCTTCATCCATGCCAGCAAGAAGAACGCGGCAACTACCAGCAGGTAGATGCTGACCACCTTCACCGGCGTGCGCTCATCAAAGCGGGTACGTATGGCCTCTGGATTAATATTGCGCAGTACAAGCAATAATGTGAAGAAAGAGAGCGATACGATTGCGACATACAGCAGGAAGAACTCGTTGAAGACGGCGCTGAATGCGAAGATCATATAGGTGTAGAGGATGAATGCCAGCACGCCAAGCCAGGCGAGCAGCGCCCTATCTGAGCCGCGCATCACAAAGATCTGGGCGATGACCAGTAGCGGCAGTCCGAAGAGCAGCGTCTCGAGATCCTGGCCATGTGCCTGTATCACCATCGCAGGCGTATCTCTATAGAGTCCCGGCAGGAAAAGGCCGCCGAGCGTGGCAACAAGCAGCAGCACGGCCAGAATGCCGGAGAGCCAGTAACAGACGGTAAAGTCTCCTTTCCTGACAGACATGAGAAGTGTAGACATAAGCAATAAACTTCCTTTCAATAAGCAAGGTAAGGCCCTGCTCCACCAGCAACAGCCTGCTACGTCGGCAGCACGGCGGGCCGAAACATCGCGGCGAGCCTGTCGGCCCAGGCGCGAATCGCCCCCCAGTCACGGGCATCACCTGCCGGCATACGGTTGAAGGGAAAGCGCAGCTTTGTCGGATCAACCTTGCCGCCAAAGACTTCGACAGCCGCTGGCACAAGCCAGGGCATCTTACCGAGCGCACGATCAAGCGGCTCCCGTGATCCCCGCCGCTCTTCCTCAACATTGTGAAGTGGACCGAGGGCGAAGATAGCGACCGGCAGCTCCGAGAGCGCGATGCGATGCCGTTTCAAAAATTTGCGCGCATCGCGGTGCCAGCGCATCATATAGAGCGGCGCGCCGAGCACGACCGCATCATACGTTTCGAGCGTACGCACTGCATATGCGGGCAGCATCTCGACCTCAAGTCCGTGCGCGCGCATCGTCTCTGTAATGGTTTGCGCGACCTCTTGCGTCGAGCCATAGCGGGTCGCATATGCCACAAGTATAGCCATGATTCTCTCCTCTCGCTGTTCATTCCACTCTTTTACAGGAAAACCATACGATGTGAGCTTCACAGAGTAGTCACAACCCGCAGTCGCATGCACACATTCCTGTCACGATTCTCTCGCCTATACAAGGCTCAAAACTGCGGGGGGCAGCGTGAGCTGCCAGAAATCGCGGGTGGGTTGATCCGGCTTATCAGCGCCACGCTGCAAAAAGATCGTGCCACTGCCATCACAGGCGGCATTGCCAAGCACCGAGCCGCCAGAGGGCAGCGACGGCAGCGGTGTCCAGCGCAGCGAGCGCAGGTTGACCAGCCAGGACTGGTTGTATCCTTGATTGTGTCCGGCATCGTAGCCGCCGATCACTGCCAGATGATCAGGCAAGGCCACACAACTCGCTGCGCCACTCAGTGGGTAGGGTAGTGAACCCGGCAAGATCTGCCAGGAATTCTCAGCAATATCATAGCGATAGATCTGGCTACTCTGCATATGCTGGCCCGCATCTATGGAGCCACCCAGGAGCAGAATGCCGCCATTACCATCCGGGGCGAGAATGGTGTAGCCCAGCCCCTGGGGCAACGGCGCCAGTTGTCGCCATGTTCCCGCTGCGATATCGTAGCGATACCAGCCAGCACCGGCATGAGCGGCGGGACGGCCTGCCTGTAGAAAGCCCTGTGTAAGATAGAGATGGCCTTGCATATCGGCCAGCAAAGAACCGCCGAAACCGATAGTCATGGACGCGGCAGGCGTGATTTTGTGGATAGTGTTATCAGCGACCTGATAACGATAGAGCGCCGAAACAACGGCATAGGTATCGGTCGAGTAGCCGGCGGTAAAGAAGATGTGTCCCTGGTTATCCACTGCAGCAGCATTATTCAGCATGCCGGGTAGACGTTCGTTGGCGGCCTCCCAGCGGGCCGCAAGCACATCATAGCGATAGAGGCTGTGGTCATAGTGCGGCGCTTGCTTTGGACCGTGATAGCCGCCGGTCATATAGATATAGGAGTGATCGTTTGCCTGGACATAGACGGCTGTATTATCTGCTTCTGTAGCTGGTAGCGATGGGAGTGTTTTCCAGGCCACACCCGTCCATACCGACGTCGGGTCGAGCGGAGTTGTCTGCGGCGCAAAAGGCAGAATGGAGGCATTTTCAGGCTGGCGTGGATGCCAGAACATGAAGAACGATGAGAAAAGCAGGAGCAAGAGCAGTGCCAGGGCAAAGCTCACCTGTAGTCCGCGCTCGACTCTGGATACACGAGGTCGGGGCTGGGATTGGGAGAGCGAAGAACGCGGCACCTCCGTCAGTTGCGAAAATACAGGTCTATCTCGCTCTTTTTGTTCTTCTTGACTATCCTGTTCTTTCTGCGCAATTTGAGAAGCTGTGATGCGAGGAAAGGAGGCCAGCGAACGTCGCTCCAGATTCTCATCAATGGACGCAAACTGGCGTTCAAGCTGTTCCTCTTCCAGCCGCTGCTGACGGGCGTGCATGATCGCCCGGCGGATTTGCCTGCGCTGCTCAACTGGCAAGGACCAGGAAGCAGAGGACGAGGCGTGCTCGCCGTTGCCTGTGGCAGTCTGGCCTGTGTTGCGCGCATGATAATCCGTGTGATGAGCGTCTGGGGCATACTCCAGCGGGCCGGTTATTTGCGGCGGATCGGTACCGGGCTGGCAGGCTTCCTCTATCAGGACTCTGGTCCCTGGCTCTGCGTTGTTCTCTATTTTCCTCACGCTTTCATGTGTTGCCTTTGCTTTTACAGGTGCAGGCAGGCGAAGGCCGGAGGAAGCAAGAGCACCTTTTGCAGTTGTGTCGTCGAGATACTGGCAGCAGACTCGCCATTCCTCAGTGAGAGAGATGCGTTCCAGTGCCAGGTAGAAAGCCTGAGCGGATTGGAAGCGTTGATCTGGTTCGGCGCGTGTGGCCAGCGCGATCAGACCGCTCAGGGCTGGTGAGATGGCGGGGTTAAGAGCCTGCACATCTTCGAGTGGCGTACCCAGATCAGGCGGGTGTTTACCGGTGATCATCTCATGTAACAGGATGCCCAGACTGTAGAGGTCGGAGCGAGCATCCGTCTGTGCTCCGCTCTGGTACTGTTCGGGCGGCGCATAGCCGGGCGAGCCAAACTCGATGGTATCGTTGTTATAGCCGGCCTTGAAGTAGCGCGCGATGCCAAAATCGACCAGCATCAGCAGTCCGCCGGGCGTGAGGATAATATTTGACGGTTTTACATCACGGTAAATGATCGGCGGCGTCTGCCTGTGCAGGTAGTCGAGAACCGCGCAGATCTGCATGGCATAGCCAAGCGCGGCCAGTGGTTGAAGAGGTCCATGCCGGCGCAGATGTTTACTCAGTGTCAGGCCGGGGATATAGTCCATGACCAGGTACCAGTAGCCGCCCTCTGAGAAGTAGTCATAGAGCATGGGAATGGCCGGGTGCTCCAGGTGCGCCAGCAGGAGAGCTTCGCGCAAGAAGCGGTCAGTGCGAATACCACCGCTGGATGGAAAATCTTTCTCCTGTAGAGCCGGGAGATGCTGCTTTTTCCTGGCAAGATGATCGTTTTCCTCATACCCATGCAGCACGTGATCCAGTTCGGTCACTACGCTTTCTGGTAGTGGCTGATCGGCGTACACCTGTTTGATGGCGAACTGCATCCCCAGTGATGTATGGACCGCCAGGTAGACTTTGCCCATACCGCCATGGCCCAGCACTTTCTCGATACGGTACTCTCCATCGCATAGCGTCGATCCCGTAAGGTTGTCGGGTGCTGTCGCCTGGCTCTGTCCATCCGGCATAACGTTTCCTCCTTTCCACATTTCCCACCTGCATTGCTGCATCAGCTTTTATGTATGGTAGAGGAGAAACACGAGATCGTCAATACGCAAAAATGAGTATTGTCGCCCTTTCGCAGGCAAAACCTGAATCCAGCCGCAGCGGGCGGCATCATAAGATGAGCTTTTCCCCGCCATAAAGTAAGAAAAAATACATCAACCCACAAATAGGGAATTTACCGCCTGCGGGATACGCACCATCTCGTTGCATATCCCGCAGGCAGTGAACCAGGGAGACAAAGAAGCTAGGCTCCGTCGCTCGCCAGTTTGGCTGCTGCCCGGAAGGTTGGACCGCGCGAGATGAAAGCGACGGGAATGGCGAGCAAGAGGCTAACGACAGCCGGCACGAGCAGCCAGAATGCCAGCAATTGTACTATCCCCTTGTAGCTCACAGCATAGTTTAGTGAAGTACCCCGTGCCGTGATCGGCAGGGGCTTTGACAGACTCCCCACGCGGGTTTGTCTGTGGGACACTTCCTGCCCCAGGCCGGTTATACCCGGCCATAGGGGCCGGGACCACCGCCCGATTCCACAAACGACTTCTCATCCCGCTCCAGTGGCTTCAATGGCCTCATTTCGAGCCGGCCCACCGGCCCATCCCGATATGCATACATGACCGACCCATCCGGCAGCACAATCTGCGCCGGATTCCATGCCGCCAGAGACGGATTCACGGTGTCAAGACTCACCGTCCCCACCGGAAAACGCACCTTGCGCTGCCGCCCACACCCGACAATCTTCGCTCCACAGCGCCGGAGATGCTTCTTCGCCTCATCCGAGAGCGCCGTGACCAGCATGCTCTCTATCGGACAGACCAGTCGCCTCGCCGGAAAGATCGGGAGCGGCTCGGTCGGTTCATCTTTTCCATCTTTCTCTCGCCAAACCATTGTCATCATCTTTCCATCCTTCTCTCTATTTCACCGGATTTCATACGATTGCTGCTACAATAGGCGAGGATCATCTTCGTGGACCAGCAGGTAGCCCGGAACAACGAAGTCCTGCACACGCAAGCCTTCGGGACAGGGCGTGAAATACTGCTGCTTCAGTTCGGGATACTGCGCAAGCCAGGGCTGCGCCATCTGGGCCGCCTGCTCCTGATCGCGCGCGTAGACGAGATGATACCGCTCACGTGGCACCGGCACCAGCGCGCCGCGCGCCGCTGCCGCCGCCACCGGGGCCAGCGCCTCCGCCGGCACCGCCACCCCCGGCACTGCTACTCCCGCGCTCCCCTGCTCTCCATTCCCGGCGCTGCCACTTCCGACTCGCACCACCCACAGCAACAGATGCTCTTCCCACGTTACAATCTCGACTTGCGCCAGCGTCAACAGTCGGTTGGTAAAGCGCGAGAGCGTGTTGAGGATACGCTCGGCCTCGCGGCGAAAAATGGGCAACTGTTGCAGGGCGCGATAAACCGTCTCGGTGGAAACCTTCGCGTTGGCGGCAATGTAAGGCGGATCAAATGGATGCAGCGTGTAGAGCTGCTCCAGCGTGACTTTTTTCCTGCGCTCGCGCATACTCCCTCTCCTTCCTTTTCCTCTATCCCATCACCTTCTTGTATGTCTCGAAAGTCCACTCCATCGCTTCCTGCTCCCCCACGATCTCCGCCAGCCGCCGCTGAATCGCTTCGATGCTCATATAGCGGTGCTGGATGTACTCGTGCGGGCTGCTAATCGCATACCCGCTCAGACCATTCTGCATGGCCTGGCATTCTTCCTCTATGCGCCGCATCAGTTGCGCAACTTCACTCACGTCGAACTCCTTTCCTGACGA
>JADBKA010000422.1 GCA_014896635.1 Ktedonobacteraceae bacterium
TACAGCGGCGGATATAAGCAGGACAATGGTCAGAAGAATACTGGCGGTAGAGCGCCTGGCTTTGCCTTCAGCGGCAGGTGCTCCTGTGCTTTGAATCATGGGAGCGCTTGCCTGGGATCGCGGTAGCGGCGTTGTGGGCCAGGCCGGAGTACCCGCCGGCAGGTAGGAAAATGCCGCGACTGCTCCCTGGCGAGTCGAGAAGCCACATCTGTTGCAGAAGGTAGCCGAATCTGGTATTTCAGCTTCACATCGAGGACAGCGCATAGTCTTTCTCCGTTACTCTGATGTCTGGATCAGGCGGCAATCGAAGCGAACAACTCCGCTTCGCCGATCCGTCACGACTCTTAACACTTCAAGTTGAACTGGCTCACCAACGGACATAGGGAGGTCTCCCTGGTCAAGTACACGGCACTCAAAATGACGCTCCGGGTCCTGCTCATCTGCTACGATGCAACGAACGAAAGCGTGCTCTTCCCCTTGAAAAATCGTTTTTAATCCTGGCTCTTTCTCCAGGAGTGTGCCTTTTCGTATCATCCCCAACAGGAACTCCTCAACAAAAAACTCTCTCCACTCTATCAAACGTCCTCTATTTGTCTGGCGAGACAAAGCTCTTTCTATAAAGACTCTAAAGATGTATTAAAGGATAAAAAAGCAAAAAGTGATGGTCTTTCAAGCGAATTTGTTATTACACGATACAGTTTGATACCTAGCAGTTGCTCTATGACCACTATAGAGAAATGTACGCCGGATGTCAACCTTTTTTTGAGGGAAACGAAAATCAGGCGAGGGCCGGGAATCCATGTTCTTGCTTTGCATCATTGGATAGTTTGCGGTTAAGGTGCTTCCTTAAGGTGCTTCCAGCACTTGCGGGTTGACAATATGCGGTGGGCGCCGGCCCCGGGCATGTGCGACAATATTCTCACTTGCCAGGGTTGCCATCAGCATGCGCGTGCGATCTGTCGCGCTGCCGATGTGTGGCAGAAGCACAACCTGCTCCATTGTCAGTAGTGCAGGTTCGATGGCCGGTTCATGCTCGAAGACATCCAGCCCGGCGCCTGCCAGTTGTCCCTGCTGTAGAGCATGCACAAGCGCCTTTTCATCGACCAGGGGACCGCGTGCTGTATTGATCAGGATGGCGCCGGGCTTCATGAGCGCCAGTTCTCGCTCACCGATCAGGTGATGTGTTTCGGCTGTATAAGGCGCATGGATGCTCACAAAATCGGCCTGCTTCAGCAGATCTTCCAGTGGGCTGTAAGTGAGATGGTAGGCTGACTCTTCTTCTGGCGGCAGGCGATTCCGGTTATAGTAAAGAACACGCATATCGAATCCGCTGGCCCGTTTCGCTACAAGCTTACCGATACGCCCGGCCCCGATCAGTCCAAGTGTGGCGTGATGCACTTCAGTTCCACAGAAAAGCAGTGGACTCCAGCCGCTAAATTTGCCCGCGCGGACATAGCGTTCTGCCTCGCCAATGCGCCTGGCTACAGCGAGCAGCAGAGCAAACGTGAGATCAGCCGTCGTATCGGAGAGAACGCCTGGCGTATTGGTGACGGCAATGCCGAGGCGTGTTGCGGTCTCAAGATCAATGTTGTTGTAGCCAACGGCCATGTTGGCGACCAGTTTGAGGCGCGGTGTAGCGGCGGCGCAGGCTGTGAGCAGGCGCGCATCAATCGTATCGGTCAGCAAGCAGTAGAGATAATCGTGTCCTGGCCCCCGACGCAGCAGTTCTTCTGGCGACCAGATGCGTCCTTCCTCGCTATTGGCTTCGACGATGCCCACCTCTGCAAGTGGTGGATAGGCGGCGGCGTGTACTTTTTGTGTCACGAGGATGCGCGGGCGTACTTGCATAGCTCATCTCCCCGGAATCGTTGTAATGTGCAAGTCGGCTGTTATGATT
>JADBKA010000118.1 GCA_014896635.1 Ktedonobacteraceae bacterium
TCGTTCTCCTCCTGATGGTTGCTGCTTAACTTTTCTACTGATTTTATTGCTCGATCTTTCGCCTCAGTAACTGCTGATAGGGAGAGAGATCAAAGGGGACACCTCCGATCCCCCGCCAGGGGCGTGCAGATCCCTGGGCTTCACCAGGGGACCAGTCTTGCCCTGTGGGCCGGTCTAGGTCACGTGGACGCTCCCGCCTGGACCTCTGCTCTGCTGCTCCCTTCTGAACTCTCTCTAGACCTGTGCCTGGGACGGGGAAGCCGGGCGGGGAGTAGCCTCAGCGGCAGAACTGACGGCTCTGAGCAGATCTTCAGTGAGAAAATCACTCCCTGTACTGGCACTGGCCACCCCTTGCAGTAATTGCTGTTGCAGGGCTACCAGGCGATACCGAACGCTGCCGTCGATGACCTGATCGCCCACGCGCGCTACTACACCTCCCAGAATGTTCGGATCAATGCGTGTGCGCAGAATGATTTTTTTGCCTGTTCTGCGCTCCAGAGCCTGCTTCACAAGGGCGAGCTGTGCCTCGTCCAGTTGCGCTGCCGTTGTTACTTCCGCTATCGCCTCATTCCTGTAATCAAGGATGAACTGTTCAAGCTCTCTGGCAATATTGGGCATCAGATCGACCAGCTCGCGCTGGACGACGAGCAGTGCAAGGTTGAGCGACGTAGGCAGCACTCTGGACGCCAGCGCCTGGCGGATCGCCGTCTCTTTGCGTTTCGCCGGAATCTTTGGCTCGCGTAATAGAAAAGCTATTTTGCGTTGGGCGAAGACGCGCGCGATTTCTTTCACATCGTCAAGCGTACGATCAATGGTATTCTGCTTACGGGCCAGGCCAAAAACGGCTTCGGCGTAACGTCGTGCTATCGCTCCCTTCAGCATCAGTTGTTCCTCGCCTGGTTATTCTGGTTACCAGAATTACTAGCTGTGACGAACTCTTCCACCAGGCGGCGGTTATCCCGTGTATTCATTGATTTACCAATGACTCTCTCTGCTGCTTCAATGGAGAGGTTCACCACCAGGCGGCTCAACTCGTTGCGGGCGCGATTGGCTTCCTGCTGGATGCGAGCGACCTGTTGCTGGTAGATCTGTTCAGTGCGCGCCCTGGCCTCCTCTTCTATATTCTGTGCTACGCGCTGGGCGTCTCTGGTCGCACGCTCAATAGTGGCCTGGGCATCGCGGCGCGCCTGGGCGAGAATCTCTTCGGCGCGCGCGCTCGCCTCTTCGAGGTCTCGCTTCGCCTTTTCCGCGTTCTCTATGCCTTCGCGGATGATCGCCTGCCGCTTATCCAGCATTTTTGTGAAGATGGGAAACACCCATTTCCAGAGAATAAGCAGGACGATGAGGAAGCTGATCAACTGTGCGATAAAGGCGCCCGCATTGATCCCAAGACCTCCTCCTTCCTGCGCGATGACAAGTGCTAATTGCATGATACTACTCCCTTTCCTCAGGAGTGGTTAGTTTCTCAACATACGCTCTCATATAACACGGAGACGCGGCACGTTTTGTAGGCAGGCAGCGTCTCCATGCTCCTGACGGGAAGAGTCCTATCTCGCCGCTACGGGGACGAACATGATCAGCAGCGCGACCACCAGGGCATAAATAGCGATGGCTTCCGCGAACACGATAGCCAGGATCATGTTGGTACGGATCACCGGCTCCGCTTCAGGATTGCGGCCAATCGCGCTCAACCCCTGGCTGGCGAGGATGCCAATACCGAGACCGGGACCAAGCGCACCAAGACCGATAGCCAGAGCTGCTGCAAACTGTACATTCATGAGTATATCCTCCTTATGGATAAATCAATGTTCATCGTGATAAAGAATATGTATGCAATCGCAGAAAAATGCTCTCCGCGAGTAGCAAACTTCAGCAAAACAGCTGGAAAAACAGACTAATGCACTGCTGCCGCCTCATGTGCTTCTCTTTCCGCCTTGTGCTCCTCGTACTCGTGTTCGGCCTGTTCGTGACTGGTCGTGCCGACTTCCATGAAGAGCAGGGTAAGGAAGGCGAAGACGAACGCCTGGATGGCTGCAACGAACATCTCAAACGGAATGAAGATCACATTTGCGACCGCCGGCAGCAGAAAGGCGAACACTGCCAGCAAGACGCTGCCGGCGAAGATGTTGCCAAAGAGACGGAAGGAGAACGAGATCAGGCGTCCCAGTTCGCTGACGATCTCCAGTAACCCGACGAAGAAATCGACGATACCCATCGGGCCTTTAGTGAAGAGCGCACGGAAGTTGAAGTAGACACTCAGATGCTCCAGCGTTCCACGCATGATGAAGCCAAAGACCTGGGTTGCGACGACCGAGACGATGGCCATCGCCAGATTCAGGTTCAGATCGGTGGTTGCCGGTCGGAACCAGGGGATGATCTCGTTAGAATATTCGCCGAACAACAGGAAGCCCCAGACGGCATGTTGCTGAGCCTCGGCAGTCTTGATGGTACCGATGGTATCGACACCGGGCAGCACATCCAGCAAATTCGCGGCGAGAATGAAAATCAGGAACGTGGCAACAAAAGGAAAAAACTTACGGCCTTTTTCCTTGCCGGAGACACTCTCTACCAGCCCGAGGATGAATTCGATGACCCACTCTAGAAAGTTCTGTAGGCCAGAGGGGATCATCTTCATGTTGCGCGTACCAAAAAAGAATAGCACAACCAGAAAGATAATGGCTATCCACGCGCAGAGTAATGTATTGGTGATCGGAAACCCGAAGATCTTGCCGATTTCCTCCGGGGCGATCATAATTTCAGGAAGTTTCCACAGTTGCACTCGGCTTCCTCCCTATCGTGCCGAGCCGTGCCAGGTCTGTCTCTAAATAAATGGTCTCCCGTCTATGTTATTTGCCTTCAGCCAAATACACTTCTATATAAACGGTATGCTCCATATATTCCAGAAATCAGGCCAAGCAGCAGCCCGATGAGTAAAAACAATGAACCGGTATGCAAGAGGCCATCGAGGTAACGCCCTCCGATGGCAAACAGAACTATAGGAACCGCTATGGTGAAGCCCATTCCGCCCAGCGCCCCTAACGACGTCAGGATGGAAGGTAATGGCTTCTTCTTCATAAAAACACCAGACACGCGCTTACTTCCACTACCCATCTCCGGGACCACTGGAAGCGCCGCCGCTCCTTTCATTCCTGCTATCTGCCTCTCACACCGGGAAGAAGCTGCCGTTGGGAACGCTGAACCCCGCCGCTGACACGGCATTACTCGTGTCCAGCCAATCCATAAGCATGATACAGGTTGATACGCCTGGGATGCATCTGAACACGTTTTTTGGAGATAGGGTACTCGACCCGACAAATCCCGCTTCTCTCTTTTTTCTACCAGTAGAATTATAGCACACGCGGCGGAACCCGTGCAACTATTTTATTGCTGCCAGCCTATTTATATTGCTGGCAGCAATGGAGCTTTCAGGGGATACCCTCATGCGCGTGAACTTGGGAGGGTATCCCTTCTCTCCTCAAGGGGAAAAAAGGGAAAAGAGGTTTCTCGGGGGACACCCCTGGCCCCCCCTGGACTCCTGTACACATCAGCCGGTGAGGCCGGTGAAGTTGAAGCGCGAGCAGCGTATGGCCGGGGCAACAACAGTGAGATAGTCGGTGCAGTGGATGCGCTCGCGGCTGATGGCCTCAACGCCGCGCAGTACGTCGAGAATACTCTGAGTGAAGCGCAGATTCTTGACGGGGCGACTCAGTTCGCCCCGTTCAATCAAGAAAGTTCCGTCGCGTGTCATGCCGGTGAAGAGTGTTTTGACAGGATGAACAGCATTGGTATAGTGAAAGCGGGTGACATACAATCCTTTATCGACATGCCTGATCAACTCTTCTCTGCTGGCATCGCCGGCGACCATCATGGTATGCAGGGGCAGCGGACCGGCGGGATTGGGGGCCGGCAGGGCATGACCGGTGTTGGACTTGCCTTCCCGCGCGGCAGTAAACGAGTCATAGACGACAGCGTTGGCAATCCCATGATCAATCATCACTACTCGCTGTTTGGGGACGCCTTCATAGTCAAAGGACTGTGGCAGGCCAGACGGATCATGTCCATCGTCATAAATGGTGACAAGCGGGCTGACAATCTGTTTGCCAAACTGACCGTTCATAAAACTGCGCTCTTCCTGTACCGCCGTCGCGGAGAGGCCCATGAAGGCCAGGTTTTGCAGCATATCGGCCACAGCATAGCAATCCAACACAACGCGGTACTCGCCAAGAGGAATATCCGCCGGTTTGCGACTGCGCTGCGCCTTATCGACGGCTTCACGCGCCATCTCTTCAAAGTCGAGCGTTGTGGCATCGGTCGCCACACGCTGTGTGTAGCCTGAACCGCTATCGTCGGCCATAATAACGGCATGACACTCGGCGTCGGTGCGCGGCTCATAAGCAAAAACGCCGAGCGAGTTGGCGACCGCTGTATAGCTGATGTTGGTCGAGAATGCCCCGGCAGCTTCCAGGCGACGCTCCTTCGCCATCTGGACAATAATGCCGACGCGGCGCGCACGCTCTTCGGGCGTAAAAGCGGCTGTATGCTCGCTATAGCCGGCTGCGGGAACAATGGGCTGCGGCTCCGGCAGAGAGTGAAATTCGGGATTCTCAGGCTGGATGCGCGCGATTTCCAGAGCCTGCTCGGCGACACGGCGCAAGGATTCGTCGTCGAGGCGATTCGTTGAAGCCACGCCGGTTCGTTTGCCAATGACGGCGCGCACATGCACTTCTTGATTGCTTTCTGCCACATTCTGATGAATATGATTATTGGCGAAGCGCGTCAGAGCGCCCTCGGTACCGAGCAGGAGCACTTCGGTCTGCTCGGCCTGCGAGTAGTGCAGGATTTTCTCCAGCAGTTCGCGGATACTTCTTTCGTCAGGATACATTATTCGATTTCTGCCTTCCTCTCCTAAGACCAGCGACCGACGCCGACCTGGACATTGCGAAAGCGGGCAGGGGCCGCGCCATGCCCGGTGCGCATGACTTGCATTGGCTCACCTTTGCCACAGTTGGGAGTTCCCCAGACCGTCCACTCCTGCGGCCCACAGACGGCATCGCAGGAGTTCCAGAACTGCGGCGTGATGCCGGTGTACGTTGCATTCTTGTAGAGGCGTCCGAGTTTGCCGTTTTTGATCTCGTAGGCCAGTTCGACGCCAAACTGGAAATTGAGGCGGCGGTCATCAATACTCCAGCTTTTGTTAATGCTCATATAGATGCCGTCGTCGGTGTCGGCGATCAGATCGTCGAGCGTCCACGTCCCTGGTTCGAGACTGACGTTGGTCATGCGGATCATGGGCAGGCGGTTCCAGCTATCGGCGCGCACGCAGCCGTTGCTGGTCAGACCAAGCAGTGAAGCTGTATCGCGCGACATGAGGTAGCCGGTAAAAATGCCATTGGTGACGATGGGAGTACGCTGGGCTGGCACGCCTTCGTCATCCCAGCCGAATGTGCCGAGTCCGCCGGCGATAGTAGCATCGGCGGTGATGTTGACGACATCCGAGCCGTAGCGGTACCGGCTGTCCAGCTTATCCAGGGTGAGGAAGCTTTTGCCGACGAAGCCAGCTTCCATGCCGAGCACACGATCCAGTTCGATAGGATGCCCACAGGATTCGTGAATCTGAAGGGCCGTCTGGGGACCATCCAGGATGACTGTTGTCACACCGGCGGGACATTGATCTGCCGAGAGCAGCCTCACAGCCTCTTCGCCGATGCGCGCACCATGTTGCGGCAGGTTCATCGCTTCGATGAACTCATAGCCGGCTGTACCGGCCTGCCGGCCAAACGAGTTAGGATAAGAACGGGTCTGGATCTCGCTGCTGTCTGGATCGACAGCGCTGGCGGAAATAGCGGCCCCGGTATCGAAGAGTTCTTGCTCGATCTCGCTGCCTTCAGAACTGGCGAAGAACTTGCACTCACGGGCATATTCCATGAAGCTGTTCGTGATGGCGACGCCCTTTACACTGCGCATGGCCGCATCGGCATCAAGCAACAGTTGCACTTTCTGAGCCAGTGGCACAGAGAAAGGGTCGATTTTGATGGGTGTGCGGTAGCTGCCACGCTGAGGAGCAAGCGGAGAGAGGTGTACCGGTGATCCGGCAACAAGAGCGCTGGCACGGGCAATCTCCACTGCCTGGTGCGCAATGCGGGCCACTTCGGCCTCTCCCATGCGCGCGCTGCTGGCGAATCCCCACGCACCATTGACAATCACGCGAACGTTAAAGCCACTGCTGGTACCGCTGGCTACGCCCTCGACGCGCCCGCTTTTCACTTCGATGCTCTCAGTTGTGCGTTCCATGACGCGCACATCGGCGTAGCTGGCTCCCAGTTGCTGAGCGATGTTCAGTGCTCTGAGTGCTACATCTCGCATAGTATACTCTTTCTGTTTTTGTGATTTATTGTATCATAAATTCGACATTCAAGGGTTCGGAGAGCAATTGATATGTCACCCGGCAATGCCACTTTTCTGGCTCTGAGCAACGCTCGTTACCAGAACAGAGTGGTTTGTGCCTCTAGTGGAACACGTGGAAGTAGAGGCTCTGCCACGTGCAGGTGCCTGGCCTCGCACCTGCCTCTTTTTTCTCCCTTTAAGAACAGAAAAACTATGAGCCGGATGTACTTTCTCTCTATTTTACGTGCTATGGGAAGGGCGGTCTCACCGGTTTAAGAACTTTGTTTCCTGGCTCTTGAGGAAGAATAGTGGTAAAGTTTGAAGAGTGAGAAGATCCAGAAGAAGAGGGCGCGCCGGGTCCTTACAACGTGGGGTTCAGGTGTCCTCCGAAATATTTTTTTCATTGAGAGAGGAAGGTGAAGAGGATTGAGTGAGATGAATCGGTACAAAGATTTGTCGCTGCCGCATGGGACGCTGGCGCTGCCGGCGTTTCTACCGGATGCCACGCTGGGAGTGGTACGCGCGGTAGATGCAAAGGATCTGGAACAATGCCAGGTGCAGGCGCTGGTGATGAACACGTTCCACCTGATGCAGCGCCCTGGCACATCAACCATCCAGGCACTGGGTGGACTGCACAGTATGAGCGCCTGGCAGCGGCCCATCGTGACCGATTCAGGCGGCTTTCAGGCGTATTCACTAATCCAGCAGAGCGCAAAGTTCGGCTCTCTGGATGACGATGGCATTACCTTCAAGCCTGAAAGCGCCGAGCGCAAATTTCACCTGACACCCGAAAAAGCTGTACAGCTACAGTTTGCCTATGATAGCGATGTGATCATGTGCCTGGATTACTGCACCCACGTGGATGCACCATATGCTGTGCAGGAATCGTCAGTACAGCATACAATAGCCTGGGCAGTACGCTGTAAGAGAGAATACGAGCGGCTGCTGGAACAGAAACATCTGCCGGCAGAGAAACGTCCCCTGCTGTTCGCGGTGGTTCAGGGTGGCGGCATACCAGAACTGCGCCGCCGCTGTGCGGAAGCACTGCTGGAGATCGGCTTTGATGGCTTTGGCTACGGCGGCTGGCCGCTGGATAGCAAAGGGAATCTGCTGACTGAGATCATTGCATATACGCGCGAGCTGATCCCGGCTCACCTGCCGATGCACGCACTTGGCATCGGCCATCCCGACAATGTGGCAGAATGCGCACGTCTGGGCTACGGCCTCTTCGATAGCGCGATGCCCACCCGCGATGCACGCCATGCGCGGCTGTATGTTTTTACAGAGGATGCGGCATCACCGGAGAGAGCAAACCACTGGTTCACCTATCTCTATGTGAATGACGATAAATACATCAAGAAGAATGGGCCTGTATCGAGCGTCTGTGATTGCCTCTGCTGCCAGAACTATTCGATTGGCTATCTGCATCACCTCTTCAAAATCAATGATAGCCTTTTTCTACGCCTGGCGACAATTCATAATCTCCGCTTTATGACAATGCTGATGCAGCGATTGAGAGCGCACCATGCCAGAATTTGATGAAGTGGCGCTAAATCAGCTCATTGCGGATGTGTTAAGCAGCGCGAAGTACCGCGACGTCAGTCCTGCATTTGTACGACACATCGGCATGCAAGAACTGGGCAGGCGGCGCAACTTGAAAGAGGCGGTGAAGGAGACGAAGAACAGGCTACACCAGGTGAGCGGCGCCTATCTGGGCCGAGAGCACTATGCCCGCTGGCTGGCAGAAATCAGACAGGCGGTGCGCTCCGGC
Source organism: Ktedonobacteraceae bacterium (assembly GCA_014896635.1). Next base: position 8,156 of record JADBKA010000118.1, read on the forward strand.
GATGAGCACGAACTACGAGCGGCATGCCGACTCGTGATGAGTCATCACGCCTCGACGCAGGAACGACTGCCTCTGCTCGATACGTTCTACCGCAGCGTGCTGGCCGACTATGCTCCCATTCATAGCGTGCTTGATGTGGCCTGTGGACTGCACCCGCTGGCAATCCCCTGGATGCCACTGGCACAGGATGCGCGTTATTATGCCTATGATATCCACCAGGACATGCTGAACTTTTTGCAAGAGTGTATGCATATCATGGGTGTACAGGGAGAGGTGCAATGCTGCGATGTGACGCAGACATGCCCGCAGCAGGAAGCAGAAGTCGCACTGGTGTTGAAGACGCTGCCCTGCCTTGAGCAGGTGGATAAGCTGGCGGGAGAGCGTCTTTTGCGCGAACTACGGGCGCGGCGACTGGTTGTCTCGTTTCCGGTGCGCAGTCTGGGCGGTAGAAAGAAAGGGATGGCGGAACATTATGAAAAGCACTTTTACGAGATGCTCGGAGAAGAGGTCGGGACGGTGAAGAAGTTTCTGTTCGAGACGGAACTGGTATTTGTGGTAGAACGATGAGTCGGCGAAAATCTCTATCGCTGACGCCTGTTTTTGCGTTCTTCGTTCAACTTCATTCCCCGGTAGACGGTATCAACGGAAAACTGAAGATCGAGACTCTCCAATTTTACTGTATCTCCCGCCCTGAACGTATGCAATTTCCAGCCATCTTCTTCACGGCGATACACTTCGATCAGGATGCTCTGAGAGTCAACCATGACATATTCCTGTACTGAGGGGCATTCGCGGTAATAGAGAAATTTTCTCCCCCTGTCGGTGGCTTCGGTACTTGGAGAGAGCACTTCCATGATCACGCGCGGGTAGCGAATCATGTCATCGAGCGCCTGGTCGCTATAAACGCGGTGAGTTTACAGGATTGATCATACCACTCTTTGATGGTATGTTCTCTTCTTAATCAAATTGAAAGAAGAGAGAGTAGAGAGTGATGATCCGTACCGCTGATCGTTTCTCTATCCAGCCTGAACGGTAGCAGTCTCGCAGGCGTTCGGTCGCTCTGTACGGCCTCGGCCAGCATCTGACTGATCAGCATGCTGAACGGCATGCCGTGTCCAGAGAGACCACCGACAAACCAGGCATTGGCAAGACCCGGCACGCGGTCAACGATGGGAATGCGATCAGGCGTAAAAGCCATCAAACCCGCCCAGCGCTGCACGACCTGTAGTCCGCCGAGCTGCGGGAAGAGGCGCGGAAAAATCTGCTCCAGAGCTGCCTGCACCTCTGCCGTCGGTACAGGTTCCCGCACGCCTACATCACGTCCGGGCGCGTGTGCTCTGCATCCTCCCAGGACAATCGAGCCGTCTGGCGTCTGCTGCCAGTATTCGCCAGTCTCAGTGAGCGAGGCGAAGACCGCCGTCGTAAATACCGGCTTCAGCGGCGCATAGGCCAGCGCCTGTCCGCGTACTGGCACGATCTTGCCCTTGATCCCGGTGATCAGCTCGTCTGTCCATGCATTGACGGCAAGCACAACAGAGCCGGTGCTGATCCTGCCTACATTCGTTTCTACCAGCACACTATTGCTGTCCTGGACGAGGCGCAGCGCCTGCGCGCGGTACACCTGCGCACCGCGTCTCTGAGCCGCCTGAACCAGGCCCTGGACCAGCTTTGCCGAATGCACCAGTGCCTGCCCCGGCAGAAATTTCCCCCCTGTAATCTCTGGAGCGAGAGGTGTACGAATCAGCTCCTGCACCTCGTCTCGCGCTAACAACTGCGCGGAAAAACCATCCGCCTGTAACGCTTCGACATCGCTGCGCAGGTGAGAGAACTGCTCTTCGCCCGGCGCCAGGCCCAGACTGCCCGGCTCGCGGTATTGACAATCGATCTCCTCTTCGGCCAGCACGCCACGCAGCAGCGCCTGATTCTCATAAGATATCGCCATCACGGCCTGCGCCGTCTTCTGTCCCAGACGTCTGATAGCCGCCGGATAGTCCTCGGCCATGCCCGCCACGACAAAGCCGCCATTGCGTCCACTCGCGCCATGCGCCACCGCCACGCGATCCAGCAGGACCACACGCCTGCCTGAGCGCGCCAGCCAGTAGGCAACCGCTGCGCCAAAGACTCCGCAACCCACGACGAGCGCGTCAACCGTGCGCGGCAACTCGCCGGAGATGGGAAACGGGACAGCCGTGCGCTGCCAGTAGGAAGCAGGCTCGTTCGCTGAGTGAGATGGTTCGATCTCGTGATTGGCAGACATGGTACGGCAGAGTCCTTTCTCATTCCGACGTTAATTTCAACATAGGCAAGAGCTTCTTGCCTGGGATTGCATGCTAAAACTGGTCAGGCAGAACCAGTCCTGTGCGCGTCTGATGGCTGGCAACAGGTGGTCTCCAGAAATCTAGCAGATACTCGAAGGTCGTCCCCATCGTGATATAGTTACTCGGCCAGCCAAAAATGCCGACATTATTCACAATGTTGGTGCGATCCCAGATAATCGTATTGCGCAGTTCATAGCCGACGGAGCGTAGAGCTTCGATCACTGCGACATGAATCGTGATGCGCTTATTCTCCCACCACATATCAGGAACATTGACGACGCAGTGTCCTTTTTTTCTCAGCAATGGCAGCAAGCCGGCGAAGATCGCGGCCATCGCCTCTGCGTAATCGTCCAGTTCGAGCGTTCCCAGATCCTCTGCGCGCTGGCTGTACTGCTCCACTTTTTTGTACTGCCCATTTTTGCGCGCGTCCCCGCGCCGGCTCTTGTTGAGGCGCGCTCTATTGAGTAGATTGGCATAAGGCGGCGAGGTCACGATGCAGGTGATGCTCTCTTCCTCAAGATAGCTGGCAATGTTTCTGGCATCGTCGAATACAGGAATCTGCTGTGTCTCCTCAAAGGGATCGGCCTGCTGCAAGCGTTCGCGTGTGAGCGCAACATAATCGGGGTGAATGTCGAAGCCAACGGCATTCCTGCCACAATCGCGCGCTGCCACGAGCGTCGTGCCGCTACCCATGAAAGGATCGACGACCAGCTCTCCGCGATGTGAAAATAGCTCGATGCACCTGCGAGCCAGGGCGATGGGATAGGTGGCGGGATGTTTCTGCTTATCGCGGATATCGCGTCCCTCATAGGCAAACTGCCAGACGCCGAGCTGGCACCTGATCCAGGTCTTCGCATCGAGGCAGTTGATATGGGAAGCCTCACATGTGCAGGTGCGCTTCGTCCCAATGGTGAGTTTTTGTGACCGTTCCTCTGTTGCCATTTTCCTTATCCACCCCTATTATAGAGCATCGTCAGGAGAAGGATAGCGGTTACAGCAGAGGTTGTCAACTCGTATCGCGGCTTTCCTGCACCCTCGTAGAGTATAATAAAGCCAGTAATTGCCCGTGCTTTAGATGAGGGCTTTATGAGCAGGCAGAAAAAAAGGAAGCGACCCCGGTGGAGAAAATAGTAGCTAATCCTGGCAGTACATTGGGCGAGGCTATCGGCACGCTCATTGAACTGGAAGTAAATCGTCTGCTGCGTCCTCTTGCAGAGGAGAATGGCTGCGTTTATGTGACCGCTGGTCCGGCAAACGTACGAACCGGCAAACCAACAAAACCGCTATTGAAAGACTCATCAGGCAATGAATATCAGATTGACGCCGTGATTGCTAACGTACGGATGCAACCTCTTGTCCTGATAGAGTCGAAGTATATCCGTTATCAGAAGCACAACAGGGATAAAGGAAGCTGGGTATGCACCGCTCATTATAGTTTGGGGAAAGTTAGCCCTTCTCCAGGAGAAGAATACTCTCTTTCAGGGCGACTTTATGCCGCTGCGGATTATCTCTCCATTTCCCGCCCCGCGTTCGTAAATCTTCTATACTATAGCGCGTAAAACCAACAGCTTTTCCAATCTCGCCGAGATAGATGTCGGTCGGAATATGCACCCCATACGGAGCCGAGTCACCTAGAATCAGGAGAAAGACTCCACCTGGCTTGAGTACCCTGTACGTTTCTTGCAAGACCTGTAGCATGTCCTGAAAATAGCCGGCTACCATGATATCGTAGCTCTTCTTCCCACCCTTCTGGAGACGACGCTGTGTTAATTCTTCGACCTTTGGCCTGAGTTCAACCGCCACATCCGGCACTCTTCGGCAAAAATCATCCTTGACCAGTGCTCCCTCTTGATAACCAGAGCGCACAATCTGGGTGGTTGCAGACATGATCAGCTGTGAGCGAACTTTCTGTGTAATATCATGCCAGCTGCTGGCCTCGCCCCAGAAATACATTTCTAGCCTGGTTCTATCTGAGTAGTCATAATTATTCAAATAAGGGGGAGAGGTGAAAACGAGATCAACGGCGCCGTTCTCTATAGCATCCTGCCGGCGCCGGGAATCCCCTAAAATAAACGTAGCTTGCACTCTTCTTTGCACTGTACGCTGTACTTCCCGTAAATCACCATACATCTGATAGAGCTGGTCTCGCAATTTTTCAATCACTTTCATACTACTTCCATTACCATTCTTTTTCGCCTTTTGAGGAGCGATATACGGCCAACCAGTAGCTACATCGGCTATTGAGCGCAGGAGATTGGTCAAACCGAGCTTTGCAAAGTTACGGAAAGGGCCAGCCGGTAATGCCTTGATGACCTCACGGCATACATACAGGCAAGCTAGTTTTTCACGACTATAACATTTATACACCAGTGCGGGAAAAATATCCTGGATAGGAAGCGTTGCCATATCCCGCTGTTGGATTGCGTTTTTGATACGCTCAAGCAGCTCATCAATTTGATGTAAAAGACCGGGGGAAGCAAAATCCCAGAAAAGTTTGGTTGCACCAACGAAATGCACAAAAGGATGTGCCTCTACGCCAAACGAGCGAATTCCGTGCTGTTGAGCGACAATATTTGTTGTGGCAGTCCCCGCAAAAGGATCATAGACGGTCATTCCTGGCCGAATATTGTACACGCGAAATGCTTTTTCAACAGCTTTAAAAGAAAATCCGGCGGGATAAGTAAACCACCGATGAACAGGCGCGCGCAATGAGTCCTGAAACGTGCCGAGATTTTCACGATTCAGATCATGTTTCCTTGCAGATGCTGTGTTTTCCTCTTGAAAAATATTGAGCTGAGTTATATTCACTACATACATCTCCAGATTAGAAATACACTTCACGGTCAGTCAACAAAGCTATGATCCTACAGATATTCCTTTTCAAAAAACGGAAGAGAGTAGCGGATTCTCGTCAAATAACTTCTGACATTGTAAATCACATGCAGCGAAACCACAAGCGCATAGCCTGAAAATAGCAGAACCATGACTGCTATTTTCTCCCTCCCTTCCCATTCATGCTATAATAGACAGGATTGGTAAACTGGCTATCCTATAAATTCGACATTATGCTAAACGTATTGAACACAAAGCGAAAAACAGATAT
>JADBKA010000423.1 GCA_014896635.1 Ktedonobacteraceae bacterium
CCGGTACGCAGTATCTGTAGGGCACTGTCCTGTTCATCAATCGCCGTTTCGCCACATCTGGCGATGCGTCCGGCACTGGCAAGCATTGAAGAAACAAACTGGCGGGTGCTGACGAGTTCACCGGTTGCGCCCCCAGCACACAGGCGCAGCACACCACGCAGTTGCTCTTCCAGCTCCTCGACGCTCTGGAAACGCTGCTTTGGATCACTATGCGTTCCCTTACAAAGGAAGCGGTAAAATGCCGGATAGTCTTGAAAAACTTGATATTTGTCAATGGGCGGCATACCAAAAAGTGGTTGTCGCATATTCATGTGCGTGACCATGTAGGCCAGCGTGCGGCAAATGGAATAGAGATCGGTCTGAGGCGATGGATATTTCGTGGCCTCCGGCGCGAAGTAACCGAGCGTACAGAAGACATTTTTCTGCTCCACGCCCGGCTCATATTCGATCACTGTTCCCAGGTCGATCAACTTAATGTTCTGTGTACCATCCCTGCGTATCTCCATCATGACATTGTGTGGCTTAAAGTCACAGTAGACATAGTTCAGCTTTGCTAGATAAGCAAATGCCGGCAACACGCCCAGCATCAGACGGATCGCGGTCGGAACGTCGAAGGGACGTCCCTGCTCCTCCATTATCTGCTTCAGAGTCTTACCTTGCACGTATTCCATGACGATATAGCCAGATGTTCCCTCGGTCACAAAGTCATAGATGCTCACAATATTGGGATGATTAATTTTAGCGAGGTATTCGCGTTCTTTTACGCTCTGCGCCACCAGATGTTTATCATTTCCATCCAGCAACGTCTTGGTCACGACTTTGCGCTTGAGCAGCGTATCTTCAGCCAGGTATACAACTCCCATTCCCCCCTGACCAATAATTTGCTCAATACGATATCTGCCATTAAGTACCTGCCCTCGCTGTAAATTGCCAGTAAAGCTATATCCGCATCCGCCACAAAACTTTTTTCCCGCAGTGCGTGCTCGACCACAGCGCGGGCACTGTCCTGCCAGAGCCGAAGATGAGAAGCTGGCAGGCAAGGACGCCGGAGGCAATACTGAGGGCGAAGGCGGCTGTGCGGACGGTATGGGTTGCGCTACCTGCATCTGCCCACCACTATCAATCAGCAGCCCGCAGTGTTCACAGAGGTCAGCACCGAGTTTTAGAGGGGCCTTACAACCAGGACAGGTAAGAGTAGAGACATTGCTTTTAGGATAGTTACTAGAGGGAAGAACGGCACCGCAGAATTCACAGATGCCATCAGTTGAGGTGACTGGCTGGTGACAATTGACACATGTCAACATGACCATATTTTTTATGCCTTTCCCTATTGGAATGATAGAGATTAGCTACACATACCTTCTTTTCAAGTATACCATATTGTTCTGATTATTGCTCTCTAGTTTGTTAGAATTGTGAAAAAGTTCACAATGTTGCCGGGGCTATTCTTTGTCGCGGCCCAGAACTTCCAGTTCTTACAGCGGGTGCGGGCTGAGAGTCAGGTTGTCGTCCGGCAAGCATACGGCAATGATGCTCACGCTGCTCTCGCCGCTACCATCGAGCACGGCCTGAATCAGCGCCTTGTCCATGCTGCTGGTACTATCGAGATAGGTACGAATGACCTCCTCGATCTTGAGATCATGTACCATGTCCCAGAGGTCGTCTGAGCAGAGTAGGAGCCTGTCGCCGACGCGGAACATTTCGATAAAGGCGTCAACCTCGACATCCAACTTCTCGCCAAGACTGCGGTAAATCTGGTTACGGCGGGGATGGGTGTAGATGTCATCTTCCTGGCGGCAAACAGGATCACCACTACATACAGCCATCCTTCCCTGGCTGATTGCCCTGGCGACCCATCCGCTGTGTACACAGTGCTGTCGTTTGTCT
>JADBKA010000119.1 GCA_014896635.1 Ktedonobacteraceae bacterium
TCTCGCGTGCGCGCCGAATTTGAAGAGTTGGGCTTACCTGACGATTTTAAAATAGTGACGGCCAGTTCTCTTGCAGTCGCCCTGGAGATCGCATTACACTGAACGCCTTCTCCGGGCAATACGCAGCGGGCCTGGCTCAACTGGATGGGAGATCTTCTCCCACAAGCGTCCTTTTTCTTAGCCAGATTGCGCGACGCTGGCGATGAAATAAACACAACTATTGATTCTAACGCAGGAACGGTGTATACTGCTTACTCGTCACAGACCTTCGCTTCTGAAATAGCAGAGGCGAGACTGGCAGAGGGACGAGAGAAGAAATTTCCTGTTTCTCTCCTCGTCTCCATAGCATAATCAGAGAGTGCAACTCCGCACCCGGCGAGCGATAGGCGCGAATCTGGGTGGGAGAGGCAGGAGAAGTTATTACTCATGAGGCACGTTACTGACTCGATGTAGCAGGCCAGGCGACAGCACTTTTGCACTTATTCATCTTTGTTATTATCACCGACCTTGCCCGCATATCTCAGCAAGCGTTGCCCTCTTGAGTCACTACGTACAACAGAGTGCATTGCTTTGGAGGATGCAGGGATGTCTGCAAATACTGTAGCCCGCTTTGCGGGAGCGCTGATAGCTATAGGTGTCGTGGTCGGCTACTTTTTCCTTCACCGCTATACATCCATCGTACAAATCGAGTGGATGCTGGCGATAGCCGCGGTCAGTGCTATCGTGACATTCGTGATCACGCCCTATATTACCGTCATTCCTTATAAATGGTTGCGCGACAAAATTCACGGCGCGTCAGCCAGTGATCTTGTCGCGGCTTCCATCGGTCTGCTGATTGGACTTATCTTCGCCGCATTGCTGGCTATCCACCTGGCGTATCTCCCCGATATTTTCGGGCGTCTGCTGCCATTCATCGCTGCCATTCTCTTCGGCTACCTGGGAACCACCATCGCCGTGATGCGTAAAAGCGACATAGCTCATCTTTTCCAGGGTATGCTCACACGCCGCAGCCGCGAACGCGAGCGTGAACGCGAAGAAGAGCGCGAACGGGGCAAGGAGCGTGAGAAGGACAAAGAACCTGCTACCTTTGTGCCGCCAGCCAATCAGATCTTGCTCGATACCAGTACCATCATTGATGGGCGCATCGCTGATATCAGCCAGACGGGCTTCATTACCGGAACACTGGTTGTGCCGCGCTTCGTCCTGAACGAGCTTCAGCGCATCGCTGACTCAGCCGATACCATGCGCCGCAACCGGGGACGGCGCGGGCTGGAAATACTCAACCGACTGCAAAAGGACGCGACGGTCCCCATCGAGATCATCGACGCCGATGTCGAAGGGATCAGCGATGTTGATGGCAAGCTGGTCAAAATGGCGCGTGACTCCCACTGTCCGATTATTACTAACGATTTCAACCTCAATCGCGTGGCCGAACTCCAGGGTGTGAAGGTGCTCAACATTAACGAACTGGCAAATGCGATCAAGCCCGTGCTCTTGCCGGGAGAAGAGATCCAGATTAAAATTATGCAGGATGGCAAGGAACTGGGACAGGGAGTGGGCTACCTGGATGATGGTACGATGATCGTCGTGGAAAACGGGCGCCAGTACATGAATTCAACCATTGATGTGGTCGTTACCCGTGTCTTGCAGACCGTCGCCGGGCGGATGATCTTCGCTCATCCCCGGCAGAATAGCGGCTCAACCGGTTCGCTCCCAACTCAATCGTCAGTGAAGCAACGCCAGACCTGAGCGATCAATCGAGAAGGATGGCATAAAGTTCATGCCATCCTTTTTTGCAAGAGTTCAGGACACACTCTGCTGGCATTCGCGGTGTTTTCTTGCAACCTTTCCTGATTTTATACTGTACTGCAAAAAAGGAGATCGAAAGCTGCTTCCGCAAAAATCTATGCAGGAAAAATCAGCCGTTGTTATTGTGGCAGCCGGCACCAGTCACCGCCTGCAAGGGCGTGATAAGCTCTGGCTCCCCCTCTCAGGGCGCATTACCCTGGCTCGCACGGTTGATATCTTTCAAACATCGCCACTCATTGATCTCATTGTGCTCGTGACTGCCGCCACTCGCGTGTCCGAGGCAACTGATCTCTGCCAGCACGAGCAATGGAACAAGGTACGCGCCGTTGTCGCCGGGGGAACACGCCGGCAGGACTCGGTACGTCATGGACTGGACGCGCTGGCGGAACTCCAGCCTGATTGCCGCTACGTGATGATTCATGACGGCGCGCGTCCCTTCGTCTCCGCAGTCATCCTGGAACGCGCTTTACAGGCGGCACACACACACCCGGCAGCAACAGCGGCTGTGCCGGTGAAAGAGACGATCAAACAGGTAGAGCAAGGGTATATCGTGGCAACGCCAGAGCGCAGCAAGCTCTGGACCTTGCAAACGCCTCAGATCTTCTCGTTTCCACTTATTTACCAGGCCCATCATTCTCCTGCTGCCAGAGAGGATGTGGCCGATGATGCCACGTTGCTGCGGCGTCTGGGCTACCCTGTGGCAATTTTTGCCGGGGACTACAGTAATTTTAAGATTACAACACAGGAAGATCTTTTATCCGCAGAAGCATTGCTCCAGCGAGGACAACACCAGCCATGACGATACGCATTGGTTCCGGCTACGATGTACACGCTTTTGCCCCACGACGCCCTCTGATGCTCGGTGGCGTTACTATTCCCTATGAGTATGGCCTGGCTGGCCATTCCGATGGCGATACTGTCATCCACGCTATCGTCGATGCCCTGCTGGGCGCTGCTGCACTTGGAGATATCGGCACTCATTTTCCTTCCAGCGATGCCCGCTGGAAAGATCAAGCCAGCCTGGCCTTTCTGGACTATACCCGCGATCTCCTGCACCGGCATGGCTGGAAAATCGGCAACATCGACGCTACCATCGTCGCTGAGCAACCCAGACTCTCACCCTACATCCAGGCGATGCGTGTACACCTGGCCGAACACCTGCATCTCTCTCCTGAACAGGTGAGCGTCAAGGCCACGACAACCGATGGTCTGGGCTTTACAGGGCGGCTCGAAGGCATCGCCTGCTATGCCGTTGCGCTGCTTGAGCGGCTTGAATAGTTTGCATAAGATGAGCGCAAAGCTGACTGCCCGCTTCTCAGTCCTGCTTGCGCTCAAACTGCTTGTAAGCCTCGTCGGTTTTGGCTGCCATGATGAAGTCGTTGCGATGCAGCCCGCCGATTTTGTGTGTCCACCACGCTACCTCGACCTTCCCCCATTCGGTGAGAAGCGCCGGGTGGTGTCCTTCCTCCTCGGCAAGCGCGCCAACCTTATTTGTAAAAGAGAGCGCCTCAACAAATGTCTTGAACTTGAAAACACGCTCAAGTCGCTTGATGCCGTCTTTCTCTACTACTACCCACGCCGGCAACTGCTTCAGATATTCGGCAATCTCCTCATCAGTCGCTTTTGGCGCTCCAACACGACAGACCTCACATTTCATTTGCGTCAGTTCTTCCATTATTCACCTCCTGTCGCTTTCTGATTCCTCAGCTTTTGCTCGCCAGGCGCATCCTCACGAGATCCTGCTTTGCTACTTTTTTCTGCTGTCGCCTTCTCCACGGTTTTTTCTTCTGTTGCTGTCAATCTATGCAGTACATCGCGCGAGTTCAGAGGCATTTGAGGGATGCTGTTGGCAACCTGTGCCAGTTCCTCAACCGGCAGTTCGTCCATTACTTTTTTCTTTGTTGATTTCACCTGGCCGATAGTTTTGCCAGCTTCACGTGCCATCGACTGAAGCATTTTGGGACCAAACAACGCCAGGCCAATCAGCACAATAAGAAAGATTTCAAGAAAGTGGCCCATCGCAAACTCCTCTCAGGAGAATTTCGTCCGCTGCCTTTTGCAAGTCAAGTCATAGTCATTCTACCATAGGCCGGAAAAAAGTTGTCAGCCATTGTCCACCTGCAAAAAACCGGGCAGAGGCCGTTTTATACAGTGAGAGTATACAGAATGTATCCGACCCGGGACTTCCCCTATCCCCTGACCTGGGTATGCCGGTCGTGTTTCCCCCAGAGCACGACCGGTCTCTTTTGTCTTTTAGTTCTACTATGTTCCCCCCACATATGGACCTACCAATTCAGGCTATGCTTCGTCTATTTCTCTTGAGAGTGTGAGAAGATATAGTATCATGGGGACCGGAGCGAAGATTCCACCAGAAAAAAAGAGGACATCAGGGAAGTAGCATGCAACCATTTGTACCCGGACCACCCGGATCGGAGAAAGCCGTAGGACCCGCCGATGTCACGCGGACACAGAAAGTCGTCATTATAGCTATTGCGTTGTTTGCCCTGGCTGGCCTGATATCCGGTTTTACCATCGGCACCGTCGTGCGCCCTGCAAAAACTCCCGTGCAGCCACCTGCACGACAGAATCAGATCACAGTCATAGCGGGGAAAACTCCAACGGCTACAGCTACCCCGACCCCCTCTACTGTACCGCTCGGCTGTCCCGCCATCTCACTGGGCAACACGGCTGTGCAACAGGCCGACGGCGCCACTACCTACACCATCAGCGCCCAGGCCAGGGACAAGTCCGCGCCCTGCCCGAAAGGCAAACCTGTCCAGGCAGCAGGCATTACCTGCAAACTCTGGCTGGTCCAGCGCATCCCCGACGGAAAGATTCTCCAGTTCAAGGATGCCGAAGCTGATAAACTCAAGCACATCGAGCAATTGAACGGCCCCCTGACTGGCTCCGTCCAGGACAACGATTACCCGGAAATCCAGGGACTCCAGTTTGACCAGACGACACCGCAAACCCAGCAATGCAATAACCAGGGCCAGGCAAACTGGAAATACGTTATCACACCGACCGTCCCCGCCGGTGACTACTGCCTGCTCGTGCTTACTGACTGGAACGGCAAATACTATAACTGGAGCTGGATCAATATTGTGATCCAGAAAAAAAATTGATATTGATAGCTCCTCGCCGTCGCGCGATGGCAAGAGCTATCAATATCACATCCAATGATCATTGAGGGATCATTGGGGAACGCTCCCGGCTCTCACGATGCCACGCACGAGGGCAGAGAAAGCGGGGCGAGCAGCCTCGGCTACCGCTATCACATCACTATGCTGGATCTCCTCCTGCTCCTCTCCTGTGGCAGGGTTGGTGATCAGGCTGATCCCCAGGACGCGCATGCCCATATGCCGCGCTACCACGACCTCCGGCACAGTTGACATGCCCACCGCATCCGTGCCGATGATGCGCAGGAACTTTAATTCTGCCGCCGTCTCGAAGCTTGGTCCCGCTACCATTGTATAGACGCCTTCATGCAGGTTCAGTCCGGCACCGACCTTTGCGGCTACACGGTGGGCAAGCTGGCGTAACCCTGCATCGTAGGCGCGCGCCAGCGGCGGGAAACGCATGCCCCACCGCTCTTCGTTCGGCCCAAGGAGCGGATTCGCTCCGGCCAGGCCCGGCAGAAAAATATGATCGCGGATCAGCATGAAATCGCCAGTTCGGTAATCAGGATTGACGCCGCCGGCTGCGTTGCTGACGACCAGCGTTTTCGCTCCTAGCTCTGCCATGACACGCACGGGCAGAGTCAGCACCTGCGGCGAGTAGCCCTCATAGAGATGAAAACGACCCTGCATCACCGCCGCCGGTACGCCCTCCAGCTCCCCCAGCAACAGGCGTCCATTATGCCCGGCAACCGTCGAGCGGGCAAAATGCGGAATTTCTGCATATGGGAATACTGTGGCATTCTCAAGCTCGGCGGCTAGATCTCCCAGGCCAGAACCCAGAATCAGGGCGACCGCAGGCCGCATGTGACAGCGGGCCTGTATTGTCGTTACCGCTTCAATAACCTGATTATACAGCATGTTTGACTTTTTCCTCTCTACTGGCACATATGATTATCCGGGCGTTGACTCGGCCAGTTGACTATAGATCTGGGTAGTCGAAATATGCGCGTGTCCTAGCAATTCCCTGACTGAATCCAGTTCTTTCCCCTCTTTGAGCTGCGCAACAGCAAAATGATGACGCAACGCATGCGGGGTGACATCGCTGATACCCGCCCGGTACGCATATCGCTTGATAATCAGCCAGAAGCCCTGACGAGTCAGGCGCTCTCCACGATGATTGAGAAAGAGTGCAGGTTCATCCGCACGGCACAACAGTTGAGGACGCGCCTCTTGCAGGTAGCACTGAAGTGCTTCGAGGGCCTGCACCGGTAAAGGCAGCATCCGCTCCCGCTTCAATCCCCCTACTCCCGCACAGTGCATCAAGGCTTTGCCCGGATCAAAGTCCGCCACATTCAGCGCAACCAGCTCACTTGCACGCAAGCCAGTAGCATACAGCAGGCGCAACATCGCTAAATCTCGCTTTCCACTAATCGTCTCCACATCAACCAGGTGCAGCAGGGCATCAACCTGCTCCGCACCGATCACCTGGGGAAGATCTTTCTGAAGACGTGGAGCTTTGAGCTGCTCAATCGGATTATCAGCAATACCATGCGTTTTATAGAGATAGCGAAAAAACGCTTTGCAGGCTGCAAATTTGCGCGCGATTGTGGCAGGACGATAAGCATGGACATCTTTCATTGTAAGAAGATAATCAGTAATGTGCTTTTGCTCAACCAGGGACCACTCCTCCAGACCTTGTAGCGTCAGGTACTTGCACAACTGGTTTAGATCATTGCGATACGCAAGCAGAGTATTGCGCTTATTCTCTCCCTGTTCAGAGTCGCCCGCACAGAGCGATGCTATATAATGTTCAACAGTCTCTTGCAACATCACACACTTCCAACATTCTTTTCTTCTGCAATCAATACTCCGACCATAGACGGGCCGGGAACAGTCTACATTATACTTTACGCATGCAGCAGACGCAAGAAATAGGAGTATTGGACTTTTGCTTTGTTAGCCTGTGTAACCTTTTCCTTTTCATCGAACCTCGCCACAGGTGTTATAATAGACTGACATTCTCACTCTGCACATCATCATCGACTTGAGCTAAAGAACTTCGCATTTTCGCTACTGCGAGGTTCAGGCAGCGATTTGTTTTAACGTTTAGGGAGAAACAGAAGTTTATGGCAAAGTTACAAGAATTGTTTACCCAGGCTCGCCGGACACAGAGTAGAGGCGGAATAGGCTTCCTGGGCAGGAGCGGAAACGAGTCCAGAGCGCATGCAGCCGCGCTGGTCGTGGCTTTTCCACAGATTACAACCGGCGCAGCCGAATCGGCGCTGAAAGCCGGCGCCGATGGATTACTCTTTCACTGGGATGGCACAAACAGCGAGACGCCTGCCGCTGTGAAAAACGAGATAGAATCTGCCAGGTCGGTGAACGATGCGGTGATTACCGGCGTGCGAGTGACAGGCGGATGGGAGAGCTTCGGGAAAGAGCACTTCGCCAGCCTGAAAGATGCCGGAGTCCATTATATTATCCTGCCCTTCAATGCGCCGGTTCGCCTGCTCGCAATGAACGAAAAAGAGATCGAGAAGGTCGTCACTATTCCGATGCACGAGAACGACCTCTCTCAGATCTTTCTGCGCAGCCTGACCGCCCTGGAAGGCGCCTCGGCAGTTGTACTGGATTTCGGTCTCACACATAACCTCGGCAGTCTGACGATTGAAGAGGCTCTGCGCTATCGTACAGTGCGCGAGGCAACACGCCTGCCAGCTTTTATCGAGGTCAGCGGGGATCTCAGCCTGGATGAAGCCTATACCCTGCGCGCACTCGGTGTCCAGGCACTGCTCTTGAACGCCAGCAGCGACGAAGAGGCGACTCGCCAGCAGGTCAAAGCATTGCGCGAACTGCTAGAAAAACTCTACCAGGAAGAGAAGGAAAGCGAGCCGGTCAAGATTAAACCCTGACCGAGACAACGCAGAGCCGCCATACGATCAGCGGACAAACAATCAAACAGTCGAAACAGTTACCAGCCCGGAACTCTGTGACTTTCCGGGCTGGCTATTTACTCGCCGTGCGAGGAGATTTTCAGGACGGGGATACGTGAAAGGGTATGCCAGTAGAGCTGGCGTCGGGGGAGTCGGCGCAGCAATGCGTGCGTTTTCTCCCACACACGTTCTGGCCGGACGTTATTGCGCCAGTAATAATAACAAGCCACTTCGTCAGGCTCAGCATTGACAATATCTCTGAACGTCGGCTCCAGCAGTTCTTCATCACGCTCATCAAGATTAAAGTTCTGAAGCCAGAGCTGGCTGCGTTTGCCATAACGCCGTGTGATCTCCACAACAGCCCGCCCCCACTCTCCGACCTGTGAGCTATTTTCATGCAGCAACTGCCAGAAAAGATGACAGCCGATGGTATCCAGAGCAGGCAATTGCGCCAGTTCTTCCACCAGGCCCAGATCCTCAGGCAGGAGCACGACGGCAGTCTTCATATGCGGCTCCACACGCCTGACGTGCATAAATAGCTCACCTAAAAATTCTAAATATGAACGGCGGCGGAAGTGCTGTAAATCGGCGATATCAGGACAGAGTGCGCGGCAAACCGAACAGAAGCAGGTGATATCTGGTCCTCTGGGTTCCTCGAGGATCACTCCATTCACCGGGTAAGTGGCGAGATAAGATTCAATCTGCTGAAAGAGCCATGAACGAAACGCCTCGTGGTTGAAACAGGAGATGCCATGCGCACGCCCATGACGATCCTGCACGCGCGATTCGGGGTGACGGAACGTATACCAGCTCGGCATGAAGGATGGTCCGGCAAAAAGATTGCCAAAACGTCCCAGGCTCAAATAAACTTTCAGACCTGCATCCTGAGCCTGGCGCAATCCTCGCTCCAGATCACGTGAATAGCGCACTTCTTCCTGTTCATGTATTGCATAGACAATGTTTCCCGCTCCCGCAGCACGAATCCGCTCAAAATCACGTTTCGTGACTTCAGGATGAAAAAAAGGATGAAAATAGGCGACGGTTATATCCATTCAATTTCCATACTAAAAATACAGTCAGGCACAGGAAGCCAGGAGCGCATCAAGAGCTACTGGCAGATATGTTTTCTCTTCAGTATATCACAATTGCAAGACAATCTCCGCAAAAACAGGAGTTCCAGGCCAGGGAAATCACATTTAGACTCTGCACTTATCCGTATAGATACCAAATGGAAAGAACACGGGCAACCACAAGTGCCATTTCTGGTCAAAAACCGGCGTGAAACTTGACAAGTCGGTGATCTCCAGGCACAATGCACCCATGAGTCTCTCACAGTACGCTCTGGATGCGCCGGGTAGAGGTGGCAAAACGCTCTTCGTCCGGTCATATGCAAAGATCAACCTGACGCTCGACGTCCTGGGGAAACGGCCTGACGGCTATCACGAACTGGCGACGATCATGCAGACCATCGACCTGTATGACACGCTCTGCCTCACTGCCATCCCAGAAGATGGCGTGCGTATGATTTGCTCGCAGCCGGAACTCAACGGCGACGATAACCTGGCGGCGCGAGCAGCTCAGGCACTGCGCCGGCGCTGCTCGCTCACGCAAGGGGTGATGATCGAATTGCACAAGCGCATCCCGGTGGCTGCCGGCCTGGGCGGGGGGAGCAGTAACGCGGCAGCAGTCTTGCAGGCTTTGCGGGACTGGTGGCGTTTGCCGCTCTCCTCGACAGATATGCTTGACATAGCAGGTTCGCTGGGATCGGACGTACCGTTCTTCCTGGTCGGGGGAACGGCGCTTTGCGAAGGACGGGGTGAGCGTGTAACGGCGCTGCCTCCCCACTGGCCCGCGTCCATGCGCTGGCTGCTCCTGGTCAAGCCTGCCATCGGTGTCTCTACTGCCGAGGTCTACCGTCATCTGTCCAGCAGCGATTATACCGATGGCACTCACAGCCGCGCTGTTGTTGCGGCTCTGCACCACCGCGAGGAACTGCGTGTAGAAGATCTACACAACGGCCTGGAACGCGGCGTGCTGGAGCGTTACCCGGCAGTTGCGCAGGCACGTGAGGCAGTATTACAAGCCGGCGCTTCCTTCGTGCGTCTCTCAGGAAGTGGTCCGACGCTTTTTGCGCCCTTTGCCGATCTAGAGCGCGCGGCGCGGATACAACGACACCTGCACACACAGGGGTATGAAGTGTATCTGACGCACGCGGTCTATCCTGGAAATACGCCAGCGATTTTTTATTGACCGGGATACCGGTGATACCACAGTATGAATGACGTCGGCAGGCAGCAATAGGTTCTCGCGTTCCTGTTCTTCCAGAGTGTACAAACGTGTTTCGTGTCTGTACTGCATCCAATATACTGAAAGTGGATATTCTCACCACTTCTTCTATACATGCAGTATAGCCTTATACTCAAAACTCTTGAAAGGTAGGTAGATTCCTATGGCAGATCTTTATTATTGCGTCAAGTGCAAAAAGAAGCAAGAACTGAAGGACGCACAGCGCATCACAATGAAGAATGGTAAGCCCGCGCTGAAGGGCCAGTGTGCCGTTTGCGGTACAACGGTAAATGCCATCCTGGGTGCAGAGAAAAAGGCTTAGTGCCTTTCAACACTTTTTTCGGGAAACGAGGGAAGACTGCGGATGTTAGCCTCAGAGCACATTCGTAGCCTTCCCGGCTGGAGATAGCCTGCAAATATGAGTAAGTGTAGGACAGATCCCACCTCTTTCCGTTTTCGGTGGTTCTCCGCTTCTCGTCCTGGCGGCTGACACTGAAAAGTTTTTCGGAGAAGGTCCCCGGCTGTTCTCGACTTCTCGCCCGGGTTTTGCTATAATGAGCACGACAAGACGAGCAATATTTTTGAAAGACATCAGCAAAAGCAAGGGAGACGGAGATGAACTTCTGGGAGTCGGTACACCGAGGATTTGAGAAGGCCTCACAGGAAGCGGCCCGCATCGCCAGGACGCAGAAACTTCGCTTCACTATTGATGGGCTGAATCGTCAGATCGCTGCACAGCAGAACATGCTTGTGGGACAGGCAATGGAGCTGTTTACCTCCGGGAGACTGGGGCAGCAAGAACTCCTTCCTATTTGCCAGGAGCTGGTAAACCTCCAGCAGCAATTGAGCCAGGCTCAGAGCGAGTTGACGCTGGTCCAGCAAGGCCAGATTTCCTCGGCTCCTTCGGTCTCACCTGCTGGTGAGGCCACGCCTCAGTTCCCCACCATACCGGCCTCCCCGCCTCCGCCGATCTCCGGCGGCTCTTCTTACACGCAGAACGCCGATGCTGCGATTCCTCCGTATGCACCTCCACCGGACTACACACCCTACGGTCAGACCACCCCGGCGCCTCCGCCTCCGCCGGGGGTAGCGCCGGCGCCAGCAACCATCAGCAGTATGGAAACCATGCACATGGGACAGGACACCCCTCCCCCACCGCCTCCACCTTTTGAGGCAGCAGCCCTGCTCTGTCCTCGCTGCCAGGCTCTCATCCAGCCGGGAATCGCCTACTGCCCCAACTGCGGCTTGCCAATCCAGCACGACGAATCCACTCACTTGCCGACCGTTCGCGGCAGCGCCACCGGTGAAGTCTCGCTTTCCGGGCAGGAAACCATCCTCGCCAGCGAGCCTGCACCGGTCACACCCGCACAGGGCGAAGCAGCCAGGCCAGAACCAGTGACCGGTGGAGAGCAGAAACAGCAGTTCAAATCTAGCAACCCTGGCAATACTCCATCTTCTCAGCAAAACTCTGACCGCACAGACAATGAGGGGGGTATTTGATCCTGCGCCAGCCTGCTTTGCAACGGCTTATCACCAGTCCACAGAGTGAAGGGGTCATGCCGTGAAACGCCTGCTGCGTACGCAGATTCTCTTTCTTGTGCGTCTGCTAGGCGCGCCAGGGGCTTTACTGGCACAGAGTCGGAGACAGTATGCACCTCACGACACTCCTCGCATTCTGCTGGTACGTCCCGATCACCTGGGTGATCTTGTGATGACGACGCCGATTCTGCACGCACTCAAAGTACAGATCCCGCAGGCTCACATCACAATGATGGTCGGTCCCTGGTCGCGTGAGGTCGTCGCGCGCCATCCTGCCATCGACGACCTCATCACCTGTCGCTTCCCCGGCTTCCAGCGTGCAGCTCAACATCCTCTCGCGCCCTATCTCTTACTGCTCAAGACTGCGCGCCAGCTACGGCAGGGTCATTACGATCTGGCGATCAACCTGCGTCCCGATTTCTGGTGGGGAGCCGCTCTGCTCTATCTCGCAGGCATCCCGCAGCGCATCGGCTACGCTATCACGCCCGGCACATCATTCCTTACTCATGCACTGCCTTTCCCGCCCCACGAACACGCCGCCGTTTCTAATCTCCGCCTTGCCAGCGCCGCTCTGCAAGCAATGAACCATGCCGGGCTTGCAGAACCCTGGACCCCCGAACGCTACCCGCTGGCCTTTACGCCAACTCCGCAGGAACGTGCATGGGTCTCGCAGCAACTGGCACAGGCAGGCATCGCTGCACATACGCCGCTCGCCGTCATCCACCCCGGCAGCGGAGCGGCGGTGAAACTCTGGCGCGCGCAGGCATGGGGACACATCGCCAACTGGCTTACAACTACACAGGTGTCCAATGCTCCTGTACGTATCGTGCTGACCGGCACAGCCTCAGAACGCCCCTTGCTCTCTGCGGTGGCACAGGAGATACGCGGCGAGCCTGTTATTTTCGATCAGATGACGGTGGGCCAGCTCGCAGCACTGCTCGGTCGCGCCCAGATCGTGCTGGGAGTCGATAACGGCCCGCTGCATCTGGCAGTTGCGCAAAATACTCCTACGCTCCAGATCTTCGGTCCAACCGACGCCCGTATCTTCGGTCCCTGGGGACCTTCTGGACGCCATGTCGTGATCACCGCTACTCGCCGCTGCCCGGACTGCCCGGCCATCCCCTGCGGACGCCTCGACCTCAGTGTACAAGAACTGCCTGCTCATCCCTGCGTCAGCCTGATTACAGAGCAAGAGGTTGAAGTGGCCATCAGCAAGCTACTCAACAGAGAGAGCGAAACAGCCAGGCAATAGCCTGCCTACCTCGCCTACAGATCCTGGCAAGCAACAGCCGCCGTTAAAAGCTCATGCCTCAGGCAACCGATGTCTTGCCCATCTGTGCAGACAGCGAGAAGCGATTCAGGCGAAAACGATCAAGCGGAACAGGCGGTTCTCTCCCACCAAGCATACTACTGATCATCTCACCGAGCAAAAGACCAAATTTAAAGGCATGACCGGACATGCCGGCAGCAAAAACTACTCGCGGATCACCCGGCACAGCATCCAGGATGAAATCCTCATCCTGGCTCATGTCATAGATACAGGCATCAACATGCACCAGATCAGCATGTAGTAAATCTGGCAATAGCTCACATAGACGATTCTTTATGAAAGCAACGGCGTTCTGATCTACTACCGGCACAGCATCCGGGTCAACTGGCGGGCCGGCTCTGTGCGAAGTTGCCTTCAACCAGGCCGGGCCTTCACCGGTGCAGGTGTTACACAGGGGAAAACCATAGAGGTCATCGGCGATAAAGGATGGGAAGTTATCCACTTTGAAAGCGTTCGCTGGCAAACCGGTAAAATAGAGCAGGTATTGCCGGGTTAAACGCACAGGCAGATGGAGTTCGCCCAGGAGACGATGCACCCAGGGTCCGACGGCCAGCACCAC
>JADBKA010000120.1 GCA_014896635.1 Ktedonobacteraceae bacterium
TTATTGCCCATCACTATACTCCCCTCTCGCTCGTCGTGCGCGCTGCCAGGCAGGCAGAGACACTCGCCAAAAACCGCTACGGCCGTAACGCCCTGGTTGTCACCGTCATGCGGCGTTCAGGCGAGCAGACGCGCGTCGGCTGTCACTGGCATTATGATTCTCTGACCTCTACACCCGAAGCACAGCCCATCGCGCTGTTTTCTCGCTTTTATGAGCTATTTAAGCGGGATGTGCTCTCTCCAAAGTGCCTCTACATCCTGCTCGAAGAAGCTACCACGCTCATCGGACTGGAGCGTGCCGCTCAAAGCAGCGAAATCAAGCGTGTTTTGCGGCGGCAAAGAGCAGATGATCAGAAGGATCAATTACCAGATGATCAGATTCAGCACCTCGCTGATAACATAACACGGCTGGCAGAAGCAATGGACAACGAACATAACGGCAAAGAACGCGCTATCGAGCTACATGCCGATCAACTCCGCTACGGACTTGTTGAAACACTGGGCTGGCTGCTGGTAGCAGAATTTCTCACGCGAAAGGGGCAGCACGAATGAGAATCTTCATCGAACCAATCGAGCCACTGCTGTTCCGCACCGGTCGCCCCTTTGATGCCGGGGAAAGTGGCTACGCCGAGACGCTTTTCCCCCCCACACCGGAAACTCTTCAGGGCGCCATCCGTGCCACTATCGCAACTCATTGGGATCGCACAAAAACGCTGGAATCGCTGTTTTCGCACGACGAACTGGTCAATCTGATCGGCAATCGTGAGAGCTATGGCCGTTTTCGCATTACCGGCCTGACACTGGGAAGGCGCACAGCAAACAAAAAGATCGAACGTCTCTTTCCAGCGCCGGCCCATCTCTTACAGGTACAGGATGAGCAGGGGAAAAAACCGCAAATCTGCCTTGTGCCTGACCGCAAACCAGAGCTTATCAGCGATCTGCCCGACGGAGCCTATTATCTGTTTCCCGACCACAAGCCGGACAGCAAACTCGAACCACTTAATTACTGGCTGACAGAGCGCGGTCTGCATAAAATGCTGCATACGCATGATACACTCTTGCAGGAAGATATTGTGAAAGAGCATCAGATATACACTCTCGAACCACGTCTGGGCATTGGCATGGACAACGCTGCCAAAACCACCAGAGAGGGACTGCTATACCAGACTCAGATGGTGCGCATGTCACACGGCTACGGCTTCGTCGTCGATATACGCCTCAGTACATCGCCCGAATCAACAGACCTGATCGACGACGATAAAACTCAACAACTGTTGAGGCTACCAGAAAGCGGCAGGATGACGATGGGGGGCGAGCGGCGAACGGCAAGCTTCGAGATCATATCAGATTCTGCCAGCACGCAAACACTGGAACACAAAAGGCAGGGCAACCTGCTCTATCTGGCAACCCCGGCGGCTTTCACAAATGGCTGGCAGCCGAATATCTGGCAAGCTCCTCTGCTTCCCCCTATCGCTGCCGCCATCAACCGCTATCAGCCAATCGGTGGCTGGTATCTCAATCCACAGAACGCCGGCGGCAGCAACAAAACGATGCGCCGATGTGTCCCGGCAGGCAGTGTCTACTTCTTCGACCAGACGATTACCGTCATGCGGCCCCTGACAGAATATGGCTGGCAGATTGGCTATGGCATTACCTATACAGGAGATTGGAGACGATGATCACCGAAACAACCATGCTCTACCTTTACGTAGAAACTCCCCTGCATGCCGGCACTGGCTCAGGGCTGAGCAGTATCGACCTGCCCATCCAGCGCGAACGCACAACGCAATATCCCATGATCCAGGGCAGCAGCATCAAGGGGAAGCTCCGATCAGTCGCAGAAGAAGTTTTCAAAGGTGATCCAGCAACGGTTAATACCCTGTTTGGCCCGCCTGCTACCGGCTCCAGCGACCACGCCGGAGCATTGATCATCGGCGATGCTCGCATACTTCTTTTCCCTGTACGTTCACTCAACGGCGTGTTCGCATATACTACTTCCTATGACGTGCTTAACCGCTTTAAACGCGACATCGAACGCGGTCGGACTACCCAGCCGCTCTCCTGGGATGTGCCTTCCCCAGTCGAGAAAGCCCTGGTAACAACCAGCAGCGATCTCCACAGCAAGAATCAAATGGTGCTGGAAGAGTTCAGTTTTGAGACACAGGCAGACAAACAGGTTGACACCATCGCTAAGTGGATTGCGAAGAATACACTCCCGCCAATGGGAACGACCACTTACTGGTCCAACAAAATACAAACATCCCTGGCCATCCTTCCTGACGACGATTTCCGCGACTTCGCACTCTATGCGACTGAAATTATCACACGCATACGCCTTGATCGTCAGAAGAAAACTGTTGAGCGTGGCGCTCTCTGGACAGAGGAACATCTCCCCACCGATACGCTGCTCTACGTCCCCGTCTACGCGACTGATGCCCGCCTGAACGGGAAAACTGGTACACAAATGACGGCTTCTGAGATCATCGCAAAAGCCAGAGCGATGAATGCTGCGTCCAACAACTATTTGCAATTGGGAGGCGATGAAACCGTCGGACGCGGCATCGTTCGCATACACTGGGAAACACACAATAACAGTCAATCTTCAGAAGACACAGAGGAGAAGGCAAGTGACAGAGCAAACGAAAGCACGAACTAACCGGCAAAATAGTGAGCAGGAGCGCGGCAGGCAGGCGTGGGACGCTATCAAAGAAATCAAAAATTTGAGCGAGACAGACCAGAAAGAGTACCGCTCGCTGGCGCGCGGCCTCAATGCAATGATTCAGATCAATGGTCTGGGACCAACTCTCGGTTTTTTGAAAGCAAAAAGCAAAAAAGAGAAAGGGTATAAAAATGCCCATTATCGACTGCTAGAGCATTTAACACATTGGATGCACAAAAAGTTCGATGCTCCAATCCCAGCGGTCACTGACCAGGAAAACGACGGGCTGCTACAATGGGTTTTGCAAGCAACAACCACCAGTGCCGATTACCGACGAGCTACTACTGAATGCCTCGCCTTCGGCGTGTGGCTCCGCCGCTTCGCCGAAGCCGAACTGAAAGACCCGGAAGATAGCAGCCCATCGCCTGCGCAAGGAGGAAACGTATGACGTACTATCTTCCTGCTTCTATTGCGCGCCTGATAGAACAGGGCTCAGGAACATGCCGCAACATGGCATTGCTACTGGATAAATACGTTACGCAGGAGGTAATCAGTGGTAGTAAAGAAGACGGAAAAGAGAAAGGAGAGAAGGGGAAGTGGCTCAGAGAGCTTGTATCACAACAACATAAACATATCGACATAAAGCTGGCAGAAAATGCATATCGGCGCTGGCTGGCGATGGTAACAGCCCTCAAAGCGACCACTTTTCAGGCTGAGCTTGACTGGCGCATGGTCGTCGGTCTGGGCGGCGAAACCGTGCTCGAAACCGATATTACCCTGCATCATCTCTACGGTATCCCCTATATTCCCGGTAGCGCCCTCAAAGGGTTGACCAGGGCCTATGTTGCCGGGGAAGAAAAGGCTTACTTCATCCCCTCAGGAAAGTCGGAATCAGAACGCAAGCCCAGTTTAAAGGAAGAAACGGATCACGAGGATCTTCAGCGCATTTTCGGCTCACAGAAGCAGGCCGGCACTGTTATCTTCTTCGATGCGCTGCCTTTAAATGGTAAAGCGACATTCGCTCTCGATATCATGAACCCGCACTATCCTGATTACTATAGATCACTGAGTAGTAGCACACCAGAAGCGCCCACCAACGACCAGTCACCGAACCCCATCCCATTCCTGACGGTGACAGATACTGTTTTTACTTTCGCGCTCGCTCCTCGCAACTCTGCTAGTCAGCAGCATAAAAATGACGTACAGCTTGTCACGGGCTGGCTCCGGCAGGCGTTACAAGATTACGGCATTGGTGGTAAAACGAGCGCCGGGTATGGGTACTTCCAGCACTCAGGTGAGCTATCAGGCACTTCATCTTCCGCTCAGGCATCACCAGCTTCACCAACAGAGAATAGCGGTACGCCGACTCACCAGGATGGGATTGGAGAACCTTCTTCCTCTCCATCATCGACTATTGATCCCGAACTCAAGCAGGCGCAGGGCTACATCCGCGAGTTGGAAGCTCTCAAAAGCAGCGACGTGGCCGGGCAGATATACAGCTTTTACCAGCGCTGGCAGCAACTCAAAAACGAGGAGGCCCGCAAAGCACTCGCGCAGGCGATCATCACAACCGTACGCCAGGCCGGACGCGAGAAGAAAACAGCAGAGAAGGCATGGTATCAGGAACTACTATCGTTTCTTGAACGGATTCAAAAAGAAAGGTGAAACTCGATCATGGAGAAAAAGAAAGCTTTGCTTATTGTAGCAGGAGGACGAGCTATTCCTAACGTTTTATCGCTTCTCTATTTGCGTCCACAAGTAGTGCGTGTTATCCTTTCAAAAGAAGGTTGGGACCACAAACAAGCATTTGTTGATATTGCACGCTCCATTCCAGACTGCCAGATAGATATAATAGCAGACATTGATGCTTACGACTTTAACATATGCCTGGAAGCCTGCCAGAACGCCTGTGAACCATACCCAGATGACGAATGGGAATGGACATTTGATATTACCTCAGCTCCTAAGATTACAGGCATTGCGGCATACGAAGTTGCCAAGCAAAAGGGAGTTTCATGCTGGCATGCTGATGCACAACGTGAACGCCACGTTTCACTTGTTAAACCAGTCGAAATAGATACAGCCAGATTTTTTCACCTGACATTAGATGATTACATGAAGGCTCAGCATCGTATCTGGGCAATACCTCAAGGGCCAGTTCCTGACTACCGACAAATAGTTACGAAGTGGGCCGACATCACAAAAGAATTAGTGGCTTCGCCAGATACAATAGAGCTTCTTACACTCTTGCATGACAAAAAACCTGGTGACACTGTACCTTTACCCGCACATCTGATCTATTCTCCTTTATTACAGTCAATAGCAAACAAAGGATTATTAGAAATAGATAGGTTACGATATGGTGTAATAACAGGTGAATTTACTTCTAAACAAGCAGCCAAGTTTCTAGGCACTGGTGACTGGTTAGAGTTTTATGTATGGAACGAAGCAGTAAGTACAAAACTTGACGATGACTCGAACTTTACTGATGAGTTTCATTGTCAGTGGGGTTGTTCCATTTTTGATGGTCCGGTAGAGAAGGAGCTTGATTTGGCCCTCATGTATAAAGCCCAATTGATCTTAGCCGAGTGCAAGGCGGAACAGAATCCATACCTGGCAAAACGAGGTCATCTACATAAACTCCAGGCCAAAGCCAATGTCTTGGAGGTTCTTATGTTTGCAAACTTTTTATCACAAATCAAAGAGCTGTTGGAGACAGTTTCAAGTCTTTTTGTGAACAGGCAGAACAATATAAAATTGTAGTGGTTACAAGTGAGAAATTACCTGAGATTGGCAAAATACTAGCAAAAGAGGCCACAAAACCAACATATCCGAGGATATAACTATCATGCTCATCCTAAACTTCACACATCCGATTACTGAGGAGCAGCGCGCCCAGATCGAGCAACTCGCCGGTACGCGCATCGAGGAGATCCGCACCATCCCCGTGCAGATCGATCAGGCGCAGCCGCTTGAGCCACAGATCAGCGCCATCGTCAATGCGGCCCGGCTCTCTTCAGAAGAGTGGCAGACGCGCCATCTGCTCATCAATCCGCCGGGTTACGCGCCCGCCGCGTTCGTGCTGCTCGCCGAGTTACATGGGCGCATCGGCCACTTCCCCACGCTGATTCGCCTGCGTCCCAGGCCCGGTCCGCTCACGACCTTCGAGGTCGCCGAGCTGCTCAACCTGCAATCTGTGCGCGAATCCGCCCGCCTGCGTCGATAACAGACTACAGTCGCCAGTTCGATTAACAGAGAGAATGCGAGGGAGAAGATGCAAACAGAAGCAATGACTGAATTGGAGAAGATACACACCTCCACCAGCCCGGCCCGGCTCTATGCCTTGTTGCTGCGCCTGCGTCCCTTGCAGCAGGGAACGCTCATGCCTTTTTCCGGCGAACTGGTGCATGGGGCATTTCTCAAATGGCTGCGCGCCGCCGCCCCCGACGTAGCCGCCTGGCTGCACTCCGGGCAGAAGCGCCGCCTTTTTACCTGCTCCAGCCTGCTCTTCTCCCCCTCGCTCCAGCCGCACATAAAAGCCGAGCGCGAGAATACTCATCTCCCGCTCGATCCCCAGAAAACCTATATCATACGGCTCACTTTGCTGCTTGGCGACCTCTTCCCGATCTTCCACGACGCTCTGACGCGCTTTGATACCTCACATCTGCAAACGAACGCACTCCCTTTTATCCAACTCGGCAAGCAGATCTTTCTGCTCGAAGAGGTAATTCTGGAAAATGAACACCTTTCCGGCTGGACTGGCTTCACTTCGCTGGCCTCACTGATCGAGCAGGCCAGCCAGGCAAAACTCAGCAGCACCACTCCTCTGACTCTCGAATTCGCCTCGCTGACCACGTTTAACCGGGGCAGCAAAAAAACAGGCTATGGCACATATCCCGTCATTCTGCCGCTTCCCCAGTTCGTCTTTCAGAATCTGCTCAAACGCTGGCAAGACGTCGCGCCACCAGAACTGATCAATGTCATCCAGACAGAGCGCCTTGAGCAATATTTGCAGGATGATGGCATTATCATTACCGACTATCACCTGACAGCGCATCGCGTGACCTTTACCACACACGTACAGCGCGGCTTCCTCGGCACCTGCACCTATCAACTGCGCGATTCCGCCGAGCAGGTTTCCTCGCAAGATCCGGCAGTTCCTCTGACACTGCACCAGCAGATCTACTTACTCGCGCGCCTGGCTTTCTATAGCGGCATTGGCTATAAAACGGCAATGGGACTGGGCCAGGCACGCCTCAGAGTATGAGACACGAAAAACAGGATAGCTGCCGATCAGCCTCGCTAGCTGCTCTACAGCCTGCAATGGTCACTTCGTCAGACAGTTTGACTTCTTATGGGAAACATGCTATTCTTGAGTTCGGGTTACCTCGCTATCGTTCAGTTTTTTTTCTATATTTATCACATCCGGGTCGCCAGTGCTTTCGTAATCTTTTACATTCTATCGTGTGCGAGAAAAAAGAGACCACCGGCTCTACCAGGGCGTACACAGCACTCCCCAACGAGCAAAGCCTTCTGTTACATAGGAGCTATTGCGGCACGGCAGCCATAAAAGCGCACTTAAACAGGCCGGAAATGATCACCTACCTATGCCAGAGAGCGTAGTGGTCCTGTTGAGAGATGAGCGGTGTGTTTTCTTCCTTCAAAAGGAGGCTATACCATGACAACATACTCAAATCAGTCACAACCATCTTCTCCAAAAGTAGATCAGGCTCAGACTCGCTCAACGGCCATGTGGTGGCAGCGCAAAGGCATCCTCGGCAGGTGGCTTAACCTGACAGCTCCGCCTCGCCCCGCCGACATGAGTTCGCTGACCGTCCGTGAGTACGTCAGGAAGGCCGAATTGACAAGCGTGACCATTATTGCTATCTTCGCTTTCCTGGTAGCGATCACATCTAATAACCTGACGGGAGGTCTGATCGGCATGCTTCCCATTGTCCTGATGGCAGTCATGCTCGCCATCGCGGGGTGGTTCAATCGTAAAGGCCATATTTATATTGCAGCATATACTATCGTTATTTCGTTGACGCTGCTTATTGGTCTCGCTGTTATTACTTATCCTGGAGGGCTAAAACTTACCAATTTCATTATTTATGATCTTTTTACTATTCCTATTTTCGCCAGCGCACTGATCATCCATAAACGAGCATCCTTAATATTCGCTCTGCTCGTAGCAATATTTGTTCTTCTCGATTACAGTTTCCACCCTCATGCTCTCATTACCGGCATGGGAGCAAATCGATTCGATGAGGTCGCTTTTGAAATCACCTATCGCCAGCTTGGCTGGTGGTCTACGATCAACCGCAACCTTTTCCTTATCCTCTTTTCCGGCCTTTTTGGCTGGCTGGCTGCCTACTCTTTCGAGAAGTCCCTCATGTGGGCAGAACAGGCCAGCAACGATGCCGCTGTTGCCCATGCCCTCGCCGACTACAAAGAACGTTCAGCGCAGGAACTTTCGCTGTTCCTCAGTGAAGTAGTGGATGCGTTCGTGGCACAGGCCAACAACCAGACAAAATATCTTCAGCCACGTCCCGTCAATGATCCCTTCCACCAGGCAGTATTACTGCTCAACGAACGCCTGCGGCGCTTCGAGCGGCTTCGCAAGCAACAGAATGTCTGGGCATCCAGCCAGATTGTTCAGGCTATCCAGCAACTGACAACGCTGCTGCGGCAAATCGCAGCCGGTACCGCCCCGCTTCAGGCGCTTATGCCACAGCACTTTCATTCTCAGGTTGAAACTATCGACGAGCTAGCAGGTCAGATCTACGCGCTTTTGCGCCCGCGCGCGACTTATCCAAATAGAAATACGCCACCGCCGCCGGGACGATAAACTACTGGTAAGCTGCCAATAGACGTTCTATAGCTGGCGTTGGTCAACTCGCTATGTAATTTGACTTTATGAAGCAAACATGTCAGGCATTCTGCCGATTCAGGCTCTCAATTGTTACATTGCAAATGGCAAAAGCCTGCTTGAGTGCCTCCACTGTATCCCCGGTCGGGACAAATTCCTGCCCTACAAAGCCATCATAGCCAGTCTCAAGAATTGCCCGCATGATCGGCGCATAGTTGATCTCTTGCGTTGCATTGATCTCGTGACGACCGGGATTGCCCGCCGTATGATAATGCCCAAAAAAAGCGTGTTGCTCGCGAATAGTACGGATAATATCCCCTTCCATAATCTGCATGTGATAAATATCGTAGAGCAATTTCACACGCGGCGAATTGACCATGCGGCAGACCTCCACCCCCCAGGCCGACCTGTCACACTGGTAGCCGGGATGATCCACTTTGCTGTTGAGCAATTCCAGGACGAGCGTCACCCCGGCTCTTTCGGCTGCCGCGCTCACACGGCGCAGGCCCTCCGCCGTTATTTCGGCACCCGTGCGATCATCCAATCCCTCGCGGCTACCGCTGAAGACAATTAGATTGGGAATCTCCCACTTTTCAGCCAGCGCGAGCTTCGCCAGTATCTCCTTCTCAATTCGCTCATGATGTTCGCGCCGATTCAAGCCTTTCACCAGCGATTCATGCCCGCCGATAGAGGCAATACGCAGCCCGTACTGCTTCACCAGAGGCCAGTATGCCTCATCGACCAGTTCAACCGCCTCATATCCGATCTCCACAGCGGTGCGCAGCAGGCGCTCAGGCGTCATCGTGTCACGCAGATAGCACCACCAGGCAAGAGATTGTCTGATACGCTTCATCGCTTCTTTCCTTCGCTATAGTTGCTTATAGCTGCTCCCAGTCGAAGATAACACCCATCGCAGAAGCTCGTTCCTCGCGCAGCATCCGGTAGGCTTCTGGCGCATCATGAGGACTATAGCGGTGTGTGATCAGAAAGGATTGCAAAATTCTGCTCCTCCATCTCTATATAAAGGTCAAATATGTTCCTGCCGCGTTCTTGCTCGCAGCATTAACTGTACCTTTACTATAAACCCCGCATAAACAAACGTCAATGCAAAGTTGCGCACCACCTCAGAGCCGTTGCAATCCCCTTTTCGCCCCCTTGCTTTCAGCAACGCACAGCGATATAGTTATGCGGGAAGGGAAGACCGACAGAAAGGGGAGAGCATGCAGAGTTTTCGCACAGGTTTTGTTTTTGACGAGCGTTTTCTGGCGCACGACACTGGCGTTGAGGATACGGTGGTCACGCGCAATGGCGCGTTTCGGCTCACGCCGACGCCTCACCCCTCTTCCACCCTGATCACACAGCGCATCAAAGAATTCCTTGATGGCTGTGGTCTCACTGCTCTGATGCAGCCCATCGAGGCGCGCGCCGCCACCGAAGACGAACTGGCCACCTACCACACCCGCGCCTACATCGTGGGTATCCGCGAGCTGGTTAGCAGTGCCAGACAGGTCGCCGGTCCCCTGCAAGCTCCCTGGGGCAGCATAGATGAGGAGACGGTGCTCAGCCCCGGCTCGTTTGAGGCCGCCCTCTATGCCGCTGGCGGAGCCGAGAACGCCGTCAGCGCCGTGCTGACGGGCCGCGTGCGCAATGCCTACGTGCTGCTGCGCCCGCCCGGCCATCACGCCATGCGTAACCAGGCCCTCGGCTTCTGTCTCTTCAATGAGGCCGTCATCGCTGCTCATCACGCCCGCAACGTCTATGGATTGGAGCGCATCATGATCATCGATTGGGACGTGCATCATGGCAATGGGACGCAGGATGCTTTTTACGACGATCGCGGCGTGCTCTTCCTCTCGCTGCACCAGGAGCACTGGTTTCCCGGCAACACGGGCGGGCTAGAAGAGATTGGCAGCGATGCCGGCACCGGGTACACAGTCAATATCCCCCTGCCACCCGGCACCGGCGATAGAGGCTACCGCGCCGCCCTTGAACAACTGGTACTGCCGATTGGTCTGCAATATCGCCCACAACTCATCATCGTGACTGCCGGACACGATGCAAGCTGGCTCGATCCACTGGCCCAGATGATGGTGACAATGGATGGCTTCCGCCAGCTCTCCCAGCTCATGGTTGATCTGGCGGAGAGCGTCTGCGCCGGGCGGCTCGTCATGTTGCAGGCCGGCGGCTACAGCGCCCCTTACGTCCCCTACTGTGCCGCCGCCACCGTTGAAGCGCTGGTCGGCACCGATCTGGGCATCGTGGACCTCTACCCCACCGCGCCTGAACTCGCCCGCTGCCAGAGCATCTTCTCCCAGGACACGCAGCAGGCGCTAGCCACTGCCCGCTCCTGGCATCGCCAGCGGTGGAAATTGTGATACTTCTGTCTCTTCTATACGTAAGACATTAAGGTGACGACTCCCCATGCCTAAAGGCAGAGGCTTCTCGTACAGTCGCACGGAACGTCCCCGCGAGCGACAGTTGAACGTCGGCTCCGTCCGAGCCTACTGAGAATAGATCAGGAATTGGAACATGTGTCAAGCGGAGAGGCGCCCCACCCTCTCCGCCTCAAGAGGACTCGCTTGTTTCCCCAGCCATACATGGCGGGGTCTTACGCTCGATAGGATAAGAAAATTGATACATTGTACTACACAATTGTATATGATTAGACCGCTCAGCCGTTTTCTATATGAGGAGTCGTCGCACGGCCCCAGTCACGATAAACAAAAATCAAAGCTGAAGGGATATCACGGCTATTATGGACTCTGTACTTCGATCTCTCCTCAATGAACTGTTTCAGACAGGAAAATATAATGATACACTCGAACAAGAACGCAACAAAAAAATGCTCAACCTCGAACCGGAAACAGCCCACCTGCTCAGTATTCTGGTACGCAGCAGCCACAGAACGCGCCTGCTGGAAATAGGCACCTCGAACGGCTATAGCACAATCTGGCTGGCCTGGGCCGCCGGGGCAACCGGGGGACGCATTACCAGCATTGATTGTGAGGCATACAAGCACGAACTGGCCGACGCGAATCTCCGCCGCGCCGGCCTGCGCGAATTCGTCGATCTGATCCAGGGCGACGCTACGGCAGTTGTGCGACAGCTAGCCGGTCCTTTTGATTTCGTTTTCTTTGATGCTGACCGGCGCAGTGCTCCCGAACAACTCCGCCTGCTCCTGCCCAGGCTGACGTCCGATGTCCTGGTCCTGGCCGATAACGCGCTCTCCCATGCCGATGAAATCGCTGATTACCTCGCCACGCTGGCAGCACTTCCTGACTTCGAGCATATGATCATTCCCATCGGCAAAGGGCTGAGCCTCGCTTACCGCAGCGCCGGGGGATAAAGAAAAATAGAGGTATTCGGAAACGCTTCCGAATACCTCTGGCTCTCAGGAGTTCTTCCCCAGAAACTCTCCCCTGAAACTCTTTTCCCTGATCCTTCGTAGTGAGAACAAACTCTCAGCCATACCCATTACAAGGAAAAGGTCTTATGCAGTCAGGAGAACCAGGACACGAACACATCAGTGACCAGGATTACGTTACGAACCGACAGCTCATCTTTTTTGCTATTTCCTTTGCCGTGCTTATTCTGCTTGTTATAGCAGCGCTCGTCGAGACCGAGAGATCATCCGCTATACCTCGTTTTGAGCAGGCGACTCCCGCAGTCGCACAGACGCCAGCTCCATCAGGCAGTGGCAGTAGTAACGGCGGAGCAGCCCCCGAAGATGGGTCTACTGCAACAGCCATCCCCAACCAGCCCTCAAACTCCAGCGGCAGCACTCCGGCGGCAGTCCCAACCACGCAATCAAGCCTGACGCCGCCTGCCGCCCCAACGGCTCCACAGATACCCACACAGCCTGCGCAATCAACTCCGCCGGCACAGTCAACACAATCCGCCGAGCCAACTCCACCCGCACAAGCAACGCCGGATCAGTAGCAAGATTGCCCGTGTCTCATATCCAGGAGGCTATAGAAAAAAAGCCTTCAAAGATGCTATACTTGAGACAGCCGATTTTTGTAACCAGCCGGGCCGGTCCGGCTGCTCGCATCCTTTACTCTGAGAGCATTTTCGTGATTTCTACTCAAAATCTGATAAGCAAATGGTATAGAGAAGGAGCTTTTTATGTCCACTGCCGAACCAAAGGCCCGGCGGCGCTTCCCCGGCCTCGATGCCTCTGCCCTCCAGCATCCCTATGATCGTGCAGCCCTCAACGCCTTGCAAAAAGTGCCAGGTTTTGATATCGTCGTACGCAAATTCATCGAATTATTGCCCGAACGAGTCGCCTACATTCAAAATGTCGCCCAGACGGTTCGCGTCACATCTACACAATGTCCTCAACTCTACTCCCAGTTGCAAGAAGCCTGCGCTATCCTCGATATACCCGAACCCGAACTCTATGTCGCGCACTATCCTCTGCCCAACGCCTGGACCAGCGGACACGATCACCCCTACATTATCATCACCAGCGGGCTGCTGGACTTGATGACCGAAGACGAGGTACTGGCAGTCATCGCGCACGAACTCGGCCACATCAAGTCAGGACACGTGCTCTACAAAACGATGGCGCGCGGCATCAGCTTCCTGCTCACCATCCTCGGCGAGATGACACTCGGCATCGGACGCATCGTTGGCCGCTCGCTGGAAGCCGCCCTGATGGAATGGGACCGCAAGTCAGAGTTCAGCGCCGACCGCGCCGCGATGCTGGTGACACAGGACTCTGAGGTCATGGTCTCCTTGATGATGAAACTGGCCGGCGGCACGCTCTTCCAGCGCGATAAGATGAATGTGCAGGAGTTCTTGAAGCAGGCCGATCTCTACGAGGAAGTCGATGCCAACCTGCTGGACCGCCTGTACAAATTCTTTATGGTGACGTCCGTGAGCCATCCCCTGATTATCGTGCGCGCACGCGAAATCGTGAACTGGTCGGATAGTAGAGAGTACAGCGATATTCTCGAAGGACGCTACGTACGATCAGTACTGGCAAAACATCGGGCGCCCGGAAAAACGGCGGTTTATCACGATGAC
>JADBKA010000121.1 GCA_014896635.1 Ktedonobacteraceae bacterium
ACATTACCGTCACTTCCAGGCTCTGGACGGCCATATTGATGTATGACGCCAGCACTGCTGCTAGCAACAGCCGATGCTGTGCCGAGGTCCTGAGCATTTTCTTGATCAGATTCCAGGGAATGGCAATCAACAACAGGACCACCAGTACCTCACCCCCAATCCCCTGATCATAGAGTGTGCCGATGAAGATGTTATGTGGCGCCGTGCCAACAACACCTCGACCGAAACCAACCTGGAGCTTTGTCAACAGCACATCGGAAGCGTTGAGACCTTCGCCCATCACGTGCAGCAGATTGACGTGAGAGAGCACCGCATCCCAGAGGAGCGTACGACCATTCAGAGTTGTCAGGTCGTTATTGGCGAAACGGTCCAGAATGGGAATGTTGAGGGCCAGGATAGCAATAGCTCCCAGAGCCGCAAAAACTCCGATCCCACCGAGCATGCCCAGGCGCATCTGGCGCGATGGCAGGAAGAAGATCATGCCGATGATGCCAAGTACGAAGGCGATGGACGGACCGCGCGAGAATGTCAGGACAAAAGCCACCAGGATGGTAAACATAGCAATGAATGCCAGGATGCGGCCCCAGAAATTTTTCACTGTTACCACACGGTACAGACTGATAGGGAAAACGACCGTCAGGAAGAAAGCTAGCGTGGGCGGAGCCGAAAAAACGGACCCCACGCGATAAAGGGTCGAGATATTGGTGTCGAAGAAGCCTGTGGTCCTCTGTCCAGGCAGCCAGTCGAAGATGCCGAAGAGCGAGATGAACGTTGACTGTACAAGAATCGCATCAATCAGGCCATTCAGGAGCCGCTTCGTCGTCGCCAGGTTAATGACCATGACGGCGACGGCCACAAATGACATGTAGACCGGCCACTGGATCATGAATTGCTGTATGCCGATCTCGGACCAGCCAACCGAAGGAAGTACCCACAGCAGGAACACGAAGAGAAAAGCCAGCGTTGGCATGCGCTTGAACGTTGACTTGATAGGAAAGAAAAACATCAAGAGCAGCGTTGGCAAAGTGAGGCCGGAGAGCAAGTTGCCGCCCTGGAACATTGAGAGAAACGGGACAGTCGAGCCAATCACTGCGTCTATGCCAATCCAGGCAAGCAGCAGCAGGTAGGGATAGCGCAGCATGGCGACAATGGCAATAGAGCCGAAGGCGATACGCAGTGTGAGGACTGCATTCACAATTGCGCCCACAGCGCCGGCAGTAAGAACCGTCATTACGGCAACAGCACGTGCCAGCGTTTTTTTGACCGCATAGGTGAATATCGGCGATGACAAGTTTTCATCCCTCCACGAGATCCAGGCCTGGAAAGACTTCCCGACCAGTTGCAATAACTCAGGCGGTGGCTTGAGCAGATCCAGCTTGCCGATCTGGATACGAAGCGTGACCAGCAGAATGATCATGGAGCAGAAATAGTAGGCGGAAGTTGCTAATGCAATGCCGAAGGCGCCCCAGAAGATTTTGAAAGTGTAGTCGAAGGCTGCGTTCAGAATGACGTTGATGATGGTCATGACCATCAGCACGCGCGTCTTTTTCAAGGCGCTGAAGGCGCGTGAAGTCAGGAACGCCAGGGCTGTCGGCGGCAGGCCGAGCATCAGACCGAACAGCAGCGTGGCTGTGCGTACAGTATCGTCGTGTGTAAACGCGCCATGCTGGAAGAGGATGCGCACCGCCAGCTCGCCGAAAAGTGACATGCCGATAGCCAGCACCACAGTGACAATACCCAGTGCCCAGAGGTAGAGACGCAGCGTGTTCTTGAACGCCTTCATATCTTTGATGGCGGCCTGGCTGGCGAGGTAGGGGAGAGCAGCTTTGCCGACCGAAGCGAAGATGACGCCGGTGAAGACGCCGTTGAGTTTATTTGCATAGCTCATCGCAGCTACGTTACCGGTTTCGCCGACAGTCGAGATGAAAGAATTATCGAGCAGGGGAGCAAGCTGGCCAATGAGCGCC
The DNA here is from genome assembly GCA_014896635.1 of Ktedonobacteraceae bacterium. The sequence goes on from JADBKA010000121.1 coordinate 1,968, forward strand.
GCACCCAGCGGCGCGATCGCCAGCGCAGCAATAGCCCGCACATCCGGGCTATTCAGTTCCAGCACAGGTTTGTATCTGAGCTGAGCCTTGTGCGCTCGGATGAGAATAATGATCAATTGGACAACTAACCCGATCAGGTTGCCCAGACAGAGCATCAACACACCAACGCTCTTCCCGCCGATCAACAGGGCAATCGCCGTGCTGATCGGTACAGCAGCTCCTGCATAAGCCGGCCAGCCAAACTGGCCTTCCGCGTTAAGCAGACACTCTAAAAAGCTATTGATGGTCATTAAAAAGAAGACAGGGATGAGATAGGGTGTCAAACTGATAGCTATTTGCTCGGTATGAGTGCCAGCGTGGCCTGGCGCAACAAGAAAAAGCGCCTGTTGGCGAAACAGGAACAGCACCAGTGCTAGCAGGCCAGTACCGATAATCAGAATATTTAAGAGCGTGCTGAAGAGCCTGGAAGCCTGCTCTTTGCCCCTGACGCGCGTGCGCGCATAGACAGGGATCACCGATGCTTCCAGTGCGCTGCCAAGCATCATCGCCAGTGTCGTCGTCAACAGGTAGGCGTCCGTATAGGCATCCATCTCGACGCCGAGGGCAAAGTGGCTGACGACGATAATCTGCATGCCCAGGCCCATGAAGCGCAGCAGCAGGTTTGCCGAGGCCAGGCTGAGCAGGGCCTTGAAAATGTTTTTATTAGCGGACCTGACATGTACAGCGATGAGCCGCGCGCTGGTATTGCCCAGTGGCTGGCTGGTCGGTTTTTTGCTACTATTGTTGGCTTGAAGCATCTTTTCCAACCGTTCTCGTGTTCCCTATATGCTCAGATGAGTGAGTTGCACAGGTAACTCTTCTGTCCCGCCACAGGTGGGACGTGCTGAGTGAGTGAGCAAGCCTTGATACGATGGCGCTTTCGGAAGCCAGGAAAGCGCCATCGTGCTGGAGCATTGACAGCCGTGTTCCTAGAGCCTTAGTATCTTAGGATCATGGATGCCGCTGGTAATATTGCGAGTATCGACGATACTGCGTGCTTCGCTAACGATCCATGCGGCATCGTAGTAGTTATGATCTGTGACCACAACAACGCAGTCTGCGGCCTGGAGCAAGCCGTCACTGAGCATTTGTGAGTGCAGTGTGCGGCTGCCGATTTTGATTGACGGCACGTAGTCATCGTTATAGAGGACCACCGCTTTACGGTCGAGCAATTGCTGGATGATATCCAGGGCTGGTGACTCGCGCACATCGTTCACATTGGCTTTGTAGGCGACGCCGAGCACAAGTATCGTGGCGCCGTTCAGGCTGCGTCGCTGTTCGTTGAGCGCCTCCGCCACCTTATTGACGACATAGTGTGGCATGCTGGTATTGATCTCCGCAGCCAGTTCGATGAAACGCGCAGTGTAGTCCAGCGTTTTCATCTTCCAGGAGAGATAATGAGGATCGACGGGGATGCAGTGTCCTCCCAGGCCCGGCCCTGGTGTAAAGCGCATGAAGCCGAAAGGTTTCGTAGCGGCAGCATCGATGACCTCCCACACATTGACATTGAGTTTGTCACAGATGATGGCGATTTCATTAACCAGCCCGATGTTCACAGCGCGGAACGTATTCTCCAGCAGTTTCGCCATCTCGGCCACGCGAGCAGATGAAACCGGGATAACTCGTTCGATGGCGGCGCTATAATAAGCCTGGGCCAACTCGGTGCAGTCAGGAGTAACGCCTCCGACAATCTTAGGAGTATTGGTTGCGCCGAACTGGGGATTGCCGGGATCGATGCGCTCAGGCGAGAAGGCCAGGTAGAAATCCCGGCCCACCTGTAGTCCTGTCGCTTCGAGTTCTGGCAGCAGCACCTCGTCGGTGGTTCCTGGATAAGTGGTACTCTCCAGCACAATTAATTGCCCTGCATGCAGGTGGGCTTTGACTGACTCAAGGGCGGAGAGAATATAGGAGATATCCGGTTCGCGCGTTTTGCGCAGAGGAGTAGGTACGCAGATACTGATTGCATCTATCTGTTTGAGTGCGGCAGAATCTGTCGTGAAATCGAGGCGCCCCGCCTCAATAAGCTTTTGCAGGGTGCTGCTCTCTACATCAGAGATATAACTTTCGCCTTTATTTGCTGCATCGACTTTTTTCTGATCTATATCTATACCAGTGACATGGAATCCCCCTTCAGCCAGCGTCGTTGCCAGAGGCAGGCCGACGTAGCCGAGGCCAATCACTGCCGCATGTAGTGTGCGCGAAGAGATTTTTTCCAGCAGTAAATCTTTCATAAAGTTCCTCTTGATTCTAGACGTTGTAAGATATCATGCAGCTCGTGGCCTGCTTCCGCCTGTTGTCCGCCTGCACTCGTCTCTCGCATGTATCTGAGGTCACGAGCTGCAATGCATGTATGAGTAAGAATAGATCGATGCATTATCGACTATTAGGTACTGTCCGCATCATTCCTGGTGGAACCTGGTGGTTTTGTGGCATATTGGGCATATTGGGAGTCATAGAGATAGCGATATCTGCGCGTGGTCTCTGACCCATGCTAACCAGATAATCCTGAAGTTCACCATATTCGGTCCAGGGACTCTTATTGATCGCAATACCCAGGATGCGCGTATTCGAGCGGGACAGCGTTTGCTTGGCGAGACGCAACACTTTACGTGGTGTCCTGGATGCGTCTGTCACCAGAATAGCAGCCTGAACATAAGATGCTACGATCTGTGCATCGGCCACCGGTAGTACCGGCGGTGTATCGAGAATAATGTAGTCGAACTGCTGAGTATTGCGCATGTGGGTGAACAACTGCTGTGCCAGATGCGATTGGAGCAGCTCCGACGGGTTGGATGGTAGCACCCCTGCGGTAAGCACGCGCAGCGAAGGAATCTCGGTTGGCTGGTTTTCCATCTCTATCTGCTGCTGTCCCCACATCTCTATCAGGGCATTGGAGAGACCTTTGCGGTTATCCAGTTGGAAATGCTGATCCAGTACCGGATTACGCAAATCAGCATCCACCAGCAGGACGCGCTTGCCGGAGAGCGCCAGGAAGGAAGCGACATTGGCCGCGATGGTGCTCTTCCCTTCGCCGGCGAGGGCACTGGTGACCATGACCAGCTTGAATGGCTGAGTTCCCTGAGCTACTGTCATCGCTGCACAGAGAATGCGGCAGCCCTCTGCCAGAGCCGGCGTCTCTTCGGCATTCTGGTTGCGCTGCCGGCGTGAGAGCAGAGGAATGACCGTCAGCGGCTCCAGCCCCAGCAGGGTGCGCACCTCTTCAGGACTTGAGAGCCTGTCATCCATCCATTCAAAAACCACAACCAATGCAACTGAGAGGCCAAGCCCGACTATGGCGCCAATCAATGCATCAGTAGGGGGGTTAGGACGAATCGGCGTAGTTGGCACAATGGCATGAATGACCTGAAACTGCACATAACCGCCGAGTTGTCCATTGACGTACTGGTTGAAGGAGTCTGCAATCTCATTGGTGAGCTGAGCTGCCAGGTTGGGATCTTGATTCTGCACACTCAGTTCGATAATCTGTGTATTCGATTGCGGCTTTACTGTCATCATCGAGAGCAATTGTGCGCCCGTCAATCCGTGTTTGGCAGCTACTGTGTCAAGGAACTGCTTGTTCTGAAGAAGTTGACTGTATGTTGGCAGAAGGGTGATCGCCGCTGTTGTGTTATCAGATGCTGATGTAGCAGATCCCACTGTCAGCATGAGCAGCGCCTGGGCCTGATAAACGGGTTTCATGAGGCGGGATACGATAAATGTTGTGCTACCACAAAGCAGGATACCCAGTAATACCAGCCAGAACCAGCGTTTCACTATGATGAAATAGCGGCTCAGCGAACTTCGCATGTAAGTACCATCCTTATCAATTCAGTGTAAGTACCATTTTTAATCATCTCAAGAACTGTCTTTATTATTCCAGTCGCAAGCGGGCCTGACAGGTCATTACAACGATATGTGGCCAGCCGCCTGTAGGGATAACACAAGGCACAATGATACACGCCTTTCCACGCCTGAGTATCAGGATACAATTTTTTCTATTTGAATCAGGTTGTCACTCGTGTTGAGATGACGTTAAAAACCATATGCCAGTGTTGAGAAAGCATTCCAATTTTAATTCCAGGCGAGCTTAACAGGTCATTGCAACGATGTACGGCCAGTTTCCTGCCAGGACCGATGAGAAATTATCAGCCTGAAGAGTTGCTCTCTTTGTTCTCCAGAACAGCAACTCCGCTGGATATTGTGCGAGTTCTCCTTACCATTAAAAAACGTCCAATATACTGCTTTTCTCTTGCCTGTTGTTCAGGAAAAGGGTCAGGAACACCCTGGTGTGTATATTCGGTACACTGGACCCTCCTACCTTGAAGTAAAAGGCATAGTGAAAAAGCAGCGGGCAGGTATTAGTTATGATACATAGGATTGTGGTCTGGCGTATAGAGTATGGCTGAATCTGGGGGACAAATTTCCTAATAGGTATCGGCGTCAACATAATCGAAAAAGAGGAAGGATGTTTCCTGGCGAGGGAAAAGAAAGTGCTCCTGGCTTCCTCTTTTTTCTACAAAGAGGCGTATTGAAAAGAATATCAGCCAGTGGCGTGTATGAGCAAAAGTCAGAGAGTTATTGCGTGGATTTCTCTACACAATAAGGACAGGTTTTACTGATTCTCTACCTGAGCAAACATCGTATTGCCACGCCGGATATGGTATTTTTGTCCGGGTTGGTGTACTGACAGGTGCTCTATGCCGTTTGATGTATTAGTATTGGATACAAAGTTGTTGAGAAAGCTGCTATTGTAAAACATACATTATTTCTACTAGAATGACGGAGGATCCTGCATGAGATCCCGGCTGATTGCAGGCACGCTTGCACTGTTTGTAGTGATTGGAGCCGTCATCGGTTTTGTGCGATTGGGTTTCAACGGATTGATCCCTGTGACCGGTGGAAGTGGGAATCTACCTACTCAGACTGCTGTTCCAAACAATCCTGTTGCACAGGAGAACACGAAACCCGGCACAATTGGCTGGACAATCCCCCTGGGGCATATCGCAACGACGCAGATCCAGGCCTATGCGAGTGCGACCAGTGTCGCGCCCGGTAAGCAGATCCAGTTCTTTGTGAGCACTCAGGTAGATAAGACGCCGTTCCGTATCGACATCTATCGTCTGGGCTGGTATGGTGGAGTTGGCGGGCGCTTGATGTTCTCTGTCTCTGATTTAGTCAGTCAGGCTCAGGGGTACTACGATGCCACTGTCCGGCCCGCCAAACTGGTCAATTGCAAGACCTGCACGGGCAACGGGAGTGGGACTCCCGTTGAGGCGAACTGGAAGTCGTCTTATACGCTGACCGTCCCGCAGGACTGGGTGACAGGCGTCTACCTGGCAAAATTCACCATTATGCCCGGTGGGCCGCCGGCTCCGCCAGGACCGTCAGGAAGTCCTCTGCCCTACGCGGGCATGCAGACCTACGCGCCGTTTGATGTGCTCGGTAATCCCAATTCTGATTATGTGGCCTCGACGGCGGATACAACCTCTGCGGCCTATAATAGCTGGGGGAGCCCGGCTGACAAATCCGCCAGCCTCTACGATACAGCCGGCTCATTCGCTGTCGATGCTTCTCAGACTGTAGCGTCGAAGAAATCCGTCGTGGTCTCGTTCAATAAGCCCTACCTGGAAGGCAGCGGTGCGAGCCAGGTGTTGCTCTACGAACTGCAAATGATTCGCTTTATGGAGCAGCGTGGTTACAATGTTTCCTACATCAGTTCGGTGGATCTGCACCGGAATCCAGAGCAGTTACTGCGTCATAAAGTCTACATTTCGATGGGACACGATGAATACTGGACCAGAGAGATGCGCAATGGCGTCGAGAAGGCGCGCGACTCCGGCGTGAGCTTGATTTTTATGGGCGCGAATACCTCTTACTGGCAAATGCGCTTCTCCAATAATGATCGCTGGATCTGGTGCTATAAAGTGGATTCAAAGTATCCGCCAACAGATATTACTTATGCAAACCGTCTCTCGATAGATCCTGTCTATGCAACTGATCCAACCAATGTGACAGCACTGTTCCGTGACAAGGGAGTAGGCCGTCCTGAGAACGCCCTGATCGGGGTAATGTTCTCAGACCTCACCCACAAGCGGCTGGGCTATCCCTGGAAGGTGAGTTCTCAGGCCAAAACTTCGCTGCTCAAGGATACCGGCCTGGTGCCTGGACAGTCCTATGGCTGTGCAGTCGTCGGCTATGAGTGGGATAAGGCCGATTGGCCGGGCTATCCAGCGCCAGCCGGCTTACAGATCATTGGCGATTCACCAACCATCAACCAGCAGGGGCAGAATGATCACAGCAATACCACCTATTACGTCGCTGCGAAGGGCAATCTGGTTTTTGCGACCGGCTCGATTTACTGGGCGACAGCGCTGGATGATTTCCGCTCCTATGATCAATTGAATGCATTTAAAACCCAGGGAGATATCGCGGCTCGCGTTTGCTCGACCGGTTATAAGGGCGTTCCCGGCATAGAGAAGTTGATGGAGAATGTGATGGCGGCGGCGCTGGTGAAACATACACCGGGGAAGCCGATTTAAATAAATACAAATAATGTATGAATCACTAAAAACTATTAGATAATAGCAAGAAAGTAGTAAAACGTGGTGAGTAATTCAATCCGTGCAGAGGATGGTTCTCTTGCTCAATCTGCCGGTTCCGCGCAGCGCCATCAGGCTCCTGCTCGCACCTTTGATGCGCTGGTGCTCGATGCCAGGTTACGTCAGGCGCTGGTTGCTGTTCGCTCGCTCGGCAGTCGTAATCTCTCGGTCGCGGCACTGGAGACATTCGAGGGAGTTCCTGCGTTCTCCTCACGCTGGTGCAGGCGCAACTTTGTCTGCCCGGCTCAGGAAGGCAGTGAGGAGTTTCTAACTTATCTCGAAAAAGTGCTCGATGAGATCGGTCCCGTTGTGTTGTTTCCCTCATCTGATGGCACCATTGCCCTGATCCGCCAGCACCGCCAGCGCCTGGAACAGCGTACACGTATCGCCCTGGCGCAGGAGCCTGCTCTGGCGATAGCAGTCAGCAAGGAACGCACGCTGGAAATTGCAGCCCGTCTGGGTCTGGGCGTGCCACGCGGCGTGGTCGTAGCTGCTGTCGATGAGGTGACTGCCGCTGTACGTGAAATCGGGCTGCCGGCTGTGGTCAAGCCCGACGAATCGTGGAACTGGAGTGAGCGGCGGCGAGGTGCGCGCTTTGCTTCTCGTCTGGTGACGACTGCCGATGAGGCTCACAAAGCGGTAGAGCATCTGACATCCTCTGGTGGCGCCGTCCTCTTTCAGCAATTTCTCACCGGCAGGCGTGAGGCTGTCAGCTTTCTCTATGCAAAGAAAGAGATATATGCGCGTTTCGCTCAATGGGCGAAGCGTACCGAACCGCCGCTTGGGGGAATGTCGGTCCTGCGCCAGAGTATCGCCGTTCCTTACGATATTGGTGAACAGGCCGAACGCCTGGTGCGTGAAATCGACCTGGAGGGCTATTCCGAAGTGGAGTTTCGCCGCGACGAGGCAGGCAGGCCCTATTTAATGGAGATTAATCCCCGTCTCTCTGCTTCTGTTGAGATTGCAGTTCGCTCTGGCGTTGATTTCCCACTCCTGCTCTATCAATGGGCCAATGGAGATCGCATCGAAAAAATAGAAGGCTATCGCACTGGCGGCTGGATGCGCTATCTGAAAGGGGATATCATGACCACCATTGAGGCCATCCAGCAACGCGGCAGACCCGGTGTCACCCCACCGCTCCAGGCGATAGTTGATTTCGCCTCTTCGTTTCTGATACCTATGCGCTACGATTATGTCGATCTGCGCGATCCCTTACCGGCTGTCAGGGCTACAGCCGACTTTACCAGAACCTGGATTGGAGGGGCGATTAAAAAACGCTTCTCGCGTAAATAAAGGAGATATCTATGAGTATTGTGTCAAATATTGAAAAAATTGAACATCCTGTTACTATAACTCAGTACGATGCTGCTGTCGTGGGCGCCGGACCCTATGGTCTCTCGGTCGCCGCTCACTTGCTTGGGCAGAATCTCAAAGTAGCTATTTTTGGCAAGCCGCTGGAACTCTGGCGGGATCATATGCCGCCGGGCATGTTGCTGCGTTCGCACTGGTGGGGGACGAATCTGGCAGATCCGCAGCAGAAGTTCACGATGAAGAACTTCTTCAAGCAGACCACGCGGCATAAGGCTTGCTATCCGCTGCCCATCGAGACTTTTATCGAGTACGGCCTCTGGTTCCAGAGAAATGCCGTTCCGCACGTGGATGAGACCTATGTTTCAAGCATCCAGCGCCATGAGGGCCAGTTCCTGCTGACGCTGGCGGATGGCCGCCTGGTGCGTGCGCCTGTCGTTGTCATGGCTATCGGTGTCTATTATTACAGCAATCGTCCTGCCGAATTCAGCGGATTCCCACCAGAGCTGGTTTCTCATGCCTTTGATCATGGCAGCTATGACAAGTTTGCCGGTAAAGAGATGGTGGTCATCGGTGGTGGGCAGAGCGCTGTTGAGTATGCGTCCCTGCTGCATCAACTGGGTGCGACGGTTCACCTGGTGACGCGCCGGCCCATTCACTGGCTGGAGCCTGATCGCACCTATGAGCGGTCGCTGCTCGAAAAGTTCAGGGCGCCCGATTCAGCCCTGGCGCCTGGTTGGCGCAACGTCGTGCTGGAGAGAATGCCATATCTGTTCTACCAGTTTCCTCAAGAGCGTAAAGATCGCTTCCTGAGCAATAATTTCGGCCCCGGGGCCAATGACTGGCTGCGCGAGCGTGTAATCGGGAAAGTTGATCTGCGCGAGGGTCAGCGAGTCACACATCTGCGCGTGGTTGATGATCGCCTGGAAGTGACGCTCTCGAATGAGGATGTACTGCACGCTGATCACCTGATGGCGGCCACGGGCTACGTGGTGAACATTAATAATCTAAATATGTTCCATCCTTCGTTGATGGCTCAGATCGAGGCTGATCAGAATATTCCGTTGCTCGATCCCTACTTCCAGAGTTCTGTTCCCGGTCTATACTTTGTGGGCTTGACGTATGTGCGCGCCTTTGGCCCGTTGTTCCGTTTTGTTGTGGGGGCAAAAGCGGCTGCTGAGCGTGTGACGAGTGCTATCGCAAAGCAGATGGTGCCTGCCAGATAGGCCACGTAATCGGTGGAGCGATCTGAAAAAAGATCGCTCCACTATAAGGAGTGGGATGAAGGAAAATGAGTATGCGTGAGCGCGTGCAGGTGGCTTTTGTAGCAGATGTGGGAAGCAGAAAGAGGGATATACGGGAGCGTGTGCGAGTGGCACTTGCGACTGGCTTCTACTACAGCGGTCTGGTGAAGCTGGCGTTGTGGTGGAAGTGGCGCTCTGGTCCGTATTTAATAATCCTTAATTATCACAGGGCAACGGAAGAAGGCGGAAACCTGCGCGCGCAAATGCAATTTCTGCGCCGCCATTTCCGTGTATTGCACCTGGAAGAAGCTTTGGAAGAATTTTATGCACCATCTGCTAGTGCGAGCAAAGCAAGATCACAGCGCGCCAGACGCGCGCCTGTGGTGCTGACTTTCGACGATGGATACCTGGACAACTATACCCATGCGCTGCGCTGGGCAAAAGAGTTACAGGTCCCTATCACCATTTTTCTGGCGCCAGGCTATATCGAGAGTGGGGCCTGCTTCTGGTGGCTGGCTCCCGACTACCTGGTAAAGCATACGAAAGTGGAGAAGGTGACCATCAGCGAACGAACATATTATCTGGCTCAACCAGCGGATCGCAAGGCCCTCAAAGAGGCCATTGCTGCATACCTGCGAAAAGCCTCAACGGTAGTAGAGCGCGAGACTTTTCTTGCCGATATCCAGCAGGCACTGGAGGTCCTTCTGCCCTCGCGTGCGGATGCAGTGAACGCTCCGATGTTCACTATCACCTGGGAGCAGGTCCGTGAAATGGAGCGCAGCGGCCTGGTCTCTTTTGGCGCGCATACGATGCATCATCCGATCCTGTCCGCTCTGGCGGATAGCGCTGAACTGCGCTATGAAGTGCAGCATTGCCGCCAGGTGTTAGAGCAACAACTGGGTCATCCGGTCTCCACATTTGCCTACCCGGTAGGAAAAATGAAGGATATCGGTGAGCAGGGAATACAGGCAGTCAAGGAAGCCGGCTATCGCTGGGCTTTAACAACGATTGAGGAGATAAATACTCCTCAAACTGATACTTTACTGCTGCGCCGCCTGCCGGGGGATATCACCGTTCACTGGCTGGTCATGGCATCGGAACTGGCCGGGTTACTGGGCATCCTTTCTCGTTTCAGGAAGAGAAAACTATGACTGATTCTGAACATCACAGCATCTCTGTCTCACTGAATGGCTCTCACGCTGGCGTCACTGCCGTGCCGCAGTCTTTCTCCGTCACTGCTGCGCGGCGCGAGGTGACTTACGATGCGCTGATCATGGATGCGAAACTGCGCCAGTCGCTGGTTTCTGTGCGCTCGCTTGGACGGCGCGGCAAGCGTGTGGCTGCGCTGGAAATTGCCAGCCTGCTGGAGACGTCGCGGCAGGTACCTACATTCTCTTCGCGCTGGTGCCAGCAGAGCTATATCGCTCCGGCCTTCGAGCAGGAGCAGGGAGCGTTTCTCACCTATCTGAAACAATTTCTTAGCTCCACGGGCGCCAGAGTGCTGATTACGTCTGCCGATGGCACGCTGGAAGTGCTGCGTGAGCACCGCGAGGAGATAGAGCGGCATGGTACCCGTATCGCTATTGGCAAAGAAGCGGCGCTGAAGGCGGCAATTAACAAAGAATTGACGCTGGAGATCGCGGCAAACCTGGGATTGAACGTCCCCAGAGGTGTGCCTGTGCGATCAGTAGATGAGGTTGCTGAAGCTGTGCGCGAGATCGGTCTGCCCGCCGTGATCAAGCCGGTTGAATCATGGCTGTGGGGAGAGCAGCAAGGGGTCAGGCTGATTTGCGCACTGGTGGCGACGCCCGATGAGGCGCGCCGTGCAGTTGAGGAGTTGACCAGTCAGGGCGGCACAACGCTCTACCAGCAGTTCTTGCCGGGTAGGCGTGAAGCCGTGAGCCTGTTGTATGCGCGTGGAGAGATCTATGCGCGTTTTGCTCAATGGGCGGCGCGCACACAGCCGCCGCTTGGCGGCACCTCTGTCTATCGCCAGAGCATTCCGGTGCCGTACGATATCGGTGAGCAGGCCGAGCGGCTGGTCCGCGAGATAGAGCTGGAGGGCTATGCGGAAGTAGAGTTCAGGCGCGATGCTGCCGGCAGGCCCTATCTCATGGAGATCAATCCTCGCCTCTCGGCGTCTGTCGAGGTGGCTGTACGCTCCGGCGTTGATTTCCCCTACCTGCTCTATCAATGGGCGAATGGAGAGCAGATTGAGCGTGTGGAGGGCTACCAGACTGGCAAGTGGATGCGTTATCTGGAGGGAGATCTACTGACGACGTATCAGTGCTTTAAGCAGCGTGGTAGACCGGGCGTGACTCCGCCAGGACGTGCTCTGCTCGATTTCGCCGCC
>JADBKA010000424.1 GCA_014896635.1 Ktedonobacteraceae bacterium
CGCACGCTATCGGGTTCGTCCAGCTTCATTTGCCAATTGGCAGGCTTTTCCACTGGCGATCCCTGGTCATAATATTCTAACCGACTTTCCTGTGATCGAACAGAGCTTTGGCCTCTCGTTCGCAGGCGCTGATTGCTAACTGGTGGTATGGAGAAGGAGAGAACGATGTTTCTACCCTGGGTACGACGCGGACTACGCACCGGCATTGTCACAACACGGTATCCGGCGGTGCCTGAGCCACCGGTAGAGGGTTTTCGAGGCCGACCGGTGCTGGACGCCGAACGTTGTGAAGCAGGACAGGGCTGTCGTGCCTGCACGGAGGTCTGTCTCCCACAGGCACTGACTGCTTGCTCTGACAAAGATGGCCGTACAGAACACATCACGCTTGATTATGCGCGCTGTATCATGTGTGGTCTATGTGTGGCGGCCTGCCCTGCGGGTGCGCTCTCGATGAGTGCGGACTACGAACTGGCTGTGAGCAGGCGCGAGGATCTGATGCAGAGTGTCACGCTCGTCCATGAATCCCAAAGAGATGATGAGGCACGTCGATGAATACAACTATGGATAACGCTATTGAGGTAACAGCGGCGCAACTTAAACAGCAGATACAGCGCCTGTTTCGCGGTTCGCTGCATATTCGTCATGTAGATGCAGGCTCGTGTAACGGGTGCGAATCAGAGATCAAAATGCTCACCAACCCCTATTATGATATGCATCGCCTGGGCATCTTTTTCACTCCCACCCCCCGTCACGCTGATCTCTTGCTGGTGACAGGAGCGATGACGCGCGCGATGGTTGATCCGCTGCGTCAGACATATGAAGCAATGCCGGAGCCGCGCCTTGTGGTAGCGGTAGGAGCTTGCGCCTGTAGCGGAGGGGTCTTTGCCAACAGTCCTTTTACGCTCGGTGGCATTGAGCATGTGCTACCGGTAGATGTGTTTATTCCTGGCTGCCCACCTTCTCCACTTACATTACTCCATGGCCTCTTGCTGGCTGTTGGGCGTGTGGAGCAGAAGATGCAGGGAAACACAGTGACATTGACGGTGCCGCATCCTGATCGTTTATTGATACCCCACAAAAGCAAAAGGGAGGTACTGTGATGGATGGGAAGACAATACTAACCCTCATGTTCTGGCTTACTGTCGGCTTGTATGCGCTAGGGGGTCTCTTCGCGCTCGTGCTGCCAAAGGGACATGCTCTCAGTAGAGTAACCGCGTGCTGTGCCGGACTGGGCAGTATAGCAGCAATGATTACAGGAGTTGGAGTCCTCACAAGCGGGGTAATGCCGACTGGTCGCCTTGAGACACAGCTTCCGTTCGGGGCTTTGACAATTCGCATTGATCCTCTCTCCGCTATCTTCCTGGCGGTTATGGGACTGATTACGTTGCCCGTTGCCCTTTATGCTGTTGGTGATCTCGGTATCGGCCTTGAGCAACACCTGGGGCAGCGCGTCCGCGTGTTTGCGCTCCTCTTCAATCTAACGCTGCTGAGCCTGGTCTTCATCCTTGCCGCCTCGGATATGATCGTCTTCCTGATGGCCTGGGAGGCGATGGCATTCTTAAGCTATATGCTGGTCAATTTTGACTATGAAGATGCTTCTGTGACCCTGGCCGGTTATCGCATGCTGGCAGTGAGCGAAATTGGCACCATTGGTATCTTGATCGCCTTTTTATTGCTGTATCAGGCGGCGGGTAGCTTTGGTTTTGAGGCTTTGCGTAGTGCGGCTCCTACCCTCTCTCTGCTGGTGCGAAGCGCCATTTTTCTGCTGGCACTCTTTGGCTTCGGCGCTAAGATAGGTGTATTACCTTTGCAGCTCTGGATGCCTGATGCATACCGCGCCGCACCTGGCTTTGTCTCGGTATTGCTCTCCGCCGT
>JADBKA010000122.1 GCA_014896635.1 Ktedonobacteraceae bacterium
TTATTTGCGTACATACGATATTTGAAAGCTTTGATGCTCATTGAACGCTCTTTTGAGAGAGGGGCGGGAGTATTTCCCGTCCCGATGAATATGATGCTGGTACACTCTACAAAGCTATTCCGGTTGGGCTTGCTTCTTCCGGTAAGATGACTACGTGCTTCATGCGTTCCTGCCGCTCTTCGGGGCCTTCTGCCAGGATCGGGCCGCTCATGTATCCCAGGAAGAAGCCCAGGATGTCAAACGGGCTGTTGAAGGCCATGCGGTCAAAGCGATAGCCACCTTTGCCGTCTTCATCCAGTACGCTTCCCACTGCATCCAGGGTGTTCATCTGATGAGCAACATGCGGGATGTCGTACTCGCAATCATCGAAATACATGCTGCGTCCCTGACAAAAAGCCTTCCGAAACGTCTCATTGTCCAGATGGAGGGTGATGGTTCCCCACTGGACCTGTTGTGGTGCCATGTGCAAGCTCCTTTCGCTTGACTGCTGGCTCCCCTGCCGCTATGATGCGGTGTGGAGAGGCTAGAATTGGTCTTTACAGGCTAGTCTCTTCAAGCTGGCACTCTGCGCAACCAGTGGTGCTAGCTTTCTTTGGCTTGTAAACCTATGTAAATTATAGCCAACAAAGTGAATCTTGTCAAGGGTTGCTAAACCATGTTAAACTTTGTCAGAACTAATTTCGTAATCGGAGGTGTTTCTTGCCATATACAGAAGATGGAGAGGTGTACCTGACCGTCAAGGAAGCCTGTCAACGCTTGGGAATCTCTCGTCAAGCATTGGATGGATATGTTGAACGAGGACAGTTGACGAAATATAGACGAACTTTGGCCCGACGAGTCTTTTTCAAGGAGTCTGAAATTCATCGACTTTTGGAGCTACGCAGAGCAGATGATGAAGATCGATAGTGCTTTGCCGTTTTAGTCCTGTCCTGATTCGATATATTTTAACACGGCATCCACGCTCATATCTCCCACACTGCCCACGTAGTACGAACGAGACCAGAAGGCACCACCCCAAAGCTGTTTCTTCACTTCGGGAAAGCATTGGAACACTCTGCGGGCGGTAGTTCCTTTTAGGGTATGAGCAATCTGTGAGGGAGCAACGGAAGGGGGAGCACTGAGAAAGAGATGGACATAATCCTCTTGCATGTTAAGAGCGCCTATGGTCCAGGTATTGGCTTCACAGATACGGCGAATTTCCTGTTCGACAAATGCCGCAAGCCTGCCAACCAGAATCTTCTTGCGATATTTCGGACACCAGACAAAGTGATAAGCTAGCTTGTAGGTGACGTGTTTGGTGTGCTGTGCCTCCATACACGCCAGTATAACAATTGTTCTAACCCGTGTGAAGTCCTGTTTGGGCCGCCTTCCCCCTCCTTGAAAGATAGGGGGATGCGGCGGCCTTTCCCTCAAACGAGCATACTTGAGAAAAGCAACATCAACTGGAGAACTTGCTGGCGTGCTGGAACTGTCTTGCTGGCGCTCCCGGTTAATGCAGGAAACGCGCCGTTGTGGGAAAATGCAGCAGGTCATACCGCCAGGGCGATAATGCCCAGAAGTATCAGACTGGCCGCTAGCATGCGGCGCTTCGTCTCGCCTTCTGAGTGCAAACGGGCGCCCATGAGTGTACCCAGCAGGACGCTGATCTCGCGTGCAGGCGCGACCAGGCTGACGGGCGCGAGCGTGAAGGCGGTGAGTAGCAGCAGGTAGGCCAGGGGACTGAGAACGCCAATGCCGATAATTCTGAAGCGATGCGTGCTCCAGGTGCTGCGCACTTCCTGCCAGCGAAGCAGAGAATAAGGAGTGAGCAGGCTCACTCGTATCAGTGTGGCGCCGTAATAGTAGAGCACGGGCGAGGCTTGAATCCTGCTCACCGCTACTTTGTCCCAGAGCGTATAGACGGCGATAAAAATACCGGTGACAATGCCAAAGAGCAAGGCGCCGGACAGAGCGTGAGTTTTGAGGACACGCGTACCGCCAGTAATGAGGAATACACCAGCGATGATCAACAGTATGCCTGCGCCGGCCAGCAGCGTAGGCCGCTCGCCGAGCAAGAGCATCGCTGCGATGGTTGAGAGCAGCGGTCCGGTCCCGCGCGCCAGCGGGTAGACCAGCGAGAGATCGCCCGCGCGATATCCTAGCTGCAACAACACAAAGTAGGCCAGGTGAAAGATCGCGCTGCCAGCAATAAAGAGTAGCAGCAGCATGCTGAAAGCATTGTGCTGGAAGAAAACAGCGAACAATGCCAGAGGGGCATAGACGATGCACGAAACGCTATCGTAGAGCCAGACGAGCGAGGCCCCACCGCCGATACGCTTTGCTAGCAAGTTCCAGCTCGCGTGCAACACAGCCGAGAAAAGGACGAGCACGAGCGCCAGGGTATTCATGGGTAGTAGCTCCAGAGAAAACAAAAAGGACGGTTGCAAGGCAGCCTGTTCTGCCTCAACCAGTCCCCTCTGGGCTTTTTGCCCCGCCAGGTGCCTGCCGCTCGTGGGCTTTCTGTAGCGCTTGGTCCAGACCTATGCGTAGGGCATACTGTTACAGAGCATAGCGGAACCGTTGCTACCGCACCGGTTGATGAGTTATGATTGTACCATGTTTTCGTGCATTTGTCAAAGAATGTTAACGGCGCGGCCTATGATCACGATAGTGATGCCGAGCGCGATAAGCGCTTCGATCATCATGAGCATCTTAGCGCGCCGGCTCAAAGGGTATGTGTCGGTCGGGCTGAGCGCCGTTGCTCCGGTGAATGCCACGAAAAGATAATCAAGAAACTGGGGTATCCAGACCTCATTTTCTTTGCCAGGGATGGGCGCTGCCTGCTGTGGGAACAGGAAGTCTGCCGCCTGATGACCCGATTCATGGCGTTTGCGTGGTCCCCCCCCATCAATTTCCCAGTACCAGAACGCGAAGACCAGAATGTTTGAGAGCCAGAGCAGACCAGCCTCGCGCAGCAAAAGGCCAGCCTCATGCTCTGTTTTACTGGGGAGTGTCACAATCATCAACGTAACGCCAGCGATGAGCACCGTTGTAATAATACCGAGTAAAATAAAGGAAAAAATGCGAGATGTAATATGGGGAAGATGACGGCGCGTTGCTTTCGCTATGAGCGTTGGCAGGAGCGCGCCGGCGATGAAAATAAGGGGTATCCAGCTTGGCCCGATAGTAATGTTTTCTGGCAAGAGCGCGAAGAGCAGGCCGAGGACCAGTGCTCCAACAAGCGCGGGCAGCCAGTGCGCGACAAGCTGTGATGCCTCTTCTGGCTGCTCTGGCGTGTTTGTAGATGCTGGTTGAGATGCCTGATCAGCCCGATCAACCTGATCAGTCTGGCGCATAATTGATGTCTCCTGAAAAAGCGCAGTCGGTCCATTATATAAAATCAATTTTAATGTATGTGACCGGGAAGTACAATATGCCAGTTAAGCGTTGTATCGCCGACGACTCGTGTGTCTCTTTCACCAAAGTTCCATCTTTGTGTAAAAATATGACAATATATTCATAATATGTAGCAGGTGATGCAAAGTAGCATTGTGTCTGTTATAATCATTCCGGTGAGGGCAGCGGGTCAGGTGCCTGAAGATTGTACAGCGGAAAGGAGGGCGCGGCGATTTTCTGTCGCGCGATCTGGATGGAAGTCGAGTCGCGATGTGAGCCGATAGATACAGCGGATGTGCTGGTAGCGTTGTTCAGCGAGTTCAGCGGGGTTATTGATTATGCCACGCTACGGGATACTCTGCCGAGGCGATTGACGGCTCTGCTCAGATGCCGCTGTGTCCTGTTGTATCAGAGTGCCGGTGAGACGTTGCAATTTGCCGCTGGCTCTTTTGATGATCGGCCTGGCTGGTCAGCCGCGCTGCTGGCCGTTGCGCATATTAATCCGATCAGTGTCAGCGCAGATCTGCCGGAGGCGCGTGCCTGGCGAGAGAGGCGCTGTGTGGGTCTGCCAGCCGTTCAACCGACGCTACTGGCGATTCCTTTGCTTTATCGCCATCGCTGTATTGGTGTCCTGGTAGTCCTGCGAGGGCGTGACGAGGAGGAGGATGTGCGTGTTGCCTGCTGGCATGAAGAGGAACTGCCCGTTCTGGAGGCCATCGCTGGCACTGTTGCCCTGCTGCTGGAGAATGCGCGCCTGCTCGAACGCGACCGCGAGCGTATTCACAAATTATCGCTGCTCAACAGCATGAGCAATCAGCTTGGCTATACTCTCCATGATCGTGAGCGCCTGCGGCGTATCATGATTCAGCGCACGCGCGAAATTTGCGGAGCGGATCTCTGTGAACTGCTGGATGCGACAGCAACTGAAGCCGCTGAATGGATCACTCCTGCTTTACGTGCTGCGCTGTTCAGACATTTCCAGGCGCGGGCAACTGCCGCACCGCTCATTATAGAACAGGCAGGTGAGAGCGATGATCCGGCCTGCCGCGAGTGCCTTACCTATCTGCCATCCTATATCAAGACCTTTTTTGCCTATCCCCTGCTTGCCGGGCGAGGAAGTGATAGGGAACATACCCTGCTACTGCGACGGGAACAGGATGAGGAACGCGAACGAGGAAAGCAAAAAGCTTTCCCGCCGGTGCTGGGTATTGTTGTGGGAGCATACTGCCAGACCTGGAAATTGCGCCGGGCGGAGATGGTACTGCTGCGCGTGCTGGCGAGCCAGGCCGGTACAGTATTAGAAAACATGCATCTTGTAGAAGAAGTGATCAAGGCGCGAGATGAGGCACGTCGGCTCCTGCGCAAGGTACTGGATGATCAGCGTCTGAAAGAGTTGATCCTGGAGAGTACCCCCGGTGGACTGCTGACAACGGATCTGGAGGGACGCATCACGATGTTCAACCGTGCGGCGCAGGTCATACTGGGGTATCGAGCGGATCAGGCGCTTGGCCAGCCGCTGGATCGTCTGCTTGATCTGCGCCCGCTGGCCGGGGCAGAGAGCGCGCTAGACCGCCCGCTGGCGATGACCACGCACGACTGGCGGCGAGAGATAGACAGCACTCCTGATAGTCTTCCTGAAGCGCGCAGTGGCAGCGTAGTGATGAGGGATCGCCGGGGACGCGAAATCGTGCTAGATGTAGCTGTGTTGCCGTTGCGTGATGAGCCGGGCCGGCGGATTGGTCTGCTGGTCAGCTTCGCCGATGTCACCACTGTACGCCGCCTGGAGGAGGAGAAGCGCCGCCTGGATCGCCTGGCCTCGCTTGGTGAGATGGCAGCAAACGTCGCGCACGAGGTGCGCAATCCTCTGGCTTCAATTAAAACATCTATGCAGATGCTCAGGGATGACCTGGCTGCCTGCCCATCGGCGCAAGAACTCGACGAGACGCAGGAATCAATCTCGGTCGTGCTCAAAGAGGTGGAACGGCTGGATAGTATTGTACACGATCTATTATTGTTTGCCCGCCCTCGCCATCTGCATCGCGTCAGGTGTGATCCTGTCGAGTTGTGCGAGCGCGTGCTAAAGATGCTCCAGGTGCAGTGTGATGCAGCTAGCATAAAAGTTTCGCGGCTCTATGAGCAGGTACCCCTCATTCAGGTAGACATCGCTCAGCTAGAGCAGATATTGCTGAATCTTCTGATGAATGCTATTCAGGCCATGCCCGGTGGCGGCACCCTGACCATCGTCTGTCGTGCCATCTCTGCCGCGCAGGCCCTGGCTCAAGAGGGTGGAGAAGGAGCAGACGAAGCGCGTGTGCAAGGGGACGAAGAGAGAGGTGTGAAGCATGGAGATCGTATGGATAGCGCAAGGGCGGAGGGAGCGTTCTGGGTAGAAATCGCTATTGGTGATACCGGAGAAGGAGTCTCGCCAGAGCATAGAGAACGGATATTTCAGCCGTTTTTTACGACCAGGGCGCACGGTATTGGCCTGGGACTGCCGATCACACGCCGCCTGATAGAAGATCACGGAGGGTATATACAGGTTGAGAGCCAGCCCGGTGCTGGCACAACAATGATCGTGCGGCTGCCCGCTGGCCAGTAAAATGCTGGTTTTGTCTTCTATTGCTCGGCACAGGTGAAGTAGAATGGGTGAGTAGTATATGAGCCTGAATATTCTGATAATTGACGACGAACCATATTTACCACACCAATTTGCGCGCTTCTTAAAAAAGCATGGATATGAAGTAGTGATAGCCTCTGAAGGAGAAGCAGGTCTCAAAGAATTGCAGTGTAACACCTTTGACCTGGTACTGCTTGATCTGCGCCTGCCCGGTATAAATGGCCTGGAGGTACTGGAGCGTATTCGTAGACTTGATACGGATCTGCCTGTTGTGATCCTGACGGCTTATGGTGAGGTGCAGACAGCAGTGGCCGCCATGAAAGCGGGCGCTGTGGACTACCTGTCGAAAGGATTTGACCTGGACGAACTGTTGCTGGTGGTACGGCGGGCGCTAGAAACAAGCGCCATGTCGCGTGAACTGCGCCAGTTACGGCGTGAGCGCAGCGACAACTACCATTTCAGCTACATCGTCGGGCATAGCGAACGCATGCGTGAGGTATTCGACCTGGTGGCCCGCGTGGCGCGCAGTGACTCTGCATCCGTACTGATCATGGGAGAGAGCGGAACCGGCAAAGAAGTTGTGGCGCGCGCTATTCATGAGCAGAGCGCGCGAGCTAGCGGACCGTTCCACGCGATTAATTGCGCTGCCATTGCCAGTCATTTGCTGGAGAGCGAACTGTTTGGTTACGAACAATATGCATTCACCGATGCCAGGAAGCAGAAGCGAGGTCTGCTCGAACTGGCCGAGGGTGGCACACTTTTTCTTGATGAGATCGGAGAGATGCCGCTGGACATGCAGACGAAATTGCTGCGCGTGCTTGAGACGCGCTCTTTCTATCGACTGGGGGGCAATAAAGAAGTCAAAATCAATGTACGTGTGCTGGCTGCTACCAATCGTGATCTTGAACGGGCCAGGACGGAAGGAGCTTTTCGGGCCGACCTCTATTTTCGCCTGGCGGTACTCAAAATCGTCCTTCCGCCACTGCGTGAGCGACCTGCTGATATATTGTTATTCGCTGCTCGCTTTATCGAAGATTTCAACAGATCGCTGGGGCGTAGCGTACGGCGCATATCGCCCGAAGCGCAGCGTCTGTTACAGGTCTATCACTGGCCGGGGAATGTGCGCGAACTCAAAAATGTGATTGAGCGAGCCATGATTCTTAGCAGTGGCGAGGAACTGCTCCCGGCGCATCTTCCCCAGGAGATCGTGGGTGCTGCCGGCGCTCAAGAAGCAGCCCGGCTTGATCCCTGGGAGCAGTGGCTGAGTAGCCATCCCCAGGGATCTGTCGTGCTGGAGGAAGTGAGTATGCGAGTTGAGCGTTATTTCGTACACTGGGCGCTGGAGAGAGCGAAACATAATCGTGCGCTGGCAGCCGAACTGCTTGGCCTGGCAAAAGTCGATCAATTGCGCTACCTGATGCGCAAGCATAATATTGAGTAATTACTCGGCCTCCTCGGTCCCCTCGGCCCCATTGGCGATATTCACATCAATGCGCCCTTCCAGGAATTCTCGTTCAAGTTCTTGCCAGACCATCAATTCGATATCGGCATTACGCAGTGTGGGGTCATTGCTGAACTGGCGGAACTTCTCTGTGACTCGTTCTCTGAAACCGGCGATATATTTGCGCTGTACCATCGGCGGTGGCATGACGCCGAGCATAATTTTTTCAGGTTCATAAAAATCGCGCTTATCGAATGCCAGGGCGAGCAAATCGCTAAATGCGCTCAGCAGCGTCAATCGCTGTTGAGAGAAATATTGTACCTGAACACTGGAGGCCAGCAGGCAGCCGGCAATTTTGCCACCCAGGCGTATAGGGTCGGCGGCGGCGCTGACTTCGAACTCGTCGCGGATAGCCGGAGACGTCGTCTTCTCGCGCAGATTATCATTCCACACGCGGTGGCGAGTTTCCACAGCATAGCCGGAAAGGGACTCCATTCCCAGGAAGACGCTCTCATGCTCCAGGTCCGAAGTCCAGGGAGAATTGCCCTTCCCTGCTCGTTCGCGCAGGCTGCGTACTATGCCATCGGGTTGAGAAGGTGGCATACACTGGATGAGCCGCACCTGCATCCCTGTCTGGTTCGGATCAAGTTGGAGCAGGGCCTGTTTCAAAACAACATCGCTGACGCGCCAGAAGCGCGCGCTATCCGTCGTGGTTGCTACAATATTGAGCACCTGAGCGAAAAACTCGGAAGAGATCTGTTCGGGTGGGGCCTCGGCTATCCATGATTCAACTTCCGAAGGGGGATAGAGTTCTTTCAGCGCATCAATCAGCTCTTGACGATCAGCAGGATGTACCACCTGGACGAGATGCTTCAGATGGGAACGCTGCGGCCTGGATTCTCCACTTGCCCAACGCTGTAACGTCATAGGAGCAATGCCGAGCGCAGTACAGAGCCGCTGGCGTTCATGTGGAGCCTTGATGATCCTCTGCAAAATAGTTGACCAGGAAGCCATTGCTTGTTCACTTTCTGAGGTAATCAGTGCTACCAGTAGCTACCAACTATTGCTAGATATACTGGTGTTAAATCTTGAAGTAGATAATAACAGAAGTAGTGTAATAAGTCAATTGCTTATCCTGTATTGCCTATAAAAAATCTATAAAAAAGCGATGTGCAGTGGTAATGGGGAGGTTCAGGAATGACCGCCCCTGGCGGGGTCTGGGAGGTTTTCAAGCAGAAGTTTTTCGGGGGGTGGCCAGGGCGACGAAGAGAGCGCTGGAGACCGGGTCCGCGTTCCTGTAACTTTTCTTTTTTTCAACAGGATTTAAACCTACCGCAAAAAGAGAGCAGGGAAAGCTGTTTCCCTACCCTCTTTTGTGCGTGATATTTAGGCTTCACGGTATTCGCCTTCGACGGTATTGGAATCCTGACCGGAGGATGGGCCGCTCTGGGCGCCTGCGCCTGGCTGGCTGTACATTTCCTGGCCGATGCGCTGCATCGTCGTCTCCAATTCGCGTACACTGGCCTGGATGCGCACGATGTTGTTTTCCGCGATAGCATCGCGTACAGCCTTGATTTTACTCTCGACGTCGGAGCGCAGGCTGGAGGAGATCCTGTCACCATGCTCGCGCAGCGTTTTTTCGGCCTGGTAGGCCAGACTATCGGCGCGGTTGCGCTCTTCGATCTCCTGTCTGCGGCGGCGGTCCTCTTCTGCATAGCGTTCGGCTTCACGCACCATGCGGTCCACTTCTTCCTTCGACAGACCACTGGAAGCGGTAATAGTGATTTTCTGTTCGCGCCCGGTCGCTTTATCTTTTGCCGAGACGTTCAGAATGCCGTTGGCGTCGATGTCGAACGTCACTTCGATCTGAGGGATGCCGCGTGGTGCGGGAGCGATGCCTTCCAGGCGGAAGTGGCCCAGGCTTTTGTTATCGCGCGCCATTTCGCGTTCACCTTGCAGAACGTGGATCTCTACTGCCGGCTGGTTATCTTCAGCCGTTGTAAAGATCTCGCTCTTGCGTGTAGGAATAGTCGTATTGCGCTCGATCAGCCTGGTCATCACGCCGCCGAGCGTCTCAACGCCCAGCGAGAGTGGAGTGACGTCCAGCAGCAGCACGTCTTTCACTTCGCCCTTGAGCACGCCGGCCTGGATAGCCGCGCCGACGGCCACGACCTCATCGGGGTTGACGCCCTTGTGCGGCTCCTTGCCGAAGATCTTGCGTACCAGGTCGATGACTGCCGGCATGCGGGTCTGTCCACCGACCAGTACGACCTCGTTAATCTGGCTGGCGCTGACGCCTGCGTCTTCCAGCGCTTTCAGGACGGGACCGCGCGTGCGCTCGATCAGATCGCCAACGAGTTGCTCCAGTTTTGCGCGTGTCAGGGTCATCACCAGGTGTTTGGGACCGCTGGCATCGGCGCTGATGAACGGCAGATTGATCTCTGTCTGCATAGTCGAAGACAGCTCGACCTTTGCCTTCTCTGCGGCCTCTTTCAGGCGTTGCAGGGCCATGCGATCCTGGCGCAGATCGATACCCTGTTCTCGGCGGAACTCGGTAGCCATCCAGTCGATGATGCGCTGGTCGAAGTCATCGCCGCCCAGGTGGGTATCGCCGTTGGTGGCCTTGACTTCAAAGACGCCCTCACCAAGCTGTAAGATGGAGATATCGAAAGTTCCGCCACCCAGGTCATAGACGGCGATCAGTTGATCTTTATTTTTCTCCAGGCCGTAGGCCAGGGAGGCGGCGGTTGGCTCGTTGATGATGCGCAGCACTTCCAGGCCGGCGATCTTGCCGGCATCTTTGGTGGCCTGGCGCTGTGAGTCATTAAAGTACGCCGGTACTGTAATCACGGCCTGGCTGATGCGCTCGCCCAGTTTGGTCTCTGCATCAGTTTTGAGCTTTTGCAGAATCATGGCCGAGATTTCCGGGGGGCTGTACTCGCGTCCGCCCATGATCACGCGCGCGTCGCCGTTGGCGGCACGTGTAATTTTATAGGGAACACTCTTCATCGTGCGCTGGACTTCCGGGTCCTCAAATTTGCGGCCCATCAGGCGCTTGATCGAGAAGATGGTATTCTCAGGGTTAGTGACTGCCTGGCGCTTGGCAACCTGCCCGACCAGGCGCTCGCCGCTTTTTGTTACCGCGACGATGGAGGGTGTTAACCGTGATCCTTCGCTGTTCTCAAGGACCGTTGGTTCGCCGGCTTCGATGACCGCAACGACTGAGTTGGTCGTTCCCAGGTCAATGCCGAGTACCTTTGCCATAAAGCTCTCTCCTCCTCTTCTAAATCAAATGAATCTGAATCATTCCAGTGTCTGGCAGTGTGTAGACAATACACCTGCTGCCTCCCATATGCGGAAGGTGGTAAAAAGGCATTCTCGATAAATAGCAGGAAGATTTTTCTTTTAGTTACACGTTTCTTTTATGCAAAGAGTAGCAACTCTTTCTTTCGTTCTCTCATCATTCTGCTGGCGATTCACCGGCTGGCCTGCTCCTGATATCAAATCCATTTGGATACTGATGATTGGGGAAAACCCCCATAAGCGTGAACTTAAGGGGGTATTCCTTCTCTCTCAAAAGAGAAAAAACAGGAAAAAAGGATTTTTCGGGGACACCCCGAACCCCGCCAGGGGGCCATGCTGACCCCCTGGACCCCCCACGCTTCCGATCATCATTTAACCGGATCTGATATGACATGGCAGACACTCTCGTACGAATGCTTTCACTTTCCTTTGTCATTATGTATCATCTCACAAATTTTGTCAAGTTATAGAGCGGAGGGTAGCAAGATTCTAATAGAGTCTAACAGGCTGTCGGATGCTACTCGTCATCGAGATGGTGGTGCTGGAGGAGCGCACGTGCCTCGCTGATCTCCTGTTGTAGCATCTGTATCTGTTGACGGAGCTGGAGAATGTGGCGAATGCCCGCTATGTTGACGCCCTCGTAGGAGAGTTCGATGATCTCCATGAGGATCTCGATATGCTCATCGGAGTAGAGGCGGGGGCGTTTTTTCTTCCCTTCTGCGCCTTCGCGTGCGGGTTCCAGCAGGCCGGCCTCTTCAAAGCGGCGCAGCATCTGGGGATGTACTCCTACCATTCTTGAAACGATGCCTATCGAGTATTTGGGCAACCGCCTGAGTTCAGCGCCTGTCATCGGTTGAGGTCTGTGCCTGAGGTATTTCATATGCTCTTCTTGCTTTCTATCTCGATTTTCTACTGCACTGAGCCGCCCGCAGGTGATGCCATTTTCGCTATTCCTGCTATTTGTTGTCTGCGCACTATGCTGTGAGTGGGACGGTGTTATCTCATGAATCGGTGATATCTTCTCATAAAGTATGATATATTATCTTCCAAAAAATGTCAAGTGATGATGCCTGTGTTTGCAGAAGACTGCCTGCCGATCAGCATATGCTCCGGGGTTGTAGGGAGGCTGCCCGGCGCGAGTAGTATTAAGTAGTATTAAAAAGAAATATTGCGCAGGAGATGTTTGCGTTGCCAGAGTGTGCGGGTGCTGCTGCTGCACAACAGCGCGCCGGCATCTTGCAGGCGTTTGACGTCGGCGCCTGTGCGGATAAAGCCGCCGGCGATGAACGGTCCTGGCAGAATCTGTTGCAGCCTGCCGGCTACTTCTGGAAAAATGATGCCGGGCAGGATCTCCACAATATCTGGCTGTGCACGTGCGATGGTACGCGCGCCTGATTCCAGAGCAGAATCGTCGATCAGCAGCAGGCGCTGGATAGTGGTCAGTCCTTCTGCGCGGCCTGCCGCGATCAGGTGTGAGCGACTGGTGATGATGGCGTCTACTCCCAGTTGTCGCAAATACTGGATGCCTGCGCGGTCCTTGCCCACGCCGCTTACCAGGTCGATATGCACGACCAGTCCTTTGCCTTGCTTGTGCGCCTGCGTGACTGGGGAGGCCAGGTGCAAGCCATCACCTTTCAGGACAAATACTAACGAGACATCGGAGGCGAGAGCGCTTTCCATATCCTCTGCCGATTTGACAGCCGCAGCCACAGGGTAGAGACGGGCCAGACGTAAAAACTCTTGCTTGATCATATATTCCCCGATCATCAATTGCTGAGTGGGGAGTGCAGCGCGATGCTGCTTCCCTTGACAAACTGAGAAGTGCCAGGTAATATAATATCAGAGTGTGTCATGTAAAGCCTCATTGAATTCCTGGAAAGATTGCCGGTCTTTCCCGGTATGTTAGCTACGCTGTTTCCCTGCCGGTGTTTATGGGGAGCAGGGAACGAATTGAATAACGGTCTCTCATAAGGACAGTGTAATGAAAAGTCCTGAGCCGCCCGATCTAAGGGGGCTTGGGACTTTGTTGTTTCTAGCGGTACGAGTGGGAAAGTGAGATGCTCATGCAGTCCGGCAGATCATTGCTTGCTCTGGCTTCACATCATCGTATTATTCCGGTGATAGAGAGCCGTCTGCAATTCTCGCAGGTGCTGGAACGCACGCATGCGCGCGCTCTTCTGCTACATCATTGCAATCTATTTGAACTCGCCCCTCTGCTGGAGAACGCGCTGCATCGCGGCTACTCCGTATATGTAAATATTGATCATGTTGATGGTATCAATGCAGACGCTGCTGGCCTGCACTACCTCGCCAGGCGTTTTCACATCAGCGGTATTGTTTCGCATCATCCGAAAACCTTATTGCTGGCGAAAGCACAGGACCTGGAGACGATTCAACAGATTTTTGCTGTAGATTCGACGGGTCTGGAGAGCGAGCTGGAGGCGGTTGAGAGCGGGAGCACTGATCTACTCAGCGTCTCGCCGGCTCCGGTGTTGCCTTATATCGTTGCTGACCTGTCGCGGCTCACATCGCTGCCTTTTATCGGCTCTGGCCTGCTCTCAACCGGTGAGCAGGTGCAGGCTGTGCTGCGGGCAGGCGCTCTGGGCGTGGTGGTCACGCGGCCTGAACTCTGGTCGTGAGCCTGAGTTGGGCCGGAGAGGCACCGGAGAGGCGCTAGCTGTAGCGGGGTGAACGTATCGTGGTTGTGCAGCGTG
>JADBKA010000123.1 GCA_014896635.1 Ktedonobacteraceae bacterium
AACTCGGCATACCCTGTATCATTGATAATAACGCGAATG
The DNA here is from genome assembly GCA_014896635.1 of Ktedonobacteraceae bacterium. The sequence goes on from JADBKA010000123.1 coordinate 40, forward strand.
CCGCTGCCCTGGCTGAAGTACAGCGGGGAAGCGGGATAGGAGAGCGAATCGTCCTCTATGTAGGACTTGGGAGAGGGATTGGTGGCGCGCTCCTGGTCAATGGCAAGATCTATCATGGCGCGACATGTACGGCTGGCGAAATCGGCCATATGCTGGTGAAGGCGGATGGTCCCAGGTGCTCCTGCGGGGGCTATGGACACCTGGAAACGCTGGCCTCAGCGCGGGCCATTGTCAGTACGATGATCGGACTCTCGGTGGAATACCCTGAGACGGAAGCCGCCATTCGTCGTGTTACGGATGGCAGGGCTGAACGTATCACTGTCGAGCAGATATTTCAACTGGCAGCGGAAGGTGATAAGATTGCGCAGTATGTTATTGATCAGGTGCATACATACCTGGGAGTTGCTCTCGCAAATGTGATTCATCTAGTTAATCCAGGTATGATCATTCTGGGTGGGCCGGTAGCGCAAGCTGGCGAGACTCTGGTAGCGCCGCTGCGAGAGCGTATCCGGCAGTTGTGCCTGCCCGCCGCAAGCCAGGATCTGCGCATTGTTCAGGGGAGTCTTGGCACCGAGGCGAACCTGCTTGGCGCGGTCACGCTGGCCCTTCAGGATCTCTAATCCTCACTTTCCAATAGCAAGTTACTTAGTGCTGAAGCTTGAGAGGCATCCAGTGGAAACAGGCCGGGTCATTCATAGACGCTATCTGTTACAGCGCCTGATCAAACACGGACAACATTGCACTATTTATCAAGGATTCGATCAGGTACTCCAGCGCGCCGTCGCTGTGAAGGTTCCTCATACCGAACATATCCCGGCGTATCGTGCCGCGATTCGGACTACTTCCCAGTTTGCTCATCCTCATATCATCGGCATCTATGATCTGATCGTCGAGCCTGAGCGCCTGTATATCGTGCAGGAGTACGTCGAGGGCGATGATTTCGAGACGCTGTTGCAAAAGCAGCTTACTCCTGTGCAGGTGATTGAACTGGGCATGCATATTTGCCAGGCGCTGCTTTACGCCAGTGCACCCTCGCGCGGCGTGTGTCACGGCAATCTTGCGCCCGGCTCGATCATCCGTGATCACCGCGGCGATACACGGGTGAGCAATTTTGCCTTGCCGGCTGATATGTCCTATTTTACCCTATGGAGTTCGCTCGGCGGCGGCCCCGCCGTCTCCGATGCTGCCTTGCCGCCCGGCCAGATGACGGACGGCAGGCGCGCGGATGATACCCGCGCGGTGGGTCTGCTGATGTACCAGCTCCTGGCGTCGCGCCCGGCGGGTGCTACGAGTGTTGAGCCGCCTGCCGATGGCCGCCTGCACTTCAGTCGCATTGTTCCGCCGGAACTCTGTGAGGTGGTGGCGCGGACTGTGATCCGCCAGCATCCACAGTATATCGCAACAGCGGAAGCACTCCATGCCGAATTAAAGGCGCTGGCTCAGATGCTGGATGTTCCCGCGCTGGTTGTCGCTGTTGCCGCTACTCCTTTGCCATCCTCTCAGACAGAGGCTCGTTTGCGGCAGTTCTCCCCAACGCCGGTTTCCAGTCTGCCACAGGCCGGGCGTCCTGTGACCGGTATGCTCGGAGTGGGCAGCGGGGGAAGCGGCACCGGTATGCTGGAAGCAGGCGCGGGCAATGCCAGGCTGTCAGCTCCCTTGCTTTCCCCTGATGTGCCGCTTCAGGCGAGTAGCAGCTTTGTGTCAACATCAACGCTGACCGGCTCACGTGCGCAAACTCCTGCGATGGAGCATCCTCCCGCCTCTCCCGTTGTCGCCGATATGTCGGTGAAACTGGCGGCTGCTCGGCAGGCGGCATATGCTGTGCAGCCCGGTGAGGCAGCGCCTTCGCGCCCCAATCTTGCAGTGCTGCTTGGTCTCGGTTTCACGCTCTTTGCTCTGTTCTTTGTGATCGGCTATTTTCTGGCTCACGCTCTGTTTCCCTGACCTTTGACCAGGTCCACCAGCCAGGCCGGCAGACCAGAGAGCAGAAATGCTTTTGCTCAGTTCAGATAGCGGCGACAGGCTCATCCATGCCTTCGGTGATATAAGCCCGCGCCATCTGGTTGCTGTTATTGGCAAAACCTATTTTTCCCCGGTAATCAACGATGATCAATCCGCCGCTCCCGCCGGTTCTGGCCCGCAACACTCTGATGGCAGCATGCGCCGCTTCCGGGGCGCTCATGCCTTCCGTGACGAATTCTCCGGCTCGCCTGGCAAGCAACAGGCGTATGAAGTCTTCGCCATGCCCGGTGCAAGAGACCGCTGCATCCTCATCGGCGTAGAAGCCGCAACCCACGAGTGGGGAATCTCCAATGCGACCGGGATATTTGCCGGGAATGCCGCCCGTTGAGGTGGCAGCAGCCAGATGACCGCTGCTGTCAATGGCAGCAGCCCAGACCGTGCCATGCTGCTCTTCTGGCTGGACCTGCTGGCTCTGCACCGCGTAGAGGGATTTCCAGCGCGTATACTGGCGTTCGGTCATCAGGTCTTCAAGGCTACACAACTGGATACCCCTTTCCAGCGCAAATTGCCGCGCTCCTGTGCCGGCCAGCAGCACATGCGGACTTTCCAGCACGGCGCGCGCCAGCGAAACGGGATTTTTGATGAATTCAACGCTCGCCACCGCTCCCACGCGCAACGTCTGTCCTTCCATGATGCCCGCATCCATCTCGATGTTGCCATCTCTGGTGAGACAGGAACCCGTCCCGGCGTTGTAATCGGGATTATCTTCCAGTGCGCGCACTGCCGCTTCCACTGCGTCAAGCGCGGAGCCGCCCGCTTGCAATACCTGCCACCCGACCGCAGCCGCCGCTTTGCAGCCCTTCTGTGCCGCCTCGGCACGTTCAAGAGAAATAGTGCCGGCTCCGCCGTGAACAATTATCGCCATTGGCATAGGGTTAGTTCTCTGCTTTCTAGTTGATCCGTCCACTAACTATAAGAGATAGGAGGAAAGAAAAGATCGAGGGACGCCTGCTCCACTTTGTGGAAATCTACCAGGAGGTGTTTCGCCGCCTCCTGGTCTGGCCTCACCAGGAATCAAGAGGCGCTGGCGACCTTTTCTCCCCAGATACTGAAATAAAAGGCCAGCGCGCAAAAATCCTCTTGCTGCATCTCCGCCATTGCCCGCATGCGCAATGTCTCCAGTTCTTCCTGCGTTGCCACGCCCAGGCTGACCATCAACGGCTGCGTCAGTTTAGCGACCGTCATGAGGTTGTGGTAAAAATCGGCATGCGCTGCGCTACCCGCAGAATAGTCGATGACATAGGCTCGCCTTTTCAAGGCGTCAAATCCCGCCTGGCGGAAGAAGCCAGCCAGCAGCGGGGTGATGGAGCGCAGGCGCTCCGAGCCGAGATGATGAGGCGAGACCTGAGTGCTATACACTGCCAAGTCCAGCAACCGTGTCAATGCCGGGCTGTTCGTGACAGGCATTTGCAGCATCTCTGTCACACGCATGAAGCCACCAGGACGGAGTACACGCCAGCCTTCTTTGATCAACCTCGGCCAGGTATTGATTCCGACCAGCGTACTGAGAAAGCGCGCATTGACGTAATCGAACGAGCCGTCGGGAAATTCTAGCGGCTGGAGAATATTCATGATCTGGAAATGCACGTTCTGCAAATGTTGCTCTTCCGCCTGGCTCGTGGCGAAGCCGGTCATCAGTTCGCTGATATCGACGCCGATGACTTCCATCGACGGATACGCCTGGACCACGTCGCGCGCCCAGGCGCCGGGGCCGCATGCCAGGTCCAGCACTCGCTTGATCGGTGAGACGTCGAAGCTATCGGGAAATACGCCGCCCATCGCTTTCGTGACCAGGCGGTCCTGGAGGATCAATCTGCCCATCTCGGCGACATTTTCAGGGTCAACAAAATAGGTATGCTGTTTGTCCGAGCGAGTTTCTTGCTCTGGCATGGTACAACCCGTCCTTTCAAGGCAATCAAAAAATTGTGCCTGCCACTATGATGCACTGTGTACAGGAAAAATACTATTGCTTCAGTGAATTACCCGCCTCTCAACTATTATAGATTGCTGTTCTTTCTCTGTGCAACAAGAAAAGAGCAGCAGGTTTAGAGCGGTTTGCGACCAATGACGTTGATAAAGTACAGGATACCGTGAAAGTTCTCCTGGGCCAGATCAAACAGCATCTGCTGGTAGAGACGGTCCAACTCGTCCTGGGAGGCCACTCCTGCTTTGAGGAGAAAAGGCTGGAGCAGCTTTACTCCTATTTGCAGATTTCTCGTGTAGCTGACGTAACCCTCCTTATCGAAGGAGTAGTCGAGCAGGTGTGCCTGCTGGCGAATCTCCCGGTAGCCGGCCTGTTCCAGGAAGTCACGTAACATCGGCGTCAGTCCGATGTGCGAGGCTCCTTCATACTCAAGGAAGCTCCTTCCCTGGCGGCAAAACGCTTTGACCATCAACTGGTTGAGTTGCTCCACTGCCGGGCTGTTGGTGACACCGGAGATACTGTCTGGTTCGGATAGGCGGATGAATCCACCGGGGCGGGTGACGCGGAAGGACTCGCTCACCAGCGTTTTCCAGGCAGACTTCCACATGAGGCCGAACAGTCCGCGCGCATTGACGTAATCGAACGAGGCGTCGGGAAACTCCATCGGTCCGGTTGCGTCCATAAAACGGAAGCTGGCGTTTTTGAGTCCCTGCACGGTGGCTCGCGCGCGGGCATAGGCGAGCATCCTGGCGCTGATGTCGGTGCCAACCACGCGCATGTCGGGGTGAGCAAATGCAACTTCCAGCGCCCATCCGCCCGGCCCACAGGCAACATCAAGGATATCGTGAATATCAGAGAGAGGTATGCCTGCCGGGAAGAGTCCGCCCATATGCTGAGTAAGCATCAGATCCAGGTCAATCAGGCGGGCCATTTCGATATTGCTCTCTTGATCGAGAAAGTAGCTGTTTTCATCAGGGGGGATTGTGGCCATTGTCGGTTCCTTCCTTCACCTGCAAAAAGACAGGGCGCCCTATTCATCAAAGTATATCTATATAATAAAACAACCGGGACGGAGTGGGCAGTCAGAACAGGTTGAACTGCACGGCATGCTCTTCAGGTCGCGGGCGACGGGTCCAGGCGGAATGCGTCGGCGAAGCGATTGAAAAAGTTGAACAGGCCAATGACGGTGGCGATCTCCACCAGTTCTCCATCATCGAAGTGGGCCTGTAATGTGTCCCATAGCTCCTCGTCTATATCGCGCGCGCTGGTCGTCATGATCTCGGCAAAGCGCAGCGCCGCCAGTTCACGCTCGCTGAAGAGATGGCGGTGTTCGTCGATGTGGTAGAGCGCGTCGAGCAATTCTTTGCTGACTCCTAGCTGCCCTGCCAGGGCAGTATGCGCGGCCATTCAATAGGCGCAGTGGTTGACCTGTGAGACGCGGATTGCCAGTAGTTCTTTGAGCTTCGGTTCCACCGTTCCACCACGCATGGCAGTCTCGGCCAGGCGCATGGCCTGTGCGGCCACTTCAGGACGGTGCGCCATGGCGCGGAACAGCGGGGACATGGTGGTGATGCCCGCGACTTCTTCTATCGGTACCGGCAATTCATCTCTCAAAGGAATACGCGGCATAGAGATCATTGCTCCTCTTTTCTCATTAATCGTTCCAAATTTGCGGAAAGAGCTGCTTCGCCTGCACCGGCAGGCCCGGCAGAATTTGAGAGGGCAAGCGGTCATCGCCAGAGAACGATGCGTTCCTCTCTACAAGCATATCACATCCCAGGAGAAAGGCGCCGGGCCGCCTGAGAGAAGCCCCGGTATGCTGAGAGGTGAGCAGTATCAGGGAAAGCAGGACCTCTGGAAGTGGATTCCGGGTCCGGGCAACAGGGCAATACATCGTGTTGTGTTCTTCCACATTCTCTGCTATACTCTTCACTAATGCAGCAATATCAATGGTTTCTCCTCAAAGTGAGCTGCTGGCTTTGCAAAAGAGAGAGGGAAAGTAGATTCTCATGACTTCGTCTTTCACGTTCGCCGGGGCGTATTTGCCGCGCCTTCAGAGTTATCAGGATGAGATTGTGCAGCGCCTGGAGACGCTGGTGAATATCGACTCCGGCACCGGCCAGGTCGAGGGCGTTAACCGCATTGCCGCGCACCTGGAAGCGTGGCTGAGTGCGGCGGGCTTCAGCATCACGTTGCACCCGACAAAGCCGTTCGGCAATAACCTGCTGGCGCGGCGCAGGGGGGCGGGCCACGCTCGCATTTTGCTGGTCGGCCACATCGACACGGTATACCCTCCCGGCTCGGCCCGGGTCCACCCTTTCTCGCTTCAGAACGGCATCGCGCACGGTCCCGGCGTCATCGACATGAAATCTGGCGTCTTGATGGGCCTCTACGCCTTGCGTGTACTGATCGAAGACGGCTTTGAAGATTACGGTGAATTATCTTTTTTCATCAATAACGATGAAGAGGTCGGTTCGGCTGGCAGCAAGGCGTTGATGCGCGATATTGCGCGCTACGTCGATTACGGGCTGGTGCTGGAGCCGACGCGCGATGTGAATGTGATCACACACGCACGCAAAGGCGCCGACCGCTATGTACTGGAAGTGCGCGGCATCCCCGCCCATTCCGGCGCCGATCCGCACAACGGGCGCTCGGCAGTCGTCGAGCTGGCTCACAAAATCATCGCCATCCACAACCTGCATAGTATCTTCCCCGGCATCACCTTCAACGTTACACGGCTCAACAGCAGCGAACTCCTGAACGTCGTACCCGATACAGCGCGTTGCCACATCTCCGTACGCGCCTTCAGCCAGCGTGGCCTGGATCGTGCCGCCGCCGCCCTGGAACAGATCGCGGCAGGCAGCAGCATTCCCGATACCAGCGCCACCCTCACCCGCACGGTGGGCCGCACGCCCTACGAGGCCACACCAGAAGTCATGCAACTCGTCGAACTGGCGAAGTCCGAGGGCGAGGCGTTAGGACTAAATCTCATCTCTGAGGGCAAGGGAGGCGTTTCGGACGCCAACCTGCTGATGGAGATAGGCGTGCCAACGCTCGATAGCCTGGGTCCCGCCGGCGGGCATATGCACAATCTGGCACGCGAGCACCTGCACCTGGCCTCTCTTGCGCCGCGCGGCGCTCTGCTCGCCGGACTGATTCGCCGTCTCTGCCTGTTAAAAAGTACAGGGCCGCAGCCGCCCGTCTAGCCGGACACAAGAAGAGATCTCAGCCCACGACGCGATCAGCTTCCCACGACCATATCCGATGGAGATGGCCTGGGAGAAGCCCCGGCATGGGGGGATGACAGGAGCTAGGGTCGCCCCCATGAGTGGCAATTTAACAGAAAAGCAGGGGCTTTCTGGTCGATTTCTGTAAAAGATTGTGTAACGCGAATCAAAGAAATGGAACTTCTGTTCTTTTTTAGAAGTTGTAGATGGTTTCCGTTTTTTTGGCTTCTGAAAGAATAAACAGAGGGAACGCAGGAAGAACCCCTGGTTCCTGAAAAAATTTTCTAATAGAAACAATAGTAGTTGTTTCATACGGATTCGCGTTCTGAGAAACAATTTTGCGCTATCCCGCCTGGTGGGTTCAGATCACAAGAGATTGGCCTTTGAACGCAAATTCGTATCAGGAGGAGTATTCGATGTGGAATCAGCCATCTCAATTGCCAGATGATCAACAATCACTTTCTTCACAATTCTCCCAGCAGCCAGGACAGCCTGGCCAATGGGCGCAGCCCGGTCAGTCACAGTTCTATCCACAACAGCCACAACAGCCAGGACAGCCTGGCCAGTCACAAAGCTACCGGCAACCTCTGCACCCGCCATCGCAGCAACTTTACCAGCAGTGGCCTTACAATCAATCGTCACAGCAAATCTACCAGCAGCCATATGCTCCGCGGTTTGTGCCTCAGCAACCGGTGCAACCACCTAAAAGAAGAAAGGTCTTCTGGATTGTCCTGGGCCTTGTGCTGGCAGTGCTCCTCTGTGGTGTCATAGGGATGATAATGAGCGGCGGAAAGGGCGCTACGGACATCCCGTTGACAACACCACAGGCTGTCACAGGCCAGAATCAGAGCACACAGGCGCAATCAACGCAGGCTCTCCAACCGACGCGGAAGCCCGCCCAGTGGACAAAGACGCACACTTTCAAAGGTGATGGCATCAAAAAAACTGAGATATTCACCGTTACCAGCAACTGGAAGCTCAAATGGAGCTGCAATCCCGCCAGTTCCGCTCCCTTAGATCAATATAATGTTATAGTTGTTGTCTATGGCAGTGATAATACTATGAAAGATCTGGCGATCAATACAATCTGTAAAACAGGAAATACATCAGGTGAGACTGAGATGCATGAAGGAGGAGCGATCTATCTGGATGTTAATAGCACAGGACAGTGGGAGATACAGATAGAAGAAAAGAAGTAGTGCTGCATCGTCATTCTCAAAAGAGAGGAAGCAGAGTGTATGCTCTGTTTCCTCTCTTTTGTAGCGTCAGGGAGCAATTTTTTATGCAAACAGAAATTCGCCGGGGTTCAGAATGCCGTTGGGGTCCCAGCGGGCTTTGAGGCGCTGCATGATCTCCAGGCTGGCGGGCCGGTAGCCCCAGGGATCGAGATGGCCCTGCAAAGTCTCTGGTACATCCATCGCAATCGCGTATCCTTCAAGCGCCAGGGCCGGACTGCGCAGCCTCTCCAGCCATGCGCGTGCAGCTTCCGCGTCATCGCCAGAGGGTCCGAGAGTGTACACAAAGCCGGCGGCAAAATCGACGATAAACGATCCCTGCTCCAGATACGGAGAGAGATTCTGGACGTAAGCTGGCAAATCGCGCACCGGCACGCCGGCGCGGACAACCAGATTTTTGCTCACAGACCGGTGCAGAAGATCTGTCCAGATCTGTGTGCCGCTGAACGCTTCGACCTCAGCCGGTTCTGGCGCGTTTACAGCGCGCAGCGCCTCGCGCACCTGGGCCAGCTCGGCCTGCACATCTTGCGGGTGTCCCTCAGCCGCGTAAGCAAGAAGATAAGGACTTTCCGGCACGCTGTCGTTGTAATAGCCCTTGCTGAGCAGCACCGCCGAGGCAGTGAGTGCCAGCGGCAGTAGTTGTCGTCCCCATCTCAGGCCGCGACGTATATCCTCGACGGGAATGAGCAGTGTGCGCTGCGCGCGCGGCAATGCCACAACTTTGAGAGAGACGTCGGTGAGCAGACCGAGCGTCCCCTGTGAGCCGATGAAGCCTCTGGTCAGGTCGTAGCCTGCAACGTTTTTGACGATAGGCCGGCCAGTGCGTATCAGACGCCCGCAGGGCAGTGCAACGGTTGCACAGAGCGTGAGATCGCGGATTGCGCCGTAGCGCATGCGCAGCGGCGCATTGTGATTGGCGGCGACGATACCGCCAATGGTAGCGGCGGGCCAGGGAGAAGCCAGTGGCAGTTGCTTGCCATCTTTGTGCAGGAAATCCTGTACTGCCGACAATTGTGTGCCGGCCCCGACAGTAATATAGAGATCGTCGGGCGCGTATGTTTTGATGCCACTCAGTTCGCTCGTATCGAGACGTGTGGCCTGAGGCCGCTTCGCCGGCTTATTGATGTAGACACAGCGCCCGGCTTCAGAAAGCGCAGAGAGTCCCTGTGCCGCCTCTTCGGCTGTACGCGGTCTGAAGACCTCGCTCGGCAATACAGCATGCTCATCGAGAGTGACATTCCTGTAACCAGGCGCATAGCCCGCGAACGGTCCAGGTTCGCCTTCAGCGGGTACGGGAAACATCTTGCCGGGATTGAAAATGTTCTGCGGATCAAAAACTTCTTTGACATCCCAGTGTGTCATCAACTCGGCAGTATTGTGCATCAGTGGCATAAATTGGCGCTTCTCAGTGCCGACGCCGTGTTCGCCTGTAATGCTGCCTCCCATCTCGATGCTGCGCCTGGCGATCTCGTGGCCAGCGGCCAGAACGCGCTCCATGAGCGCCGGGTCTTCAGGATTGGTGATCAGAATATTGGGGTGCAGGTTGCCGTCCCCGGCGTGGAAGACATGGCCTGAAGGCAGATCGTAGCGGACGCAGATCTCGTCGGCGATGGCTAGCATTTCTGCCAGGCGACTACGCAGTACCGTCACATCAACGATATAGAAAGCGGGAGCTATGCGCGATACAGCCCCGGCGACGCTCTTGCGCGCCAGCCAGATCTTGTACCGCTCCTCTTCGTTATGCGCGACTCGCATACCTGTTCCGCCATGTGCCTTTAAAATGCTCACAATCTCTTCCATCTGGTCATCGAGACTGGCAGGATAGCCGTCAACCTCGACGATCAGCATTGCGCCGGCGTCCAGCGGCAGGCCGGCCTGCGCGAACGGCTCGGCTATGCGAATCATTTGCCGGTCCATCATTTCCATCGTGGCTGATACCAGCCCGGCAGCAATCACTGCCGAGACAGCTCGACCGGCCTGCTCGACCGAATCGAAGATCGCCAGCAAGGTTTTGACGGCGGGTGGATTGCGCACCAGGCGCGCAGTGACGCTGGTGATGAGGCCGAGTGTTCCCTCGCTGCCGGTAAAAAGTCCGCAGAGATCATAAGCAGGATAATCGTTGGCACGGCCACCCAGGCGGACGCGCCGTACTCTCTGCCCGTGCGGATCATCGGCCAGCACCACTTCCAGTCCTGCAATATAGTTGGTAGTAACGCCGTACTTGAAGCAGTGCGGACCGCCGGAATTCTCGGCCACGTTGCCGCCTATCGTCGAGGCGCGCTGGCTCGAAGGATCAGGGGGAAAATAGAGGCCATGCTGGCGTGCGCGTTCGTCCAGGTGCAGATTGATCAGCGCCGGTTCGGCAATCACGGAGCGTCCTTCAACATCCAGTTCCAGCAAGTGATTCATATGCTGGAACTCGACAATCACGCCGCCCCGGTCGGCGATGGCTCCGCCTGACAGCCCGGTCCCCGCACCACGCCCGATCAGTGGCACCCCATACTTGCTCGCCCAGTTCACGATGCGCTCTACCTCTTCAGCCGATCTGGGGAAGGCCACGACTTCAGGTGTCCCCTTATCGAGTCCGGCATCGGCTTCGTACACGATCAAAGAGGTGCGGTCTGCAAATATCTGTTTATCCGGCAGCACGGTTTTTAACGCTCGCAGCGCAGCTTCCTGCAACATCGTTGTTCTTCCTTCTTCCTGCTCATAGGTCCGGCAAAGCGCCGGGGAGCGCCGGGGAATGCTGGTCTTTTCCATATGCCCTCCCCGGAACATGCTCATCATCACAAGTATAGCACGCCTGGGCAGACTACTACTAATAAGATAAAAGAGGAGTGCCAGAAAGCCATGCTGGACTTTTCCGGTAGAGGTATCAAAAACGTTCACTCGATTAATGACCAGCTATAGACAAACATAGCCATGTATGTTAGAATACGGCTATGAAACTGATCGCGTACGCCCGCACGATGGGCATCAGCTACCGGACCGCCTGGAGATGGTATAAAGCTGGCAAGATCCAGGGGCAGCAAATGGATACCGGCACTATTCTGGTCACAGAACCATTGCCCATGCAAGAGAAACCTGTCACGTCCAAAGTAGTGGTGTATACGCGGGTGTCTTCCTCAGAGAACAAGTCAAATCTGGACAGCCAGGCCGAGCGGCTGGTGGCCTACTGTAGGGTGCGTGGCTATCAGGTGAGCAAAATTGTCAAGGAAATTGGTTCTGGCGTCAATGACAATCGCCCGAAGTTTTTAGCTCTCCTGGCTGATCCCTCCATCGGTCGGATCGTCATTGAACACAAAGATCGTGGAACCCGCTTTGGATTTCGCTCCATCGAAACCCTGCTCAAGACCTACGGCAGAGAGATAGAGGTCGTCAATCAGGCGGAGAACAGCACTGAAGACTTGCTGGCTGATTTGACCAGCATTGTGTATAGTTTCTGTGCAAGGCTCTACGGACAACGACGAGCCAGGCGCAAAACCGAAAAGATTGTGCAGGAATTGGAACAGGAAAGCCGTGAAGAAGCGTAAGAAGCGTGCAAAAAAAGGCGAATCGCAAACGATAACCAAAGCAGTCACACACATTCGCCTGGAAGCGACCAATCCAGGGAAGCTGTCAGCCCTGGACATGCTTGCCGAGGCGTATCTTGAGCTTACTCAGCAATATACCACGCTCTTTTGCACCGATGAACTTCCCAATGGCTTTCGTCCTCCCTGCTTTCTGACTCCTCTCTCCCAGCGGTGGCATCGCAACGCCATTCAACAGGCGGCAAGCATCGCCAGATCGTGGCGCTCCAATCGTGCTCACGCCTCTCAGGATTATCTCGACGCACGAGCCTCCTACCAGGAGCAAAAGGCAGACGGAACCCTTGAAGAAGGGACAAAAGAACCCGAGTGGCGTGAGTGGAACGTGCCGACCCTACGAGAGTGTTGTATTCAAGCCAATGGCAACGTGATGAAGCTAGAGGAAGCAACCGATTCCGCGTTTGACTACTGGCTCAAGGTCTCGACGCTGGACAAGGGCAACCCGCTGCTCATCCCGGTCAAGCTAGCTGATTACCACAAAGAGCAGCTAGCCAATCCAGAAACTGGCAAGCGTCGCAAGATCAACAGGAGCGTCACGCTCAACAGGCGAGATGAGAACTGGTGGCTCACCCTGACCTACGACGAGACAATTCCCGTTCAAACCGCGCCAGATGCGCCTGTAATCGGCATTGATGTCGGGATAGCGAATTTCGTCACCACCTCAGACAACAAAACATATGGATCTTTCAATGGAAAGTTGAGGGAGCGCCAGAAGCGGGATCGTGAAAAACGCCGCAGGAAAGCCAAGCTCAGAAAGTGCCTGGAAAAGCGAGGCGTGCCAAAGGAAAAGCTCCCTTCCACGACAAGCCGCGCAGGGCAGCGACTCATGCGCCACGTCAAACAAGAGATAAATAGAGCAGTAACCCTTTGTTTTGATGATCATGAAGGCTGTCAATTCGCGTATGAACAGCTTTCCGTGTCTTCCATGCGCTTTAAGGCGCGTGCTCAGAATGCCTTCCTCCGGGCATCCCAACTCGCTCATATTCCCAACCAGATCACCTGGAATGCAACAAAGCGCGGTGTGTTGGCGACCCGCGTGAAGAGCGCTTATTCTTCTCAAGAGTGCCATGTGTGTCATTACGTGGACCGGAAAAACAGACCGAATCAACAAACGTTTTGTTGCAGAGTTTGCAGTCACACCACACATGCTGACACAAACGCCTCGGAGAATATCGCCTCACGGCTCGGTGATCTGGAATTGCGTGCCTGCCAGAACCGGCAGGAGATCAAAACACTTCTTATGAGACGACATGAGGAGTGGAAGCAGAAATTCAGGTACTCCGTAGTAGTACCTCCCGTCCAGTTGGACCTTTGGGCTTGCTCTATGCGCAGCCAGGAGGCGTCAACGGACGTAGGTTAAAGCGAGTTTTGTGAACATTGGAATACATGTCCATAAAATGAGCAACTAT
>JADBKA010000425.1 GCA_014896635.1 Ktedonobacteraceae bacterium
TGACAAAATTCGACGCGAAACAATTTTTGCAGTATACTGAGCATATCAACACGTTTCCTGATGCGGCGAAATATCCCATCTTAAAACTGGTTCCGGCGGGTCAGAGCATGGAAGGACTTCTCTTCCCGGCTAGCTACGAGGTACCTGTAAATGCAACGGCGCGCGATGTCATCGATATGATGTTGCAGACGATGGAAAGCACCATCCAGCAAAATCATCTCGACACTTTGGCGCAGCAGCATCAAATGAATCTCTATCAGATGGTTACGCTGGCATCGATTGTTGAGCGCGAGGTGGTCTATGATAAAGATCGGGCGGGGGTGGCAAGTGTCTACTGGAATCGTCTGTTTGTCCCCGGCAATGAGACGGCGGGTTTTCTCGACGCTGACCCGACCGTGCAGTACGCACGCGATACGGATGCAGCACCCCCGCCGACCGTCTACTGGACACCGCTCAACGATGCGGCCCGCAATATTGACCCCAACAGTCCCTGGAATACCTATACGCACAAGGGTCTGCCTCCGACGCCCATCTGTAGCCCTGGCCTCGCCAGCATGGAAGCAGCGGCGGCTCCCCCCAGAACCCCTTACTTCTACTTCCTGGCGACGAAAGATGGGCATATTATCTACGCTACCACCTATGCTGAGTTCCAGCAAGATGAACAAAAATACTTGCAATAACGGTACAAAATGCGATAACAAGTGAGTTCTTCATGAATCTGAACATTGACATCTGGAAAACACTTGTGCTTGCCCTGCTCCAGGGCATCACAGAACTGTTTCCGATCAGTAGCCTGGGCCATACAGTAATTATCCCAGGTCTGATTGGCTGGGGCGATCTGATTCACAATCAGAATTTTCTCCCTCTGATTGTTGCGCTCCATCTCGGCACCAGCATCGCGCTCGTGATTTATTTCTGGCGCGACTGGTTGCAGGTGCTACTCACCCTCTTCAATAGCATCAAGGAGGGCGAGGTGAAGACGGGTACGGAAGAATGGGTGAGCTGGCTCATCATTATCGGCTGTGTGCCCGCAGGCATTCTGGGCGTGCTGCTCAAGAGTCCGCTGGAGAAGTTGTTCTCCTCGCCACTTATCGCGGCTACCTTTCTGGTCGTTAATGGCTCCGTTCTCTTTGCCGGTGAACAATTGCGTCGCCGCGCGGAGACCAGAATCCATGCGTTGACGCCGAAGGAGCGCGAGGCGCAGTTCCGTCCGCTCTCTTCACTTTCATGGAAAGAGGCGGTTGTCGTTGGTCTGTTCCAGTCCTTCGCGCTCATCCCCGGCTTCTCGCGCTCCGGTATGACCATCGTGGCCGGGCTGGGTGTGCGTATGACACACGAAGATGCGGCGCGTTACTCGTTCCTGCTCGGCACGCCGCTGATCGGAGCCGCCGCTATGCTGGAAGTGCCCGCGTTGTTTGGCCAATCGGTGGGCACATTAATGTACGTGATACTGGGTATGGTGATAGCAGGGGTGGCCGCTTACCTGAGTACGAAGTTCTTGATGAAATACTTCGAGACGGGACGTCTCGATCCCTTTGCTTACTACTGCTGGGGCGCTGGCATCCTGGCCCTCGTCCTGCTCTTTGTCACTGGCAGAGCATAATGGCCCGTTCTGGCTATTTCCGCTAACGATGTCCTGCTCAGGTGAGATCATACGTTTGGTATACTAGAGGCACTTTGGAAAGGCCAAAGTGCCATGCCTGATACGGAACGCTGCCACCTGTTACGGCAGGTAGTTGGTATCAGGAACTGTATATTTGTCAATAGATAGATAGAATGAGGTAGGTTCGATGAAAAACTTGTATTATGCACTCATCGGTGTTGGCGTGGTGATCCTGCTGATTGGCGTGGTTCTCCACTT
>JADBKA010000426.1 GCA_014896635.1 Ktedonobacteraceae bacterium
GACCCCCTGAGGAGAGGGAAAAGGGGAAAGGTGGGGAGATCCCACACCTCCCAGAAGGCTTTGCCCCCTGGACCCCCTGAGGAGAGGGAAAAGGGGAAAGGTGGGGAGATCCCACACCTCCCAGAGGGCTTTGCCCCCTGGACGCCCTTGAGGAGAGGGAAAAGGGGGAAGGTGGTAAGGTCCCGACCTGGCTCAGCAGGGCTTTGTTCGCTGGATGTTCGTGAACGTGACATACAGATGAAAGGAGAAAGTTATGGCTCAGCGCTTTACACTTGGTATTGAAGAGGAGTTTCAGATGGTGGACAGGCAAACGGGGCATCTAGTCTCCTGCATCCACCCCATTCTGGAGAAAGGTCTTCCCCTGCTGGGCAGCGATCATCTTAAGGCAGAGATGCTGCAATCGGCAGTCGAAATTGCTACCGAAGTCTGCCCGAATATTCATGCAGCTCGTCTTAACCTGCACTACCTGCGCACGGAACTGGCTCGCCTGGTGGATGAGGAAGGATATGCGCTCGTCAGCGCCGGGACACATCCTCTGTCACGCTGGCAAGACCAGGCGCGTATGGATAATCCGCGCTATGTAGAGCTTGAAGAGGAATATCAGGACGTGGGACGCTCGATCCTCATTTTCGGCTTGCATGTCCATGTCGGAATTGACGATCATGAGCATGCCATTCCACTGATGAACCAGTTGCGTACCTGGCTACCGCATATGCTTGCGCTCTCCGCCAACTCGCCGTTCTGGAGTGGACGCTTCACCGGCATGCATTCGCATCGCACCATCGTCTGGCGGCGCTTCCCCCGCTCCGGTACTCCGCCGCTCTTCAACTCAACCGCCGAATTCGACCGCTATGTGGACGATCTCGTTCAGACGAGCTGCATTGATAACGGCAAGCGCATCTGGTGGGATATCCGTCCCCATCCTTTCTTCCCAACTATCGAGTTCCGCGTCTGCGATATGCCGCCGACCATCGAAGATACGCTGGCTATCGCGGCGCTTAGTCAGGCGCTCGTCGCCAAACTCACCTGGCTGTACAGGCGTAATCTGACAACGCGGGTGCTGCCCAGTCAGTATATTGATGAGAACAAGTGGCGTGTAGCGCGCTATGGTCTCGATGCTGAAATCGTCGATTTTGCGCAGAATCGCACTTTACCTCTACGTGAGGCGATTCACGAAATGCTCGATTTTGTCGATGATGTGCTCGATGATCTCGGCAGCCGGCATGAGATCAACTATCTCCGCTCGCTGCTGGAAGATCCTCGCGGTACAGGCGCAGATCGCCAGATTGCCGTTTACCGGCAGACCGGTAGTGTTGAAGCCGTGACGCGCTTCTTGATGGAGCAGACAGTACACGGCCTGACGCTCAACCACGTCTGATCGAGACAACACTTCCTCTCGCCCCGGTTGATTTACCTGTTACCAGGGCGAGAGGTAAGCCACAGTTCTTAATGGGCTTCTACGTTTTGTGCTCCATGCTGGTGTAAGATGCTCCGGGCCTGCTGTTCCTGTGCATTATCATCCGCTTTGATAGTCATGATGGTGCGCCCGGCTTTGAATTCCTGCTTCAACTCTTTTCTGATACTCTCGTAGTATCACCCACAAGTCCCATTGATTTGCACACCCTGATACATAATGATATGCTTGTGCCTGTACATAGATACATATTTATGGTAGCATGTTCATTGCTCTTTTGCATCTTTTTTCTTATCTAAATAGTTGTCTCATTCTACGCAATTATGAGGGGCGATGACTCATGAGCAAAAAGCATATCGTGCTGGTGCTCATACTGGCGGGCCTGATCGTTATATCTGGAGTTTATGTTGCTGGCGGTACGCAGG
>JADBKA010000124.1 GCA_014896635.1 Ktedonobacteraceae bacterium
CGCCGCACCATGTTCACTGCACCATTCCAGAAACCCTGGAGTGGCTGGGGGGGGAAAGAGAAATTTGTAGCATGTTGAGGCCCGGCGGAACCTTGCAGCCGATAGTCTACCGGTTGCGGCTGTCCTCCTTGCTGCATCGCAGGTGGAGATGCCGGCGAAAACTGTTCCTGTGACTGGTGCTGCTGGTAGCGACTTAACAGGCCACCCGTGCGCGAGGGACCACTGCTACCGGCTTGCTGATTATTAACCGATGCTTGACTCCAATTATTCCTCATATTTCAATCCTCAACCAGCTTTGCGATTGGATGCTCCACTGTCCTTGTGAGACGCTCCACTGTTAAGAGAGAACGAGTAATACAAAAGTTTTTCTGGGAAATCAACGACACAATCTACACGCCATAACTCATCATGGCTACACCCACAAACTTGCCCTGATTTTCACCCGCTGACTCACTGAACTATATGACGGACAACCTGAAACACGATAACGACCTCACCTATTCGGGTTATATGAGCAGGATCTATTTGCAGCCTGTACAATATCAGGCTCGTATGTTACCATAAAGAGGAAAAGCGGGATTCGATAGGTGTCCCCCAAAAATTTCTTTTCTTTCATCGAATAAAGAGATACACTATTAATATCAGATCCGGTTAATTGATGATCGTAAGCGTGGGGGTCCAGGGGGCAAAGCCCCCTGGCGGGGTTCGGGGTGACCCCCGAAAAATCCTTTTTTCCTGTTTTTTTTCTCTTTTGAGAGAGAAGAAATGCCCTCTTAAGTTAACGCGAATGGGGGTTTCCCCAATCATCAGTATCCAAAGGGATTTGATATAAGTAATAAGGGAAAAAGAGGACTGTGGACAGTGGAAATACTTGATACATCTGCACGCTATTACCCTTCTGACGCCCTGCCACTGGATGAACTGGCCCACTGGATCGCGTTTAATCGTGTCGCCGGCATTGGTCCAGTACGCTTCAAACGCCTGCTCGACTTTTTTGAGGGCAGTGCTGCCACCGCATGGCAGGCCAGTAGTACGGCTCTGGCTTCGGCAGGACTCGATCAGAAAACCATCGACTCTTTTCTCAGGCAGCGCGCGGCAATCGTTCCTCTTCAGGAACTGGAGCGGTTGGAGCACCTGCGCGTCCGCGTCATTACCTGGAAGGATGAGAACTACCCGCCATTGCTCAGGCGCATCGAATACCCGCCGCCGGTCCTCTACGTCTGCGGCTCGCTGACGCCGGATGACCTGCGCTATACCATTGCTATCGTGGGGACAAGAAAGATGAGTAGCTATGGCCGCCTGGTGACCGAGCGATTCGCCGGCGAACTGGCAACAGGTGGGATCACGATTGTCAGCGGGCTGGCCCTGGGTGTCGATACAACGGCGCATACAGCGGCACTGGATGCCGGGGGACGCACACTGGCAGTGATGGCAAGCGGATTGGATGTGATGTACCCGCCACGCAATCACGACCTGGCACGACGCATTGTGCAATCGGGACAGGGAGCACTCATCAGCGCCTTCCCACTTGGCGTCAAGCCGGAGTCCGGCAACTTTCCCGCACGTAACCATCTTATCTCTGGCCTCTCACTCGGTGTACTGGTCACTGAGGCGCCACCACGCAGCGGGGCGCTCATCACTGCAAACTCAGCACTGGAGCAGGGACGCGAAGTATTCGCAGTGCCGGGCGGCATCTTCTCTGCTGGTTGCGCAGGTGTCAATAAGCTCATTCAGGATGGCGCTCATCCGGTAACCGGCGTCGCCGATATCCTCTCCAGCCTCAACCTCTATATGGTGCCACAACAGGCCGAAGCCCGCGCCATATTGCCAGAGAACGATGAGGAGCGTACGCTGTTGAAGGTGATCGGACATGAGGCCCGGCATATTGATGACATTATCCGCGAAGCCGGATTGCCTGCCAGTACCGTGAGCGCGGCATTGACAGTGATGGAACTGAAAGGCATGCTTCAACAGGTGGGCAGTATGCAGTATATGCTGGCTAAATAGAGCGACGCAAAGCCTGCGAAGTGCGTGAAGCGGCTAAAGAGAAAAAAGATCGCCTGGTGACCGAACTGGCCGATCTCTACGAAGTGGTAGACGCATTACTGTTTTATTACGGAATTGAAGATGAGCTAGTTCGTGATATGCAAAATCAAGAAGAAAAGAGCGAGGGGGATTTGAGCAGCGTATAAAATTGCTCAGTGTTTTATTGCAAAAAGAGAAAAATACATCAGAGCAACAGTCTGAATAATCCATAAATAGAGAGACAGATGATTTATCTCAATCATTTACTTGAGGCAACCGGCGGCATCCTGCGCTGGCCGGGAAGCCATACACACTTCAGCGCGTTCAGTCACGATACGCGCCAGCTTGCGCCGGGCGAGTTGTTTGTCGCGGTACGCGGCGCGCGCGGTGACGGACACGACTATCTGCTCGACGCACTGCGACTGGGTGCCTCCGGTCTGCTGGTCGAGGCGGAGCGGCTGAACGCGATGACTGAAAGCATTCAGGCAGCACTGGCGGAATCCGAAGCCGCTGTAGTAGTGGTTGAGGACACGCGGCAGGCTCTCCAGGACTATGCCCGCTTTATTCTGGCACACTGGCATCCGACCGTCATCGCAGTCACGGGCAGCGTAGGCAAGACCATCACAAAGGAAACGATAGCCTCAGTTCTGGCTGGTAGGTACAGGACCTTCAGGAGCTGGCAGAACTACAATGATCTTCTCGGCATCCCGCTTTCACTTGGTCGCCTGACAGAGCAGCATGAGTACGCCGTGCTGGAGCTGGGAGGTGATCATCCGGGCGAGATCGCTGCCCTCTGCCGTATCGTCAGGCCCTCTATTGGCGTGCTGACCGCGATTAATCCGGTCCAACTCCGGTATTTCGGGAGGCTGCAACGTCTGGCAGAGGAATTCTGGGAACTGTTCAGGAGCCTGCCAGAAGACGGACAGTTTTTTTATAACCAGGATGACCCAGCCATTCAGGCGCTCATCGCACAGTATAGGACTGCGCCTCGCGCGGGGGCGGCCTTGCGCGAGTTTATGCCGCCCATTATTGGTGCAACAGAAGCAACGCGAGCTGACATAACGTATATGGGCTGGGATGGAATCGTCGGTGTATTGCCGCCAGAAGAAGCAGAAGAGCCGGGGAAAGACGCGCAACCGGTCCGCCTCCGCTCACGGCTGCTAGGGGAGCACCATTTCGCGGCTATGCTGGCTGCTTACCGCGTAGCACGCAGCCAGGGCATGCACAGGAGCGAGATTGTACGTGAGATGGAGCAGGTTGCGCCTTTGCCCGGAAGGCTTAATCCGCTGCCGGGCGTGTACCGTACCCGCTTGCTTGATGATACCCACAATGCAGCGCCAGCATCGGTGATTGCCGGATTGAAGACGCTGCATGTTCTTACCCCACGTCCCGCTATACGCATTGCGGTACTTGGGGATATGTTGAACCTGGGCGATTATGCTGAGGAGGCCCACCGCCAGGTCGGGGCGCAGGCAGCCAGTCTTGCCGATTACCTGGTAGTACGTGGCGAGTATGCTGTAATCCTGGCAGAAGCAGCCCGGACTGCCGGGCTGGCCGCTACACGTATCATCATCACCTCAACACATGAAGACGCCGCGCGCGCCGTCCGGCATCTCCTGGCAGAGCATGAGGAGGCACAGAGGGATGAGCAAGCATACCAGGCACCGTACAACACTGTATTGATCAAGGGATCTGAAGAGACGCGCATGGAGCGCGTCACTGAGCTGCTGATGGCTCGCACATGGGAAGCGCCTGAGAAGCTGGTGCGCCAGGCGCCCGGCTGGAAAAAGACCATCTTCCGGCGAGCCGACCGTCCTACCTGGGTCGAGATTGATCTGAATGCCATCGGCAAAAATACCCGGCTGCTCAAAGAACGGGTTGGCCCACGTGTGCGCCTGCTTGCCAGCCTGAAAGCCGATGCATACGGGCATGGAGCCGTCAAGGTAGCGCGTACCGTCCTGCTGAATGGAGCGAGCATGCTCGGTGTGGCAACGGTCAGTGAGGCCATTCCACTGCGCGAGGCAGGTATTGCTGCGCCGATTCTGGTCTTTGGCTATGTGCCGCGCTGGCAGATGCGCGAAGCTGTACGGCTGGATGTTACCGTCACGCTCTATGCAGGCGAGATGGCACAGGAGTTGTCGCGGGCTGCGCTGGAACTGGAGAAGACAGTACGGGTGCATGTCAAAGTTGATACGGGAATGGGACGCCTGGGTATACGGGCAGAGCAGATTGACGAGATTGTGCGCCTGGTACGTATGATTCGGGATTTGCCAGGACTTGTACTGGAAGGCATCTATACCCACTTCGCTACAGCCGATGAAAAGGACCAGACATATGCGCGTCTCCAGCTTGAGCGATTTCAGCAGGTATTGCGCGCACTCGACGGCCAGGCATTGCGTCCCCCGATTGTGCATGCAGCCAACAGCGCCGCGCTGCTCAGCCTGCCGGAGGCCCATTTCGATATGGTGCGACCGGGCATCGCTATCTATGGCCTGAATCCATCACCGGACGTCTGCCTGCCGCCGGAATTTCGTGCAGCACTCTCGTTCAAGACACAGGTCTCGCAGGTCAAGATGATTCCTGCCGGTGAGGGCATCAGCTATGGCCACACTTATGTGACAGAACGTCCCACTCGCATCGCTGTACTGCCGGTGGGATACGCCGATGGCTTCAGGCGCAGTCCGCGCAACTGGGGCAGCGTTTTAATTCACGGGCAGGAAGCGCCCATCGTGGGAAGAGTCTGCATGGATCAATGTATGGTCGATATTACCCACATTCCACAGACACGCATAGGCGATGAGGTGGTGCTGATCGGACGCCAGGGTGAAGCGGTGCTCAGCGCCGAAACCGTTGCTGAGCGACTCGGCACAATCAATTATGAAGTCGTTTCCGAAATTCTGGCTCGTGTGCCGCGCGTTGATTAGCCTGCCTTTCCCCGCTACGCGGATTGCTGAAATTTGCGCCGCTTTGCCCATAAATAGTGATGAACAGCGAATTGTGGAGGCGCTTCCGCCGATGTACAACAAAGAGGCCGCTGGTCCGTAAAATCTGTGTACTCCCTCTTTATTCTTTGTTTTCATCAAAACGCAGTTTCTTATTTTAGAAACGATAGCTGTATGCAGGAAACGAACATGCAGGAAACTACGCTTACCGGGGATACGGCGGAAAAGCGACAGCAGATTACCGCCGTCTTGATCGCCAATCCCACAGCAGGCAGCCTCTTCTTCCATTCTCATCATCTGGAGTCGGTGGTGCAATTTTTGCGGGCGCAGGGCTGGCAGGTTGACCTGCACTGGACTACTCTCGCCGGTGAGGCGCGCAGGCTGGCGGCTGAGGCAGTTACCAGAGGGATTCATGTGGTGATTGCTGGCGGTGGTGATGGCACGATCAATGAGGTCATCCAGGAACTGGCAGGGACTGAAACCGCGCTAGGTGTGCTGCCTCTGGGAACAGTGAATATCTGGGCCAGAGAGGTGGGTATTCCGCTGGACATTGCAGGCGCTCAGCGTGTACTGGTTGAAGGACAGATCCGCCACGTTGATCTTGGGAAACTGGATGATCGCTATTTTCTGCTCATGGCCGGTATCGGCATGGACGGCGAGATTACACATGCCGTAGAGAGAAAACCCGCCAAACGGCTGGGGGTTCTGGGATATCTCCTGGTGGGAACCTGGCTTGGTCTGGGCTATCCTGCCTACCGCGCCGCTATAGAAGTTGATGGTTTGCTCTTCAAAACGAATGCGCTTCAGATCGTCATTGGCAACACGCAACTCTACGCCGGGGCGATCAAATATACCTGGCAAGCCAGGTGTAATGATGGCTTGCTGGATCTCTGTATTGTGCGCAAGCAGGGCATGTTCGGGCGGATTCTCGTTGCGCTGGATTTTCTGCTTGGCCGTGAGCAGCGTCGCCAGTGGGTACGCTACGAAACCAGCAAAGCCATTAAGATCTTCACGCGCAAACCAGTTGCCATTCAGATTGACGGCGAGCCGATGGGCTATACGCCGGGAACTGCTGCGCCAACTACCGTCACTATCGCGCCGCGCGTCCTCAAAGCCATCGTACCCCGCCACACCTCGGAAGATCTTTTCACCTCTGAGAAGGTATAAGAGCTTATTTACAGCCAGAGGGAACTCACGTGCTTTTCAAGATTCCGTCTATTTGTTCCCCTGAGGGATCGCCTCTTCAGCGACCTCAACGGGTGGAACGCGCCAGTAGAGCTGGTTCTCACGCTTCATCAAACCTTCTTTTGCACTGATCAGTTCGCGGCGCAGTGTAGCAGTGTCGGGATGGTGGCGCTCGATGATTTCGTTGACCTGGGCTTCGCTGTAGATCCTGTTATACTCGAACTGGTTTGCCAGCCACCTGAGAATCACCATACGCTTCTTGCGACTTGCGGGAATTTCCTTCAGGCGCATCCCATCAAAGAAGTCAGCAAGCACTTTGCGCTCCCAGGCGTCACCTTCCACCGTATCGGCCAGTGAGGCGATGCGTTCAGGCTTCAGCAACTGTTTGTTGACGTAGTGCAACATCGCACTGTTGAGCCAGTAGTAGTGCGTATTTTGCTCGACGCGCATCCCAACCAGACCAGATTTTTTCAACTTCATGAGATGATGCGAGACGGTCGGCGCCCTGAGCTGAAGCAGCGCGGCCAGTTCCTCGACACTTCGCTCTCCCCCGGCCAGAATACCAAGCATCTTCAAACGGTTTTCATCGGCCAGCGCCTTGAAAAACTGGAGCAGCGATTGGAACTCTTCCTGATCCATTAACATCTCTCCTTTCTTAGATTGATATCTAATTAGATTTTATTCTAAGAAGGAATGAATTGTCAAGGGGAAAAGTGCGGTGGGGATATGTCCCCAGACACTCATCATTGAAACGGATTTGATATCCTTTTTCAAAGGATTGGCTATGACAGATCGAGCAGATTCTCTTCCACGATCACACGTTGCAGAGGTTTTTCTTTACGTAGCCAGGTGCGCGTCAGGCCAACCGGGATCTTGAAGCGATCTTCAGGGGGGGCCTCGACGATGAAGTCGCCGTCGAGCAAATTGCGCAGGGCTTGCAGGACATTTTTATGCCTGTAGGGCAGAGCATTTTCTCGATAGACGCGCTCAATGTCGGTAAGCGAGACGTTCTGGCCTTCGTCGCCACCTTCCTGAGCGATGATTGAGAGGAGGATGCGCTCTTCTTTCTCAGCCTGGTCCCAGATCCAGCTAAAGTACACAGTGCCTGTCCGCATCACTTCTTCGAGAACAATATTGACATCATTGATCGTCACATAATTTTTGCGGCGCACATTGCAATGCTGTACCAGGGAGTGGCAGATATTTTGAATCAAGAAGGGCTGATCGCCGGCCAGTTGACGAATTTTCTCGATGGCAAAGACATCGTAGTCGAGCTGGCCTTCAAGCGGCCTGGTGATCAACTGGCGGGCGGCGTCTTCTGTCAACCTGGAGAGGCGGCGATGTTTGGCGATATTAAAAAAGACCGACCAGTATCCTGCTGTCAACTGCTTGATGGTATGTGTGCCGGCGAGCAGGAAATGCATGCACCTGTGTCCCTGCATCAGACTACGCAGGTAGGCAAAGATATCGGCATCAAGCTCGCCTTTTTTGACTTTTTCTTCCAGCACCTCGAACTCATCGATCAGGATCACCAGTTTGCGCTGCTGAAGCACCGTCTCGACCTCTTCCAGGAAAAGATCCAGGGCGAACGCCGGATCTTCATCGAACTCCGCTCGCTGTGGCATATTGACGACGAGCTTATGTTTACGTAGTGCACGATAGATGCGATAGGAGAACATATAGAGGAATCTGTTGATACTGAAGTTAATCGATTCCTCTTGCATATCTATATGCACAGGAATATGAGGATCGAGAAGAGAGGTCTGGATTAGCGTAAAGAGCAGGCTAGACTTGCCAGAGCGGCGCTGGCCGTAGAGGACCACGACGGTATTGGCGGAAGAATAGACAAAATCTTCCTGTAGTATTGCCAACTCTTCCTCACGGCCATAGAACATATGCTGATCCTGGATAGGCGTTCCAGTATAGTAGGGATTGTGGAGCCGTTGAAAGCTGCGTTTGTGCTCGATCAGTTCCAGGCGATCGCCGTAGTTGATCACCCGCTCCTTCGCTTCCGCATCGTCATAGATGAGAGTGAAGTGCAGGGAGAGAGAAGGGGCAAGAGGCTGGACACTAAATTCGGCCTGGACTGGTTCGTGGGTAGAGATGGTTTCAAACGAGTGCGAGGCCGGGCCACTGAGCGTAAAGGAAGCGTCCTGGTGCAGGATGACCCGCACGTTATCAGCAGGGCTGCGTCCTACATTGAGGATGTTCAACACGAAGCCTATGCATTCTTCATTGTATACCTTATGGGTCTGTAACCCTGGTTGCAGGTCGGCTTTCCCGCGCAGCCTAGTCAGTTCTGTGGTCACAATCTTGCGCCAGTTTTCGAGCAGGAGTTGCAGCAGGAGATAATCAGGAATACGTTCTTTATGTTGAGACCAGGAGAAATCCCTGTCCGACAACTGTTCCAGCAGCGCATCAATCGCTGTTGTTGCATCAAGCAGACTGGAGATTCTCTCACCCAGGCCCTCGCGTCGCAGGTAGATGCCAAGCCTGGTGATGATCGTCTCAAGATGATGGAGGGCGTGGAGTGTTTCAGTGAAATACCAGGAGTCGTTTGCTGGCAGGCCGTTCAGCAGTGTTTCGTTCAGCGTACATTTGTACTGAGCAATACCCTCAATTGTGCGCAGATTATGCAAGCGATACAGTTCATGATACAGGCGGTACATTATCTCGCCGGCCTGGAGCAGACGAGTTTGGGCCAGCACTTCGACCGTCTCGCGCAGTTTTTCCAGCACAGTTGCGCCAGTGGACAGTTCCTGCAAAGCGAGGAATGTGTGAAAAACACTCTTTACCAGGGGATGGGTTGCACAAAAGATGATATACCTGAACAGGTCGATATCCAGTTCTTTCGTGATGAGCAGGCGTACGCCTTTGAGCACATCTTTGACGTGTATATCGAGGTAATGGGCGAATGCGCGCGCGGATTCCTGGCGAATCCAGTCGTATTGATCAAAGATGGTGATGAGCAGCAGAGGGAAAACCTGATCAGGGAATTGCTGAGCAAGCTGATCGAGTTTGCGTACTACAGAGCGGCGTATCCAGATATTGACGTTGTGTGTAAAGCGATCCAGGTATTCAAAGACGAGCTGCGGGCTACAGATACAGAGATCTGGCAGGTGATGAATGAGCGAGAGGCGTATTTCGCGTTCGCGGTCGGTAGAGAGCTTTTCGATGACGAGGCGGGCGGTCTGAGGATTGTAGCGATAGAGGGGAACCAGGAGAGAGATCAGCACCTGCTTGACTTGCATCGAGTCGTCGGAGAAAAGATTCTGTAGAGTCGTTGCCGCTCTTGCCAGGCCATCAGGAGTGGTGGCCAGCCTGGCAAGAGCAAAGGCTCTCAGATGCGCGTCCGACTGGTGGAGCAGGTCCTGTATGACCTGCTCGAATGGAGACTGTTCGAGCAGAGCCTGCCAGCAGCGTTCAATCAGAGCATGCAGATACGGGCGGTCCAGTATTTGCAGCATATAGAGCCTGTCTTCTGAACCGAGCAGGATCTCGACTTTGCCGTCATGGTTTATATCGGCAGTGCGCATTACGCGGATACGATCATTGGCCTGGAAGCGCCAGAGGAGTCCACCGTTCTGGCTGAGCACGTAGAGCCTGCCATCGGTAGCGCCGGCAAAGATCTCGATCTGACCGTCGTGATCTGCGTCGATGGCATCGACATCCAGCACACGATGAAACGTCTGATAGCGCCATCTTATGAACTGGCCAGAGCGATCCAGCACATAGATATTTCTATCTTCGGAACCGACAAGGATCTCGACCTGTCCATCGCGGTCAACATCTTTGACGCAGAAAGCCCTGATCCGGTCATGGACCTGCAAGGTCCAGAGAATCTCTCCTGTGAGTCTATAGACATAGATAGTACCATCCAGAGCGCCAGCAATGATCTCCTGCTGGCCATCGTTGTCCAGGTCATAGGTGCAGACAGCCCGGATGCTCTGGGGAGTCTGTATCGGCTCGGTCAGCAGCGAGAAATGGCTATCATAGACACGAATTGTGTTATCGCGTGAGCAAAGCACAATCTGTGGAGAGGTAGTATCGCGCATTATCCACATACACTCGATCCAGTCGCCCTGTCGTGTCTGCGCACGAATCGACTTTCCTTCACTATCCAGCAGGTAGACGTATCCGTTGAGCAGACCGACAACGACTTCAATACGGCCATCCAGGTCAACATCGGCCACCTGGGCCATGCGAATACGCTCATCAAAATGATAGGTCCAGAGCATTTCCCTGTCGGCATTGAACACGCTGACGTCGCCATCATGCGTAGCGATGGCAAAGTACGACGAGCGGGGATCTACCGTATCATAGAGAGCGAGCGAGCGAGTATGCTCGATGGGGTATGTCCAGAGAATTTGCACGCGCTGCTCATCCAGCATGAGCAGATCCGAGAGTGCACCATAGTAGTTGTGAGCAGCAAGCATCTGCTCCACCTCGTTCAGCGTGATGCTATATTCCTCGGCGGAAGTTCTGATGAGGTCTTCCAGCAAGCGTCTTTCGGTGAGGGTGAGACTCAGAGTGGAAGGGTGAGGCCGACCGAGAGCCTGGTAGCAGTCTTTGATCTTGCTCAGCAGCCCTGCGGGTAGTTCAACACGCAGGACATGCACATTATTATCTTCAGCGCCGACAACGACTTCCCAGATACCATCGCGGTTCAGATCAATGCCAAAAACGCTGTCGATGCGATGACCCAGAAAATGCTTCCAGATCATGTTCCCCTGATCATCCAGAAAATAGATATGCTCGTCTTCCGATGCAGCAATAATTTCCAGGCGTCCATCGTTGTTGAGATCCGCGACGTTGATCGAGTGGATGCGGTTCTCCGGTCTGACCTGCCAGAGGCGGCGTCCATCGGGCTTCATGGCGCAGAGGTCTTTGTCGTCCGAGCCGTAGAGGATTTCGATTTCACCATCGTTATCCAGATCAGCGGCCCAGAGCGTATAGATTTTACAGCCCATATCCAGTCGATATTTCAGCTCTCCCCGGCAGTCGAGCACATACAGGTGCCTATCACCGGATGCCGCCAGGGTTTCGGCCTCGCCATCGTTGTCAATATCGACAGCAAAAACCGAGCGAATCCAGCCCTTCGAGTCATATTTCCATAGCAACTCGCCGGTATCACAGGCAAGAGCGTGGACCGAGCAATCTTCCGAGGCGATCAATACCTCGGCTCGCCCATCCCGATTAATGTCAAGCACACGTATTCGCCGAATCACCTGACCGGCACGATAGCTCCAGAGCACCTTCCCCAGATCATTCAGAGCAACTACTGCTCCGTCACGTGCTCCTGTAATGACCCGTACACGATCCAGCGCATCCGCCGCATTGATGGCAAAAACCGAGCCAACCCATTCTCCGCAGCTCTCCTCATGCTGCCACTTCACCTGTCCCTTTCTTGTCAGGGCGCGAACGCTACCATCTCGTGATCCGACAAGTACCTCGTAATCGCCGTCACCGTCAATATCTGCTGCATGGACGCTTGTTACCCAGTCGGTCGTGGTGTGAAACCATAATTCGCTGATGGCAGCCAGGCCGAGCCTCAAGGCTTCCTGAAGGGCCTGCACGTCCTCTTTCGGCGACTGTGAGCCAGAGGTATTCGATATAGTTGTCATAAATAGCTCCTTATACTACCTGCTACCTCCCCTCCCTTTTTCGCTCAACAAAATCACCGTCTGCGATCTTTACTCTGAAGTATAGCACGCTCTCTGGCCCGGCCATTACGAATCGCGCCAGGATTATGCCATCGGTCTTTTACAATTTATCTGGAACTCGTTGAAATCACTCGACGCTGGCACGATTCTGGCCTGTACTATATACTAATAGCAATGCGATAGAGTTATACTTCTTACGTGCGAAGCATCGAAATAGTTCTCTTTCTCCTGTCTCTTGTTTAGAGGAGGTCCAGGAAGCATCTGCCTTCCTGGCGGGGAAAGGCGGGTCCCTGCTTAGCCGGGTTCGATTCCACAGAGTGGGATGGGTGTCCCCGTTCTTTTCTTCTTCTCCCATGAGAGAAAGGATGCACCATTTAGCATTTTTCAGGAGAGATTTGTATGACAACCACACCGCTTAATCCTTACGGCACTTCGACGACGATTTTAGAAGCAGAGCGATTCTTTGGCCGGACTGAAGCCCTAGATTATCTTTACTCAGAGATTATTGCTCGCCGCTGCGTTTCGGTTGTGGGAACACGACGCATTGGGAAATCTTCGCTCTTGCGCTGTATCGTCCTGCCTGAAATACAGCAACGTTTCGCCTCTGTGTACGATTTACAGAAACATCTGCTTGTGTATATCGACCTGGGGGAATTTCTTACCGATACAGTCCAGGATTTTCTGGATGAGGTTTGCACACAGTTGCTCGCGCAAAGCAGACCCGGCCTCGTATTACAGGCACCTCAGGAAGAGGACAGCCCTGATAAATTGCGCTCCCTGCTCGATCAAATTCAGGAACAGGGCTTTCATACTGTGCTGCTTTTTGACGCTTTCCACAAGATCACGTATAACACCCACTTCGATGCCAGCTTCTTTTCGTTCCTACGCGCTCAAGCCAATCACGGGCGTGTGTCCTACATCACCGCTTCTATCACACCACTGGATACTTGCTGTCATCCCTATATCGAAGGATCGCCATTCTTCAACATCTTTGGCGTCTATCATCTGGGTACACTCGATAATCACGAGGCGCATCAATTAATCACAGAACCGGCCAGAGCCTGTGGTGATCCTTTCAGCGAGCAGGATGTAGAAGAGATCCTGACGCTGGCTGGCCGGCATCCTTTCTTCATTCAGCGTGTCGCTTGCCTGCTCTTCCGCGAGAAGAATCAGCGCCACCAGG
>JADBKA010000125.1 GCA_014896635.1 Ktedonobacteraceae bacterium
CAGTGAGCGCGCTGTCTGCTGCACCTTTTTGCGCAGATCGGTGCGGGCCTCGGCGCTTAGAATGCTCACGCCTGCCTGTTGCATTTCCAGTAAACGGCTGGTGAGCGCGGCGTATTCCTGGGCCGTGCGGTCGATGCGCTGGAGAAACTGGGCATGCAGTTGCTCATCGGCGCGGTATTCGGGACGCTCGACGAAGCGCAGCATGCGACCGGAGACATACCTCTGACTCGTTTGTGAGAAGCTGAAGCCTGCTCTATGACGGATCAGTTCATGCGTCACGCTGCGCGAGATGCCGTAGAGCAGCAGGCTGAAGCTGGCATGTTCCAGGACCGAGCCATGCCCGGAAGACTTGAGATTGTCGAAGTAACGCTGTGCCTGAGCGTTCATAGTACGCCTGGGACCAAAGCTCATGTAGCAGAGCTGTCCGGCAATCTTACAGACCTGCGCTCCATCCGGTAGCGGTGTGGAATCTTGCGTGTACTCAGGGAAGTGCAGCGCCGGATCAAAACCGGCGAGAAAACCGGTCAACCCGGCGGGTTGAGTCGCCGGGCGTGCCAGGACAACAACTCCCGGCACATCGAGATAGGGAGTGCCGCCGGGGCTAGACCGGACGGGTGCATGCAACGCGGCGAATCCTGAAATATCCTCACCGCCAAGTTCCTGAAAAAACGCCTGAGTATCAATAGCAGACAAGAGAAGCCCCTTCCTGTACCTGGACGCCCCAGGCAATGGATTCACTGAATGCTTCTTAGTCTAACAGATTGTCCCCAATCTGGCTACTGCTTTGCTGCGTCTTGTGTAAGTGTTGATGAAGAAAGCAGGGCGTCAAGCGTGGAGCGGCGGATGCGATAAGCCTGGCGTGTGCCATGATGGGGCAGGGTGATTGCATCTAGGACCCCATTCTTGATCCAGCGCCTGACCGTCGTGTCATCCACGCGCAGTTGCCTTGCAACCTCGTGTACTGTCAACAGTTCTGTATCGTCGTATACCACAGGAGCCTCTTTCCGGGCTGGCTTGCCCATTGTAGTAGGAGTGTTTCGGCAGATCTTAATGTGAATATTTTATAGATATGCACATTAAAATCTATTTTTCTATAGAAACGAACAGGCTGTTCAAGAGTAACTGTTACTGTAATGCTTTGTTCCCCTGCATATATAATAGGGTCCGCTTTTTCAGCGATTGAAGAAAGTGCCAGTGAATAAATTGTTGCTGGAAAGTAAAAGATTGAGGATAGCGCCCCCGCAGTGAGAAAGCCCGCTGGCTTTCTGTTGTGCGGTATGCAGAGCGGTATGCAGAGCCTGCCGGGGGAGCGAGAGCTTTGCTGAATCACGCCAGTGCGGCAGTGCAGCGGTGTAGTGAAACTCAGCCGCCGATCATCGACATGCTGCGGTTAGCGCGTTTGAATCGTTTATCTCCTATGTAGTGTTTCAATTCTTTATGCCAGACGGCCTGGCGAATAACGCTGGCGAGCGTTTCATCATCGGCGTCGGAGCGAACGACGGAGCGCAGGTCGGTTTCTTCGGTGGCGAAGAGGCAGGTGCGGAGCTGTCCATCTGCCGTGAGGCGAATGCGGTCACAGGTGGAGCAGAACGGCTCGCTGACTGGATTGATAAAGCCGACTTCGCCGATGCCATCGCTGAAAGTATAGCGGCGTGCGGTCTCGGACGGGTCGCCCGATGTGATAGAGACAAGGGGACCGTACTGTGATTCGATGATCGCTTTAATTTCGGCGCCGGTGAGAATATCTTCTTTGCGCCAGATCTGATCGGCGTCGAGCGGCATAAACTCGATCCAGCGCACAATATAGGCGGTATGGCGGGCGAAACGCACGAAATCCAGGACTTCATCTTCGGTAAAGCCGCGCATAGCGACGGCATTGATCTTAATGGGATGGATAGAAGGATATTTTTCCAGTTCCGCCAGTCCTTCCAGAACGCGGTCGAGCTGGTCGCGGCGCGTGAGCTGAGCGAATTTTTCGCGTACCAGCGAGTCCAGGCTTACATTGATGCGTGTCAGGCCGGCCTCGGCCAGCGCCCCGGCCTGTTGTTTCAGCAAGACACCGTTGGTAGTCAGGCTCAGACTGCGCAAGCCAGGAATCTGGTGAAGCTGGCGTACCAGGTCGGGAACATCGCGGCGTACCAGCGGCTCGCCGCCTGTCAGGCGGATTTGCTCGATCCCCATGCTGACGGCCACGCGACTGATGCGCACAATCTCCTCATAAGTGAGGATCTCAGCTTTTTTTAGCCAGGGGAGACCTTCGGCGGGCATACAATAGGTGCAACGGAAGTTGCATTTATCGGTAATAGAGATACGCATGCTCTTGATGCGCCGTCCGTAGCTGTCAACAAGTGGCTCCATTGCTCAATCTCCCTGCTCTCTGTTCTTACTGGATATGGTGACGAAGAAATAGTACCACGTTTTTTCGTTATGAGATGAAAGCGGTACAGCCAGTATAGTATGCCAGGTGGAAATTTCTACGTACCTAGTATACCATATTCAACGGAACTTTGCCCCGCTTTAGCGCATATTTTTCGAGGTGAGCCTGCCCCAATGGTGAGGTCACATACCTTTCTATCAGCCATTCTCGTTCTAGTAGCCCGCTTATGGCTTGAGCATGCCGAGTTTGTTGCCCCCGGCTTCAGTGAACCAGAGCGTATGATCGGGACCGGCGGCAATGCCCAGGGGCAGGCTGCTGGCGGTAGGAATGCGATAGTAGGTGAAGAGGTGGGATGCCGGCTCAAAGCGAGCGATTACGTTCTCGGCAGCGACGGTGAGCCAGATGGCGCGGTCGGCTGTGATGGTCAGGCCGTAGAGACTACCAGTGTTATTGTGGGTAGAAGGTGCGATGTAAGTTGTAAAAGTAGTTGTAGCAGGATCAAATTTGAGCAGCAGATTGCCGCTGAAGCCGGTGGCCCAGATGATGCCCTGAGCATCGCTGGCAACTTCCATTAAAGGGACAACTGTGCCACGTACAGTGAACTGGCGAATCTGGCCGGTGATGGGATCGAGGCTCCCCAGGCGATTTGTCGCTGCTTCAGTGAACCAGATGAGATCATGAGCATCGACGGTGATGCCATAAGGGTTGAGCGTCTGTACGCTTTTTATGGCGGTAAGTGGGTAGTGCCTGAATATCCCCGTTCGCGGATCAAGTCTGCCAATGGAATCGGCGTTTAACTCGGTAAACCAGACATTCCCCTGTGCGTCGAGCGCGATGTCGTTGGGAGCGCTGGGAAGAGTGAGTTGCTGATTGTGCTTGCCAGGATCGGGTATGGTGAGGGAAGGCAAGGCGTAAGTCTGAAATCGACGGGCAGCAGGATCATAGTGGCCGATGTAGTTAGCGTACTGCTCAGCGAACCAGATGGTGTCGTCAGGGGCAACGGCGATCCCCATGATACCATGAGCGCCTCCAGGCAGCGTCAATTGTGTGAATTGCTGGGTGGCAGGATCAAAGACGGTCAGGAAATTATGGCTCATTTCGCCAAACCAGATTCGACCTCTGCGATCAACAACAGGACGCATGAGGCCGCTGTGTGCCTGCGGTAAGTTGTATTCACGGAAATTCCCTGTAGCTATAGAGGCTACGGAATGCGGCGGTTGAGACGAAAATCCTCCTTGTGCGTTCCTGGTAGAAGCGGCAGGTCGGCTCACACCTTCGTCACTACAGGCAGAAAGTGATATAAGCAGTATGAACAGAAAGAAGGGAAGCAGGCAGACCAGAGATCGCTGATGAGAGATTGCTTTGCTATCTCTCTGGTTGACTTTACTATCAGGTGTAGTAATAGTAAATGTTTTGCCTGCCGGTTTGCTGGACATAAGCACTCGTCTAACTTCTCTGCTTCCGCGCTGCTCTCCTCCAGGTAAACAAAATCTCTGGGGAAGTGCTTACTTGCTTACTTCTTCCTGCCTGTGGCTCTGCGCTTGATTATAACGTATCGGCACCGTTTTGTGTAGATGGCGTAGATGGTGTAGACTGTTCAGGGCTATTTAAAAGTCAGCAAGAATCAGGACCTTCACTCCGGGTAGTGTAGCCTCTACACGAGAGTCTTGACATGCATCGTTCTGTCGGTATATCCTACGACCAGCAAAGATAACTGGATGACACCCCGCAGCCGTACACAGCTATTGACACCACATAAGAAACAACTCCTTGCATTCGATACCGGGGGCATCAGTTTCGAGGAAGGATGTATTTCTGAGCATGTCTCATACAATTGATCCGCAAGCACTCTTTACTGTTCGGGGGAAAACGGCGGTGATTACTGGTGGCAGTGGCGTGCTCGGAGCAGCAATGGCGCGTGCTCTGGCGCAGGCGGGGGCGCGTGTGGCTGTTGCCAGTCGCACGCTTCAGAGTTGCCAGCAGGTGGCCGGAGCGATTCAGGCCGGCGGAGGAGAGGCTATCGGGGTGGCCTGCGATGTGACCGATCACGCCTCGCTTGAGCAGGCTTTAGCGCAGGTTACGGCTGCGTTTGGTCCCGTTGATATTCTGGTCAACGCTGCTGGTGGCAACCGACCTGGCGCGACGGTTGCCCCTGAAAGCAACTTTTTTGCTCTCGATAATCAAGCGATAGATGACGTTTTCGCTCTTAATTTTTCTGGCACGTTGCGTGCCTGTAAAGTATTTGGTCGTGTCATGGCTGAACGCAGGCAGGGCTGTATTGTCAATATTGCTTCGATGGCCGCATTGCGCCCGCTCACGCGCGTCGTGGCCTATGCAGCGGCCAAAGCTGCTATTGTCAACTTTACGCAGTGGCTGGCTGTCTACATGGCGCAGGAATACGGCGCAGACATCCGTGTCAATGCTATCGCGCCCGGCTTCTTCCTCACGGAACAGAATCGCTACCTGCTGACCGACGCACAGACCGGCGACTATACGCCACGAGGTCAGACGATCCTGGCGCATACGCCAGCCGGGCGCCTGGGCGAGCCTGAAGACCTGGTGGGAACGCTGCTCTGGCTGGTCAGCCCGGCATCGGCCTTCATCACCGGTATCGTCGTTCCTGTTGATGGCGGCTTCTCGGCTTTTAGTGGTGTCTAAGTAGGTGGACCTTAGAATTGAGAAAAAGGGGGAAATGAGGACACCCCCTGCCCCGCCAGAGGCAGCCGCCCCTGGACCCCGCTTCTCATTCGTTCTTTCCACCTACTTAGTCTGTGGGGATCTGGAGACCGCTACCAGGCGGTCTCCTTCTTTCTTTAAACTGCCTCTCTTCTGAGCCAGGCGATGCCTTGCGGCAGAGCGACCTCAGGCTCCTCGATCTGTGGGTGCCACTTCTTTTCCCATTCTATAGAGATATAGCCATCATAGCCATATCTTTTCAGTGCGCTCAGCATCTCACGCACCGGCACTTCACCTGCGCCCAGCAGAACAAGACGCCATTGATCGCCCTGCTCACCAGCAAGCCTGCGAGCGTCCTTGACATGGACATGGCTGATACGCCTATCGAGCGCTGTCAGGACATCCTCCACGCTCTCTCCCACGCGGTAGGTATGGTGGCTGTCCCACAGCGCCGTCACGGCTTCAGAGTTCACAGCTTGCAGAATGCTCGCTACGCGCCTGGCTGAGGAGAAGGCATCGTGTGTTTCCTGAGCAATACGTACACTGGCCTGTTCGGCCAGTGGTGCGAGCTGGCGCAGCGCCTCGATTATGCGCTCGTCCTCTTCCTGCTCAGTGGGCTGCGGCTCATCTGCCGGACTGTAGCCGCCAAAGGTACGCAAAACAGAGACCTGGACTTCCTGTGCCAGTTCGATCCAGCGCCGGGCATCTTCAATCTGTCGTGTACGTTCCTGCACGTTGCTGATGTTGAAGCGGCACGAGGTATCAAGCGCGCACACCTCCAGGCCGTGCTCGCGGCAGTAAGTTACCGCATGCCTGATCTTCCCGGCGTCTTTTACTGGATCGAGCACTTCTCCGTCCAGCAGGCGCAGTTCGATGCCATTGTAGCCGTACTGCCTGGCATGCTCGACAATCTGTTCCAGCGACCATTGTGGGCAAGCCAGAGTGCTGAATGCAAACTTCAATGTTTTTGCAACTTTCTTACCCTGTTCGCTTTTTGTGCGGATTTAGTTGTTAGTCGTCGTCAAAAATCTCCTCTGCAACTTCTCCCAGGACGAGGCCACCGAGCAGACCACCTGCACCGGCTGCCAGCGCGCCTCCCCATCCATCGAGAGGACCGGAATCACCATAACGGCGCGGGTAGCCATGCTGTGGATAACCATGAGGTGGGTAGCCATAAGGTGCAGGCTGTCCGTGATGATGATGAATATGGATCTCGCCTACCTGGCCGGGAGTCTGCACAGGGGTTGGCGGGATGCCCTGCAAACTGTTATGACAATTCGCACAATATTGCGACCCCAGCGCCGAGATAGCCTGGCAAACAGGACAGCGCAATACCATCTGCGGCTGAGGTGGAACCGGCTGCCCGTAATGGGGTTGTGGCGCAGGAGGATACGCTGGTTGCGGTGGCGGCGGCGCAGCCGGATAGTTCGTGTGACCGTAGGCATTTCCCGGCTGGTAGGCTGGTGGGGCTGGCGGTCCAAACGGATCACCGCAGTGATTACAAAAACGTGCGCCCGGATCGCTCTGGCGCCCACAACGCTCGCAAATTAATGGTGCGGATGCTCCTATCGCTGGTTGAGCCGGAGCACCACAGTTGGAACAGAAATTTTTCCCTGTGACTTCAGCTCCACAGACTGTGCAACGTACCATTTAGTAACTCCTCCACCTGAGTGCTTCTCACCACGCCTACAGGCATGGTTGCTCTTTGATACAATGTACTTCCTCTGTAGAACTGCTACGTTTGAGCACCCTCTTTTGTTGCATCCTGGTGCTGATGAAGAAAATCTGGGGATAGCTCATTCTCCTGATCGCTCTGCTACCGGTGTCGGGAAAAATGTCAGTCAGCCAGTGAGGAAATGATAAGATCGAATTCTTTGCTGGCCTGGCATGTATCGCCGGCGAAAATCACTCCCATTGGATTCTTTGCCATGCGGCAGATGATTCTCATGCCTGACTGCCTGAGCACAGCATCGCGCTCGAAGATCCGCTCGCGCACAATACGTGGATCGACATACGCGGGTAGAGGGTATTTATCGAAGGTACTGATGCCTTCCTGGATCACCGCTCGCATATTCCGGATAGTCGGCGCTCTGCGACTGGCGCCGATCACGGTCATGATCGCGTCGGTGTAGTTGGTCCAGCGTGGATTGCACTCGGCGAGATAATGGAGTGGTGGCTGCTTGCGATGCGCCTGCAATGCCTGCTCCATCTCACCCGGAATCATGATGTCCAGGTTGGCAATGCCGTGCAAGGTCGTAAAATCCAGGCCACAGCGCCCGGCAGCCAGGCGCAGCAGTTGCTCGAAATAGTCCGCTGTGCGCTCTTCGTAGTGTGGTCGCATGTTGAGCAAGTGTGGATGATTCGTGCTGTATGTACTGGTGCCGATGCATGCTTTACTGCCCTGATGCTGTAACTGCCCGTTCCAGCCCAGGGACTCGACGTGGCCATCCATAATAACCACAGACATGCCCGGCGAGTCCACCAGCTCAACAAAGCGGCTGATGACGATACGTGTTTCCTTTTGCAAATTCATCGTCGCGGCGAGTTGTCGCTGAGCCACGAGCAGCGCCTCTTGCCAGGTGCTGTAGTAGCCACTATGTCCGGCTTCCCCGTCGGGCAATACCATGACTGTTCCTTGCTGTTCCTGGAGCAGGCAGCAGCCGTAGTTGCCATCGGACTCGGCAGCGCGCAGCATCACACCCAGGGGATAGTCCGGCATTCCCGCCCGGTGGTAGAGTTCTTCCACGCGGTACAGGAACTGCTGTGTTGTGCTGGCGACATCATACACGTGCGCGATAGTGTAATCGGGAAGAGCAAAGCCTTCCAGGCCGAGTTCATCAACGAGTTGATAAAAACTGGCCTTGTTTTTCAACATGACCGTGAGCTGGCCCGGCAGTCCCCAGGTCTCCGCTCCCAGATCCTGGCGTATGCGCATCTCTGTTTCAGGAACATTGATGTACGGCACGATCAGCGGGGGATTACCAGATATCTGTTGTGTCTGCCGCTTAAAATCGTCGAAGGTGATGGGAGCGATATCCTTGCCGAAGAGTTGTCCAAGATAGCCGATTTGCTCACAGATGTCCGGCGTGGGATATTCGACGAGCACGCCAATGCGACTGGCATCTAGCGGTAGATGGCCGCAGCGCTCGCCGTAGTGGCGCTCGATTTTTTTGATCATCGCCTCGTCGGAGGCGCGCAACACGCCGCTGCCCACATTATGATAGCCGACGCCAAACGCTCTCGGCCTCTCTGGGGCAAATAAAGACTTTTGTAATGTGCTCATGCCTGTAAAAACACCTTTACTACGCCGCGCTTTTTGCCTGTCTTTCTACCGGCATGCGCTAGCCACCGCGTACAGAACAACAGTGATATATGCCAGTTCTTGTAAGAAGCATTATCGCAGTAGAATCTGGCTGTGTCAACATGGCTGGAGTATTCTCTTAATGGAAGTTGTACAGTAGTTCGAGCAATAAGCGATCTAATGTTCAGATGTTGGTGGCGTCGGTGGTGGGACTGTCTGCTGCGTTTCAGGGCGTGAGGTGAGCATTCGGCGGCGCCGGCGATGCGTCATCTGGAAGAGGAAGAAGAAGAGCGCGGCAACCAGCAGGAAGATCAGGATACGCGAGCCGCTCAGTCCACCGCCACTGCTGGGATAGAGGTAGACGTTATCAACTGCTGCGAACAGCTGGGAGTAGTTATCCCCGCCCAATGTCAGGTCGTAGACCGGCTTCTGACGCGGTAGTCCTGAGGCGATGCCTCCCCACGTCTGACCGCCATCGCTACTACGGAACGCTCCGACGCTAGTAGCGACAAACAGTGTACGTGCATCTGAGCGGCGAAAATCGATCAGAATGCGATGAATAGTCGTTGCTGACAGATTCTCCTGCGCTTTTGACCAGTTCACGCCGGCATCGTGTGAGAAATAGAAACCGCGCGCTGTTCCCAGGTACACAAGATTTTTGTCTCCGCCGATCAGAGAAGCCGGTTGCACGGTATAGGCGGCGGTACTGGCTGGCAGTCCTTTATTCATCGCCTGCCAGGCCGCAGCCTGCTCATCGGTGCGGTAGACGCCGTTAGATGTGGCGGCCCAGAGCCGGTGCTGGTTGGCATCAAAGGTGATGCTGTAGACGGTGGTGCCTGGTGCAAGACCATTATTTACCGCTGTCCACGTTGCTCCACCATCGCGGCTGATCAGCACGCCCTGATGAGCGGTTCCTGCAAAGAGATGTGCTGGTGCAGCAGGGTCCACGTCAAGCGACAGATACGCAGTTGCAGGCGCTCCGGTGGCGGGCAGGGGTTGCCAGTGCTCTACGCGATCTGAAGCCACATAGAGGCCCTTATCGGTTGCCGCATACAGCTTTTTGCCTGTACTGTCAAAGGTAAGCATGTGAACAGGCACTGGCAGGGGTAAACCGCTGCTGTGCTCTGTCCAGTGTTCGCCAGCATCGCTGCTGAGAAAGACGTGTCCCTGCTCATCGGCGGCGTAGATCGTCTGTGTATCGTTCGCATTGACGGCCAGGGCGCGGATATGGCGATTCTGCAAGCTGCCGGCCTGCCACGTTCCTCCGGCGAATATGCCTGTATCGGCTGAGCAGGCCGCAAGGATGATGGGCAGTAGAGCTATAATGAGCAGAAGAGTCGCAGGCCGGCGTTTCCTTGTGAGCATTCTCTCTTTATGAGCCTGGCAGGAAAAAGAGCCTAACGGCGGATCACACGCCGGCTGACGTACACAACGGTTTCTTGTATTTCGTAGCCCTTGCGGGCTTTCTTCAGGGACTTTTCCTCATGCGCAGGCAAAATATCCCTTAGTTTTGTGAGAACTGGCAGCGAGTGTTCGGCCACGCGCGCCGGAGACGGGATCAGGCGGGAGAGCAGGCCGCGACGCACAAGCTCTATGCCGAGGCCGAGTACCAGCGCGCCGACGCCGGTGGCGACTTTGCGTGACAGGCTGGTATTCTGCAATACCGGCAGAGCTGATCGTGCCGGGACCAGGCTGGTCGAAGTCACGGTGAGATCCGTTCCGCAGCCGGGGCAGCGGATATCTGCTTCCTCGCACTCAATATGGCAATTAGGACAGCGCATCAAATCCTCCTGAAAGAGAAGTTCCTGACTCCTCTTAATTATACAACGTGCGACGACCTTTCTCTTACCGGGAATCCTGGCAGTGGCCTATTCTCCTACCGCTGATTCCTGTCCCTGTTCCTGGAAGACGGCGCGGAACTCATCAATGGTTGAGTTCCCATTCCCCTCGACAGCGGCATGGCGACGTAAAGAGACGCGGTACTGGACGCGATCTGGCCGGTAGTAACGTTTCTGCATATAGACAGGCTCATTGTTCGTCGTGTAGGAGACGCGCTCTATAACGAGCAAAGGTGCGCCCGTCGTTGTTTCCAGCAATTCGGCCTTCTGGGCAGTCGCTATAGCTGCTGTGATGTAGAATGTGCCAGAAACGACGGCAATGCCGTATCGCTGTTCCAGAACACGATAGATCGTCTCGCGGCTCAGATCGACGCCATTGAGCAATTCGCCAAAACGCAACGGCAGCCACGTTGTATCGTAAGCGATGACGCACTGCTCAGCGAAACGTAGACGGTCAACGCGCACTACCAGTGCTCCGGTCGGCAGGCGTAGCACTCTGGCAACGGCTGGCAGGGCCGCTTCGCGCTCGAAGGCCAGCACCCGTGACGAGGGATGCAGGCCAGCCTGCTGCATATCCTCAACAAAATCGGTCAATCGTACCAGCTCTTGCTGGACGCATTGCTCAGCTACGTAGGTGCCTTTCCCGTGCCGGCGTACAATCAGTCCCTCTGCTTCCAGTTCGTCAAGCGCCTGCCGTACGGTGATACGGCTTACTCCATACTGCCGTGTCAATTCTGCCTCAGAAGGTAGGCGTGCGCCTGCCTGGTAGATCCCCTGCTCGATCTCGCTTTGCAGAGCGAGCTTGAGCTGGTGGTACAGCGGCAGCGGTCCGGCTGTTAAGCGATGTTCAGTCATCGGTTTTCCCCATATCACAATCGTATCACAATTATACCACTCTCATCATATCTTATTATAACAGGGTATATTGTCATATTGACTTTGGCTCGCTTTCATCGTATCATATTTGCGTAGTAAGTTCCAGTGCTTGACAAAGGAGTTCTCTGGCGACGATGCCAGGTTAGTAGCGGGCCTGTGAGGTGTAGGGGTCTTGCAGGCTGACGAAAGGACGGGAGCAACAGACATGAAAATTGAACAGTTTGTCGTCGAGGGATTGGGACATCAATCGTACCTGATCTCTGATAGCGAGAGCAAAACAGCAGCGATTGTTGATCCGCGCCGTGATATTGACGTGTACTTGCGAGCGGCGGAGCGAGAAGGTGTCAAAATCACGCATGTGATGGAGACGCATATCCATAACGACTACATTACCGGTTCGCGCGAGGTGGTTGCGCAGGTGGGCGCGACCATCTATGCCAGTGCGGCTGATCCGCTCAAGTACGAGTTCCATCCCGTCAGAGAGGGCGATCGTTTCTCGACTGGCGCGCTCACCTTCCAGGTCCTGGCGACGCCGGGCCACACGCCTGAGCATGTGAGCTACCTGCTCTATGAGCGGGATAACAGGGAGCCGAGTGGACTCTTCAGTGGTGGCAGTCTCCTCGCGGCCAACGCCGGGCGTACTGACCTGCTTGGCCCAGGCATGATGATGACGCTGACGCACCAGCAGTATCACACATTGAGACGTCTGCTGGATACGCTGCCGGGCCACCTGCCTGTCTACCCGACGCATGGCGCAGGCTCGTTCTGTATGTCAACGGCTACCGAGTCAGCACGTACAACGACGATTGCCCAGGAGCGGCTGGTCAATCCCGCAGCCCTGGCGAAGAATGAAGAGGAATTTGTCAAGCGGCAGATTGCGGGCTATTCGGCCTGGCCTGCTTACTATAGCCATATGGGTCCGACGAACAGAGAAGGGCCGCGCGTGCTCGGTTCGATCCCCACGCCGGCGCCGTTCTCACCGCAAGAGATACTGGAGCGCATGCAGAAGGGCATTCCCCTGGTAGATGGGCGCAGCCGCGATGCGTTTGCACGTGAGCACATTCCCGGCTCACTTAATATCGAACTTGATGCTTCTTTCGCCACCTACGTTGGCTGGCTGCTGCCTTTCAACGTTCCATTGATGATTTTGATTGAAGACGAAGAAGGGCGCCGCGAGGCGGTGGTGCAGCTTATCCGTATCGGCTATGAGCAGGTCAACGGCTACCTGGATGGCGGCCTTTCTGCCTGGAAGGCGGCAGCTCTGCCGACCGGCCAGTTCGCCAGCATGGACGTTGAGACGCTCTACAGGCACTGGTCGCGGCGCGAATCGCTCTGGGTGCTGGATGTGCGCCGTCCCGACGAGTGGCGCGCGGGCCACATCCCCGGCGCGCACTATATCCATCTCGGTGATCTGCCGCAGCGCATGCATGAATTGCCGAAAGATCAGCCGATAGTCACGTTCTGCCTGACCGGCCATCGGGCTGAGATCGCCGCCAGCATGATTGCTGCCACCGGGCGTGAAGTCATTGCTGTGCGTGGCGGTATGGATGAGTGGCTGAGGGCCGCGTTGCCCATCGAGACTGGTGTTGATGGTGCGCAGATGTCTGCGGCAACGCAGGATCATACCCACGCGCATCCCTGATGTTTTTCCTGAAAGACTGTTGAGCAGTCGCACAGGAGAAGCGGTGGGGACAGAAAGCATGTCTCCACCGCCGGCTCTGGGTATGTGTAATGTGTGTTGTTATTGTATATAGACCGGCGTAGTCAACAACCCTTTTCTTTCTGGTCGCAGAGTGACCACAGATCCTTTCTACGCAGCAAGGAGGGTATATGAGTACATCTCATCATCAGGTCGTTATTGTAGGTGGCGGTACTGCAGGTATTACTGTTGCAGCGCGTCTGCTCAGATCGCTCAGGCAGGCGGATGTT